>NZ_JAKGTN010000022.1:0-91903 GCF_021568915.1 Vibrio sp. McD22-P3
CAACAAATTGATTTTCTAGAAATCTAGACAACTCATTGTAAAATAAGCAGTTTTAGTTTTTAGGCGTAGCGTTCAAATCCCTATCTCTCCGCCACATTCTAAAGCCTCGCTTAATGCGAGGCTTTTTTCTTTATTCTACAATCCCCTATGCAATTCAAACTTGCAATCTCCTATGAAAAGAAACTAAGGTTCAGTAAGTTATATTAGCCATAGGGACAAAAGGAACGTGAACTCTACTCTAGAAACAATACTCAACCACCGTTCTATTCGAAAATTTAAGCAGCAATCTATCGATAAGGATATTCTAGACACTATTCTTAAAGCTGGAATTGCCGCATCATCATCTAGCCTATTGCAAGTCGTCTCTATTATCAGGGTCACAGAGAAAGATAAGCGCAACAAACTGGTGCAACTTTCTGGCAATCAACCCTATGTGGCTCAAGCCGCTGAATTTCTCGTTTTCTGTATAGACTATCAGCGTCACCAAGAGTTAAACCCAAACGTGAAAGTTGACTACACAGAGTTAGGTTTAATCGGTGCTATTGATGCCGGAATAATGGCACAGAACTGTTTAGTGGCGGCCGAGTCACTAGAGTTAGGCGGCGTCTATATCGGAGGCCTGAGAAATAAAGCGGCTGAAGTTGATGAGTTGTTAGGTTTGCCCCCGCACTCTGCGGTTCTTTTTGGGATGTGTTTAGGATATCCAGACCAAATCCCAGAGGTAAAACCACGCTTGCCTCTTGACGTCATTGTGCATGAAAATGAATACCATCAGCTAGATAAAAATGCGGTTGCACAATACGATGATGTGATGCTTTCCTATTACGCACATCGATCAACAAACCAAAAAAGCAGTACGTGGTCTTCACAAGTTACTAGTAAGCTAGAAGGTGAATCTCGACCTCATATGCTCGGTTACCTAAACAGTAAAGGTTTGTTCAAACGCTAATTTCTACAGTAAGAACTCATGACTTAATCTCTTTCTAGTCATGAGTTCTTTCGTACAAAGCAATTCACTCTTTCGGGATCACTACTGTAAAACGGGCGCCACCAATGTGGCTTTCATCTACAGATACATTCCATCCTAAGTTTCTGCTTGCCTGAGCGACAATAGCTAACCCTAGACCGAATCCGCCATTGTTATGATTTCGCGAAGAGTCCAAGCGCGAGAAGGCGATAAATACTTCCTCTCGCTTTTCAATAGGGATGCCAGGACCATTATCTTCTACGTCCAAAGTCCAACATGAGTGGTACTCTCTCAAGGTGACATTGACTACCCCGCCACCGTAACGAAGTGCATTTTTAAGTAAGTTATCAATGACCAATTTGGACAAGCACTTAGAAGCCAAATACCTATCATCTAGGATGTTTGAATCTTTGATAAACTGAATTTGCTTAGTATCAGCGATAACATCGATACGTTTTTCAACTAGTTCAGAAACGGAAAATGCCTCGCGAGCGATTGGTAGTTCACCGCACCGACCGTTAGTAAGCCTCGATAACTTAAGAATATCACTGGTTAAATGGGAAATGTCTTCAATATAACTGTCTATGTCGTTAAAGAGTGTTTGTTTGTCCTTTGTATCCTCTCTTCTGAGTAAATCACTGGCCATTTGAATTCTAGTTAGGGGCGTTCGGATTTCATGAGGAATAGCCTGAGAAAACACCAGCGACTCTTTTACTCTTAGTTCGATATCATCAGCCATATCGTTAAAACTATGAGCGAGTTCTTTTATCGGTGAAATATGGAACACCTCAGAGCGAACACTAAGGTCACCTTGTCCAAATTTTGTCTGCACAGCTAATAGTTTGTTAATGCGCTTGTTAACTCTGTGCAACGGCAAGTAAATTAATCCTGCTAAAGCGATGCTCAATGTCACGAATAAGGCAAAAAAGAACTGGTTATCGCTGTCTTCATACCATTTAGCGTCAGCACTAAACGGGTCTTCGGTTTCTATAAAAAATAGTTGCTTGTTGGCACGTGGTATTGGAAAAGCGGCTACAAATAACTGGTTATTTTTGATATAAACATCAATGCCATCTCTTCGTTTGAATAGTTCACAATCTGAACAGACGTCTGTAATGGAAGTAGTACTGTCCGATAGCATTAATTTGTAGTCGTAATACTGCAAAGAGGACATGCTGTTGAGCTTATGATGAAATCCGTGCCTCTCATGTTGACTATCGATATAATCTTGAACGTAAGAGTTTCCATTGTCGATAAAAGAGCCAATATCCTCGTGTCTTAATAAAACATTCGTAACATTGATAAAGACGAAGAAGGTTAATACTAACCCTATTAGACTTTCTATGTACAAACAGGTAAACATGTTTTTCGGCTGAGACATTATTTTCATCGTTAGGCCTTAACCAGTCTGTATCCTTGGTTTCGAACTGTTTTGATAATTGCGTCATATATTTCAGCTTGAATCAGCTTTTTCCTTAAGCCTGAAATTCGCATATCGATCGAACGGTTGTAGGAACTGTACTCAATCCCTCTGACAACTCGACAGCAATGCTCTCTAGAAACTGTTTTTCCCTTATTTTCAATAAGTAACTGAAGAATTTCAAACTCAGAGTTAGTGAGATTTAAAGGTTTCTGTTCATAGTATGCGGTCTGGTTCTCATTATTAACGACAATTCCATAAGCATCTGATATATATAAAGACTTTTCAGCTTGTTGGACAGGTTTATAACGGCGCATTAACGCTTCAATACGAGCAACAAGAATATGGCCTCTCACTGGTTTTGTTATATAGTCGTCAGCCCCTAGCTTGAATAGCGATACCTCACTCATTTCATCTTCTGCTGCCGTAACTACCATAATCATTCCAGAATAAAATGCGCGCGCTTCTCGACAAATATCCCCCCCTGACTTTCCTGGTAACATTAAATCTAATATCACTAGATCGGGTTTAAGAGAATCGATTTTATTCAGAGCTATTGATCCGTCTTCAATCCAGTTGACTGTATAACCTTCTGCCTCCAAGAACATTTTGGTCAAATTTCCAATATGCATGTCATCTTCGATAAGCAAAATATTGCAATCCATAACTCCTCCTTAAAACGTAAACGCGCCGGAGTATATTGAAAGTTGAGCATTTCTCAATGCCAATATAAAAAAACATAAAAAAGTTTAGTATCACGGATTTTACAACGCCCTTGCTTACATTAGCTTACTTTGCCTAAATATACAGTACGCAACACCATTAAAATTAATACTTTAGTGGTATCACATTGCTCATGGAACCGAGAAATTACATTTAATGACTAAATGTGACTAAATAATTATTGTACTCATACTTACAAATACCTTAATTGAGCACTGTAACTCCATTTGTACACCTAGATTTCTGCTCTGCATTTATTACTATCGCGCACAATTCAGAGGGTAGACTCACGTTTTATAACTGCCCCACTTCGTTTATAGGCATTAACGTATTTCAAATAATGTTGAGCTTGTAAAGGTTACCGTTAGAAATCATTAGGAAATAAAATGCATTTGATTAAGTTGCTAAGCTTTAGCGCAATAACACTAGCTATTGCTTCAGGTTGTAAGTCAGACAGCGATTCAAGTCATCCAACTTCACCCCCTCCAACAGTTCCAGCCTCGAAGACCGTGAACAACATATCAATTAGTCAAGTAAGTAAGACACTTCCACAAGAGCTTAACATCGCAAGCAATGCTGGTTTTAACCTCTACGTTTCAGTAACTCCTTCAGGTACAGCGACGAGGCAATTGAGATCGTCAGGTATCAATGATGGTGCTATACATGTCATCGCGTATTTCGATGAATCAAAATATCCAGATACTATAGAAAAGGAGAGGCATAGAACAATCGTCAACTACAAAATCGAACGAGCTACCAAGATTCTTCAACACCTGATGTCCAACGTCCCGAACTCACAGTATGGAGAGAATAAATCGTCAATCGCTGCACTCATGGCGCAACGAGAAGCGACATTGATAATGACGGAAAACGATGAGCAAAACCAAATGATGCTCACCAAATTATTCGTCGGCGAAGCGTTTCGTCAAAACAAAATAGATGATTGGGTATCAAAAGTTCCTTCTGCGTCAAGTATCCTTGATACTACATCAGAATTTAATTTCTTAAACTCTCTAATCCCGCTAGCGTCGCCTGATGAGGATCTCTTCGATAATATTATTACTTCGATCTTAACCGGTGTACAGCAAAGTCCTAATAGCCCCAAGTGGCTCATCAACAGCCAATCATTAATGTTCAGAGAGTTAACCCTTGAAGGTGACTGCCACTATATGAGTAACTTCGCGAACTATTGCGAAAACTTAGGTAAACATGCAGACAGAGACGCAGGGTTTGAGGAAATACTTCACTTGTTTCAAGCACAAGGTATCGCTCCTAATCCGACGTTTTATGCGTTTCAACAACAGGTTCAACAACGAGCGCTCTCACTCTATACCGATCACAAAAACGGCCACTATTCACCATGGCAACCAACCAACAGTAGTTGGCAAGATTGGAAAAATGACGACATAGATCCAGCTATCGGACCAAGCTATTCTCATGAGTACTTTGCGGCTGCGTTCGAAGCTTACATGGGGATGTGGGAGCACAAGAGCAAAGGTTTAGATAACTATCAAGCAGTGACTCGCTCTCAAATGCGTTCTATTGATACCGAGTCAGCCTTTTGGATAGAAAACATGTTCCACGACTACTTGCAATACACCGCAAATATCGATTCCAACGGTGTCAAGACGTATTACAACCACCGATTTCCACAAGGGGGCTTAACTCCGACGTTCAATATGTCGAAAAGTACGCATCCACCTCTTGAGCCCTATACCTTTAAGTCTCGCTGGCTAGTTAACGTAAAAATCATAGGTGATGCAACGATTAACCTTAGTGCCAATGACCAGAACAATCATATTGAAGGTAATAAAAAAGACAATGTGGTTGATGGTAAGGGTGGCGATGACGTCTATATCATTGATGAGGACTTTGCTAACTGCGTTATCACAGAGCAGAAATACACAGTTGCAGTGCAATGCTCAAACACGGGAACAGATACCCTAGCGAATTTCGAGGCTATTCAGTTTAAAGATCGCACATACTCCCTCGTGCAATAAATTCCTGCTCTAGGAAGCAACCCTATTGGTTTGCTTCCTATCAATCTAAGTTACTTTCCAGTATTTTCATAGCATTGGGTTTTGCTAAGCCGAACCCTTGAAACAATGACACTCCATGCAATTGACAGCGCGTTAATGTGTCTTGATTTTCAATGCCCTCTGCTACAGTAGTTGCTCCTATTTTATTAGCAGTAGTTACCGCTTCTGAAATTTTTTCATCACACAATAAGGCACTTCTATCAAGTTTTAAGTAGTCAGCTTTAATTTCTAGTGCGCGGTCTTTAGTGGAATAGTCTGTCCCATAGTCATCAAGTGCTGTCTGCACACCAAATTTCGCGAGTTTGCCCTTTCCCACGACAATAGCGCGAATGTCAGATTCTTTAAACTCGGTAATTTCAAACACTATTTGTGATGGCATTGCACCAAATTCACCTATCCGTGTCATAAAACGTTCAACGGCAAGAGGTTCATTTGCAAGTAACTCGAACACACACGGAGAGACGTTTAGGAATAACTTTCGTCTTCTAAAACGAGAACAAGAAAAATTATGCAGGTGTAGCTTACAACATAGAATAGTACAGACGACATTTATCTCGACTTGTCGCTCTAAATCAGCAAAGTAACGCGCCGGATCAAGTTTCCGACCAGAGGTGTGCTTTATCCGAGCCAACCCCTCAAGTGCGACAAGCTCTAATTGTTGATTGAAAATTGGTTGGAACACACTAGTAAACTGAATGCCTTGATACACACCGGTGGCAAAGCCATCTGGTTGTATTTTTAACAGCTTTTGCACCGTGTCATATTTATTGGAATATATATTGCTAATGTCCATATTACGCAAGCAGTCCTTCCTTTGCGGGTTGCAGCACGAATTATCGGCGCAATAGTACCAAACCCCTGTGAGGAGATACGTAATACCATGTAAGCAAAGCACTTTGTTTGAGCCGCGTATTGGAATTGAGGCAAAACAATGCAGAAAGATAAGATCAAAAAAGAGCCGCCTAGGCGACTCTTCTATCAGAATTTGGATTGAAAGTTAATTAACCTTCTTTACCAAATACGTTGTTCTCTTGCTCTTGTACACGGATGAACGTGGTACGCTTAGTTAGCTCTTTCAGTTTCGCTGCGCCTACGTATGTACAAGTTGAACGAACGCCACCAAGAATGTCTTGGATTGTGTTGTTTACGTCACCACGGTAAGGCAGAAGAACCGTCTTACCTTCAGCTGCACGGTAGTTAGCAACACCACCAGAGTGTTTGTCCATAGCAGACTGAGAAGACATACCGTAGAACTTCATAAATTGCTTACCATCTTGCTCGATGATTTCGCCACCAGATTGCTCATGACCAGCTAACATACCACCTAGCATTACGAAGTCTGCGCCGCCACCGAAAGCTTTAGCAACATCACCCGCACACGCACAACCACCATCACCAATGATCATGCCACCTAGGCCGTGTGCAGCGTCAGCACACTCGATGATTGCAGACAGCTGTGGGTAACCAACACCTGTCTTAACACGTGTAGTACATACTGAACCAGGACCGATACCTACTTTAACGATATCCGCGCCAGCTAGAATCAGCTCTTCACACATATCGCCAGTTACTACGTTACCTGCTGAAATCGTTTTCGTTGGGAATTCAGCTCGTACTTTTTGTACAAACTCAACTAGGTGCTCTGAGTAACCGTTTGCAATATCGATACAAATGAATTCTAGATCTTCGCTTAATGCTAAGATTTCTTTTGTTTTCTCGAAATCACGCTCAGACGTGCCCGTTGATACGAATACTTTGTTCAATGTTTCTTTTGTTGCACCAGCAACAAACTCAGCCCACTGCTCTACTGTGTAATGCTTATGCATCGCAGTCATTACACCATGTTGTGCTAGCGCTGTAGCCATTTCAAAACTACCAACAGAATCCATGTTAGCTGCAATTACTGGTGTACCAGACCATTGACGACCACTGTGCTTGAATGTAAAATGGCGGGTTAAATTTACTTGAGAACGACTTTTCAGTGTTGAACGCTTAGGGCGAAACAGTACATCTTTAAAGCCTAACTTAAGTTCTTGTTCGATACGCATTGTGTAAATTCCTTGATTTATATAGTACATGTTCCAGTGGGCATATGACTAAGCATAGTGCGTTGGCTCTCCGTTGGCAGACGGTTTACCTTTCTTCGGACACAAAAAAACCGGAGCGTTGGCAGACGCTCCGGTTTTCAGCATTATAGGTCGCGAAAATAATCTCGCAAGACTGATATTTTAATTTTTTTTGTGTTACTATTCCGACAAGTTGCAAATCCGCTGATTATCAATCCTATCTTAACTAAATAAAATCTCTCCAACCCTCTGATATAACAGAAAAAACCACGTTATTTACATAAACAAGCTTACTTTAGCACTCGACGCAAACGTTTTTGCACTGTGCAAATATCGAGCTCTCAACACCTAAATGTGCATTTATTAACCAATCTTTGTGGTTATTCTTGTTATCTATTAGCTCATTTTTACCGATTGATTCGGAAAAAAACCGCTATTTTATATAACCTCTGAACTGTTCAAATCAAAAGTCATTGTTCTTATCGCCATCACGAATACTTCAAACGCTTAAGATGAAACATAATTGTCATGATTTCGAACTAATCGAATTTGTGGGAGTAAATCAGAAGCTAGCATGCCTACTTCTCCATGTTCCTTTGACTCCTGGTCAGCCGCAAGGCTGTGAATCAAAGTGCCAAGAGTTGCAGACTGCATGTTGTTTTTTCCCTGTCCTAATAGAGCTAAGATTGTTCCAGTCAATAAATCACCCATTCCACCACTGGACATCCCTGGGTTTCCTGCATGACAGACAACCATTGACTGACCATCATAAATCAGTGTTCCTGCACCTTTCAGTACCACTACTCCACCGTAAGTTTTTTGTAATGCTCTAATTGCCTGAAAACGGTCCTTCTCTATATCACTTATACGACAGTTTAATAATTGTGCGGCCTCACCTGGATGAGGTGTGATGATATGGTTCTTCAAGACAGCTGTGTCGCTTTGTATCTGGTTAAGCCAATATAGGCCATCTGCATCAATGACGACTGGAAGATCCAACGACATCGCCAACTTCAGTGTTTGGTCAAAAACTCTAGCGGACCAAGCTGTTCGTCCTAACCCCACTCCAATTGCGATTGCGGAGCTCCAATTTACGCGCTCAGTCAATGATTGGGTGGTGCACGCATCAATCATCGCCTCTGGTAGCAACGTTCTTATTGGTGTGACACTCGCTTCGTGGGTTAAGACGGCGCAAAGCCCACCTCCTGCTCTCAAACAAGCCGCAGAAGCCAGATAAGCCGCCCCACTCATTCCATTGTTTGCACCAACCACTAGCAACTTTCCATGCGTTCCTTTGTGAGAATCTTTTGCTCTTTGCGGAAGATAACTCATCCAATGATTGTTGGTTAATACGACGTTTGCTTTATTCTGTTGAGCAAACTCCCTATCTACCCCTAATCCAGCAAAATGCAGGTGTCCTGTAAATGCTCTAGCTCGACCCGTAACTAACCCTTGTTTGACGCCGATAAAAGTCACGGTTCTATCAGCTTTGATCGCGTTTCCCAAAACAACACCGGTATCAGTATCAAGTCCAGAAGGAGTATCTATCGAGATGATTGGCTTAGAAGACTGGTTTAAACGATCAAACACATGAGAATAGAAAGGACGTACTTCACCTGAAATACCGGTCCCTAATAAAGCATCAATAATAACGTCAATGTCATCCGCAACCACATTTTCCGGCGAATCAATAACGCCACCAGCGGAAAGAAATTCATCTCTAGCTCGCAATGCGTCACCTTTAAGTGCGCTTGAATCGCCGATTTGCCAAACCGTAACGTCATAACCTGCACAAAGACTTAGTTTAGCGACGATATACCCATCGCCGCCATTGTTACCCTTACCGCAGCAAACTAGCAGTTTTCGAGTCTCTGAATAGTAAGTTTGTATAAGTTCAAATACTGACGCACCAGCCTGCTGCATTAAGGTATACATTTCTATACCCAATTGTTGAGCTACGATCTTCTCTCCTTCGCGAACTTGTTGCGAAGTGAAGAGCGATTCAGGCAAGGATGTTATGTTTTGGTTCGAAGAGATCATTGTGTGCTCCCGTTTAACCCTAGTGTCAGCTTGTTGGGCAACAAGTGAGGGGCGACAAAGCTTTAGCTATTCGCTTTATTGGTATTTATCCAAATGTTAGCAAACGGGGCACTACAAAGGTGTGAATGAGATTACAAGTTAAAACTGAGGCCAGAAAATATGCAGCGCAAACCTCAAGACAATGGCGAAAATGATCAAAGCTACACCTAATCGATAACGTTTGTATTCATCAACGCTCATGGGAACGCGTTTATAGAACATCGTAACGACGCCCTTCCAATCTTGACTACGACGACCATATTGCACGATACCTGTGATAATGAACAATACACCGGCAAGTAACAGAAGTTTCTCTGTCCAAAAAACACCTTGCTCTATCATAACCCAACTCACTCCTTAAACTGGTTCGTAACTAGTTTATGATGGAAAGGCGTACTTTTCTGTAGAACTATAGTCTAATAGCGCACTTGTCATTAAGTCTGAAGCGATGTCTCGCCAACCGTCAATTTCTTCTATTAGATGTTGATGTTGTTTTTCTGTCACACTGTTGAGCGCAAGAGCTATGTATTTTTCTGCGACTAGTCGATTGTTAGCGATTTTAAATTTTAGTTTCTCGCTATAAAAACTCTCACTGTCATTTAACAAACGTTGAAATTCTGGTTGAAAGTAGCCTAAGTCCGAGCGCCGGTTAAGCAACTGACGCATAAAGTGTTGCATCTGCTGACGATGGGCTTGCCAATCAAATACAGTAACATCCATTTCATTTGCCCAACGACTCGCAAGTGTTTTTTGCTGCTCCGTCAGAGGTCCGAACCAACGCTCCAAATTCTCTTCAATTCGCTGTTGGTAAATAAGTCGAACATCTTCGTCTTGGAGGCCTTGATACTTTTTAATGAACTTCTCGTCTTTCTGCTCTAAATTATCAAGTAACTCTTTCACTTGTTTATCTGTCATCTGTTGTGTCAATGCATACAGATCAGGGGTAATCTGAGCGACTAATCGTTTAGTATGTTGCCTCACCTGTTCCATCTGCAAAGAAACATATTCTGCATCTACAGTTTTTGGGTCCTTATTTCGTATGTCCGTCAACTGTTGTAGGTAACGAGGCAATTCATTGGACTTATGCCAATCACCAAGAACAAGAATACGCTCAGTTAATATTTCCTCCTGGCCGTCTTCAAGCGTTACATAGTCATCAATATAATCAACAATGAACCAATCCAAATTGCTATATAAAAACTTGGTTGTACACCCTGTTACAATTAACAAGCTGACAAATAAACCAAAACTCTTAACCCAACCAACCTTTTTCATTTAAATACTTCTTCCTTAATGTACGTTCATCCGGACTTATACGAAGTTTAAGATAAGATTAGATTAGATTGAAAATGACTAAAGCGCCCAACTTTGAGCGCTTTTTAACTTGTTTAAATTTGTGGTCTTGCCGTTGAGTGTGTTGACGGTGGAAGGTGAGGTAAAGTGATCTCAGGCTGCTCGCCTGTAAGCGATCTTAAGAATGCAGTGATTTTCTTCGATTCATCTTTAGTTAAGCTTTGTCCTAACTGAATATCTGCCATTACTTCCACTGCTTCTTGCAGATCCCATACAGAGCCGTCATGGAAGTATGGGTAGGTAAGTTCGATGTTACGGAGTGTAGGCACTTTAAACACATATTTATCGAAATCCTTTCCTGTTACGGCAGCTCTACCGATGTCTGGATTATCTGTTTTAAATGCTTTGACCAAGCCCATTTTTTGATACATCTGGCCTCCCGCAAGTGGTCCACTATGGCAAGCGGTACAGCCTTTTTGCTTAAACAGTGCGTAACCTTCAACCTGTTCAGCAGTCAACGCTGAATCATCACCCTTTAGCCACTTATCGAACGCCGCGTTGGGGGTGCGAAGCGTTTTTTCAAACGTTGCAATGGCATCTGTTACTTCATTAATGGTAAAGTTCTTTGAACCATATGCACTTTCAAACCACTGTTGGTATTGAGGGATGGATTGTAAAGTTCCAATAGCGAGTTCATGTGAAAACGCCATTTCTATCGGGTTTTCAATAGGCCCTGCGGCTTGCTCTTGAAGGTCTTTCGCACGTCCGTTCCAGAACTGTACGAAGTTTAAATCTGAGTTAAGAACCGTCGGTGAATTGATAGGTCCAATTGCCCACTGATGACCAATAGAGCTCGGAAGGTTATCAACGCCACCTTTCGCCACATTGTGGCAAGAATTACACGAGATCGTATTGGATGCAGATAACCTTGGTTCAAACCAAAGGGCTTTACCCAAGTCGACCTTTTGTTGGTCCAAGCCAACAACGGGTTCAATCACCTTGATCGGCTCTTGATCTTGCCTTTTCGCATTAACGTTAAATGCGATACCTACTGCTATTGCTGTTACTATTACATTTCTCATTGCTTATTCCTTTGCGCAAATATGTAAATATTAAATACAAGCGAATACCGACGATATATATCGTCTCGTTAGGTTATAATTATTATTAAATTCAACGAACTTATGGCTTATTTGTTCGTCGCAATAAAACAGTAAGGAAATATTAATCGCTTTTACAATGCAAAATTTAGATTAAGATTATGAAAAAAAGGAATGTAAAGTTTAACAAGCTGCCATCTGCCTTTATTTATGGGGATTTGAAAAATAATGAGAAATTAGTCATTACATTAACTCTACATTTTGTTTACACACTTTATTGATTTAAATCAACCAGGAAATTTATCGTTAGAAAAGAAACGATACACTAGCTCTATTTGTTTCTTCATCGCATTTCTCTAGTGAATTCCCAAAAGTCCGCCATATGCATTTCACCTAACGCTATACGTAATAACCGATATTCCAAATTGACACACCGATTTCGTTAACATGCTTCCAAATCAACCGGAGTATCCCCTATGAAAAAACCTTTATTTTCTTTACTATTAGCCTCTACATTTGCTTTGCCTAGCTACGCAAACATCATCGTTGATATGCAAGGTGTGGATGAAAAAGACTACATCTACGATCTGCACAAGTGCGAAGAGATGTCTGGACAAGTACAGAAACAAAAATCATCAGGTGGAGCAATAAGCGGCGCTGCTAAAGGGGCTGCTTTAGGTTCAGCTGGCGTAGCAATCGCTGGTGGATCGGGTACTGAAGGTGCGAAAAAAGGTGCTGCAGTGGGAATGGCAGCTGGTGTTCTTGGCCGTAACCGCGCTAATCGTGAAAACTCAGAACAATATAAACAAGACAAGCAGACAGTAGTTAAAAACTGTATGACTAACCGTGGTTACGTGGTACTGAACTAATAATTGCTAAGTTCCTACCCAACAATTATAGTTGCCTTACATTAGCTAAATGGTATCGACTTGCCGATGAACGATCTCAATGCGCTACGCGTATTCTTAACCTTGATGCAAACGCAATCTACGTTAAAAACAGCCAAAGCATTAGGTCGTTCTCAGTCCTACGTCTCTAAAACGCTGGCTCAATTAAGGATCGACTTAGCGGACCCGCTGTTTGTACGCAGTGCAGAAGGCTTATCTCCGACTAGTTATGCTCAAAACATTGAGCCTAAACTAAAAAGTGCCCTTGCAGATATTACCGATGCTTTAAAGCCAGATACCTTCAATCCGAAATCTGTCGATAAAATCACTTTACACATCATCGAGCCCTACTTAATCGGCTGTGGCAAAGAAATTATTAATGCCATTCGCACGCATACATCAGCACCTATTGAAATTAGGCAATGGAATAAAGGCTCAGAGTCGTTGCTTCTGACGGAAGAAGTCGATCTTGCAGTCCATGCTCTGACTGACAAGCCTCAATCTATTTACCAGAAATATATTCACACGGGTACTGGTGTGTTATATGGCAACACGGACGGAGAATACGTTAAGTATATGGTTGCCGATCTAAATGAGCATATTGATTGGTACAAGCTACTTGATAGTGACGCACAAGCAACCATTTTCGTGGATAACCATGCATTGATGACACAGTTAATGGAACAATG
Source organism: Vibrio sp. McD22-P3 (assembly GCF_021568915.1). NCBI lineage: Bacteria > Pseudomonadati > Pseudomonadota > Gammaproteobacteria > Vibrionales > Vibrionaceae > Vibrio > Vibrio sp. McD22-P3. Next base: position 13,264 of record NZ_JAKGTN010000022.1, read on the forward strand.
TTACACATTGCGGTATATCACGTCCGAAACACCAGAAAAAGCTCCCTTACATTTAGACATGGCTATCTTAACCAAGGCGTCGCGTAAAAATGAAGAAAAGGTAAAATGGCTCATAGAAATCCTTGAACCAATTCTGCGACGTTATACCCCTCTTTCGTACAGCAACACACCCAACTGATACAAAGACATAGTTCACATATATAGGAAATCTGCGTCCGTTATTTCTTATAAATGAGCAATAGGCTGTTCTTTTGATATGAAACCCGTTTTATTCCTTTGATAAAAAAGAGCTCCTCACCTATTTTTAGCAGTGATGTAATACATCGTACAGTTAACGATAGAAAGGATGTCATTATGAGAAAAACAGTGGTAGCAGCATCAATTATTGGAACGATGATGGCATTGCCAGTTGTCGCCGACGATGGTTTTTATCTGGGTGGTCGATTGGGTGGTTCTCAACTATCCGATGCGTGTAATGTCTCAGCAGCACCTTGTACAGACAGTGGTTTCAGTGCCGGCGTTTATACTGGTTACGATTGGAATGACTACATTGCACTCGAATTTGCTTACGATTGGCTAGGCAGCTATGAAACTTCGTTTGTTGATGGAGCTGAGTATAGAAGAGATGCAAATTTGAGTGCTCTTACACTTGCTCCTAAGTTCTCTTACCCATTTAACGATGAATGGGCAATATTCGGCAAAGTTGGCGCCGCATATACAATGTATGATGACCGTAAATCAACAGCTCTGATGGGAGGAGTCGGTTTAGAGTATGACTTTGCAACAGCTTGGTCAGGTCGACTCGAATATCAGCGAATCAACGACGCTAAAGATGATTGGTTCAACACTGATGTCGATACTTTCTGGCTCGGTATTTCATACTCATTTGGTAGTGCATCTGAGGCTGCTGCAACCGCTGCTGCAGCTAGTTCAACTCAGGAGGCCTCAGCCGAAGAACCACCTGTTGCAGAAGCGGTAGTTATGACCAAAACATTTGAACAAGTTTCTGGTCAAGAAAACTTTGAGTTTAATAGCACTAAGTTGAACGAGAATACTAAGTCTGATTACGATCCACTTATCGCTCTAATGCAAGATTATCCAGATTCAACCGTAACCATCACTGGTTATACTGATTCATCTGGTCCTGAAGAGGTCAATCAACGAATTTCTGAAGAGCGTGCTGAATCCATCGCCGCTTACTTAGAATCTCAAGGCATAGACCGCTCTAGAATGACGGTTAGTGGCATGGGCGAATCTAACCCAATTGCCGACAACTCAACGAAAGAAGGTCGTGCACAAAACCGTCGTGTTGAAATTACTGTTCCTGAGTTCGAATACACCACAGAAGAAATGGTAGAAAAAGCCCAATAGTAATGATTAAGAACAAAAAGAAACCGAGCTTGGCTCGGTTTCTTTTTCTATGCTTTAAGTGCTTGTTCCAAGTCAGCCAGAATGTCATCTATATGCTCAATACCAACTGAAAGCCTAATCATCTCAGGACGCACTCCCGCTTCTAACTGTTCAGACTCACTCATTTGTCTATGAGTTGTAGAAGCAGGATGACACGCTAATGATTTCGCATCGCCAATGTTCACTAACCTCTTAAATATCTGTAACGCGTCATAAAAACGCACACCAGCTTCATAACCGTCTTTCAAGCCAAAAGACAGAATGGCGGATGGTTTCCCATCCATATATTTACACGCCAATTCATAGTGAGCCGAATCTTCTAAACCGGCATAAGACACCCAACTCACTTTCTCGTGTTGTTGTAAATATTGCGCCACTTTGAGGGCATTTTCAGTATGACGCTCCATACGTAAAGGAAGAGTTTCTAGACCTTGTAGCAACATAAAAGCGTTCATTGGAGACAGTGCGGATCCTGTATTGCGCAAAGGTACGGTTCTAGCTCGACCTATGAATGCTGCTGGACCAAATGCCTCGGTATAAACCACACCATGATAAGACGGCTCTGGTTGATTGAAAACTGGGAATCGCTCTTTATGCTGGTCCCATGGAAACTTCCCAGAATCGATAATCACACCGCCGAGCGATGTCCCATGTCCGCCAACATACTTTGTCAAAGAATGCACCACTATGTCCGCACCATGCTCGATGGGTTTACAAAGTATCGGAGTCGCAACAGTATTGTCGACAATGACAGGAACACCTTGCTGATGTGCCAACGAAGAAATACCTTCTAGATCAACGATATTTCCTGCGGGGTTACCAATCGATTCGCAGTAAACTGCTTTGGTATTTTCGTCAATTAGCTCGGCAATCGATTCTGGATTGTCATCTTTAGCAAACTTTACTTGAATCCCTTGCTTCGGCAACATGTGAGCAAATAATGTGTATGTTCCGCCATAAAGTTGAGGCGTCGAGACAATGTTATCTCCGGCTTCCGCTAGAGTCAGAATTGCATAGTTAATCGCGGCACTACCTGCACTTACCACCAACCCAGCAATTCCTCCTTCTAAAGCGGCCATGCGCTGTTCGAGTACATCATTCGTTGGGTTCATAATGCGAGTATAAATATTGCCTGGTACTTCCAAATTGAATAGATCCGCTCCGTGCTGTGCGCTATCAAATTCGTATGCTACCGTTTGGTAAATGGGTGTCGCGACTGATTTTGTCGTAGGGTCCGTTTCATATCCGTGATGAATCGATAGTGTTTCGTCTTTCATTGTCCTTCCTTTTACAAAGTCCTATCTTTCTGGACGTTTTTAAGCGTCAGCCTTCCAGTATTTCATTACTAAATCGAGAATTCTTTGAATCAGACCAAAAAACCAACATGAGTTTTTGCTTTTTAACCTGATGTTTTATCGGTTTTACCAATTAATGAAATAAGTAGAGCCAGTTATACTTGCTTCAACAATCCTAGTATTGTTGCAACATAACCCAAGAGAAGAGAAATCCATATGACCGATAAAGCACTGATCGTCGAAGGTGGCGCAATGCGAGGCATATTTGCAGCAGGTGTGTTGGACGCATTTTTAGAACAGTCGTACAAGCCATACCACTTCGTTATCGGCGTTTCCGCCGGAGCATCAAACCTACTGGGATATTTAGGGAATGCTCCTGGTCGAAGTTACCAAGTTATTAAAGAGCTCGCGACTAGCAAGCAGTTTTACAACCCTCGACGGTTTGTAGCTGGTGGACATCTCGTGGATGTTAAATGGCTATATGAAGAATCCAATAGACAGTTTCCACTCGATCAAGACACGGTATTCAATTCCGTACCTTTTATTGCCGCAGCTACAAATGTTTCAACAGGTCTACCGGATTACTATGAAGTCACTCGTTCCAATATCGCTAAAGCATTAGAGGCAACCGCTTCATTACCTCTCGCCTATAAAAAAACACCTTGCTTTGATGGTGGGTGTTATACCGATGGTGGCGTAGCAGATTCTATTCCCGTACGTGAGGCTTATCATCGAGGAGCCAGAGACATAACGGTTATCCTGTCTCATCCGTTAAGCTATGAAATGCCCAAACCTAAATCAGGTTGGCTGATGAAAAAGATGTTTGTCAAACACCCAAATGTAGGCCGAGCACTCACTAAACGCGCTCAAAACTACAATGAGTCTTTGGATTTTATCAAGAACCCGCCACTTGACTGCGTCATTCGTGTCATCTCTCCACCAGAGCATTTCCCGGTGCGACGTTTAACAATGAAAAAAGAGTTGCTGGATGTAGGTTACGATATGGGACGAGACGAAGGAAGAAAGCATGTTCACCATCTTAGAGGTGAACATGTCTATCAACAAGAAGAGTGCCCTTTTTGCTAACAACCGGTGTTTTAGGAACAGACCTTCCTTACAAGCGATTATGCTAGCTCAAACGTGATTACGTACAATTCGTTCTCACTAGGATAGATGTCACGGATGACCTCTTTTAGCTGAGGCAAAGTCATGTTCTCTTGATAAGCGTGAGCCTCATTAATGTCGTCGTACTGGATCGCCTCAATAGAAACAATGTTTAAATCTCCAAACTTTCTACCAGTTTCAAACGTCGCAACAGGAACAACTCGTCCTAGTTCAAAATCAATTTCTGTTTTGTCGCGAATCGTAATTGTTTTCTTACCTGACAAAATGTCAGCTTCAAACCTTTCGAAAAACGTGATTTGGTCTAGCATAAAATACCCTTAATTAACCAAACTTACTGTACTACCAACTCGCGATGCATGGACATCTAGACGAAGTGGCATTTGTTCTTTTAATTCTGAGACATGGGAAATAATCCCAATTGTTCGTCCGCTTTGTTGAAGTTCAACTAGAGTCTGAACTGCAAGGTCGAGTGACTCCGGATCTAAACTACCAAATCCTTCATCGATAAACAGCGTATCCAATCGAATGCCGCCACTATAGGATTGAACAACATCTGACAACCCTAGTGCTAAGGAAAGCGCTGCCATAAATGACTCACCACCCGAGAGCGTCGCCACATCACGCCATTTTCCTGTATATGCATCCTCTACTATCAAATCCAAGCCAGACCCTGCATTACCTTTACTTCGTGTTTCTTTTCGTTTTAGGTCATATCGACCTTTACTCATCAATCTCAATCTTTGTGATGCTTGGATGAGTACGTCGTCAAGCAATACGCCTAATACAAAACGATGAAGACTAATTTTATTACCCGTTTTACCATTAGCCACGTCACTTAATGTCCCAACCACTTGATATCGCTTATCAAGCTCTGCATTTTGCGACACCAACGAGTTCACTCGAGTTAATACATTATTTAGGCTATCCAGTTTAGATTGCTGTTGTTGGAACTGACCTAACATATGTTGATACGATGCATCAGTTTCATTTTTGGCAACAAGCAGTTCCTGGACGTTCGGGTGCTCTACACCTTTCAACTCTTCAGTCAACAGCTTCAGCTGCTCGCTTACTCTAACCTCATCTCGAACAAACGTCTCAAGCTCAAGCTCAAGTGCAGCGATACGTGGCTCGTCTACTATCGAGGACAAGAAAGCTTCCTCGTCAGAAAAATGACTACTCAACAGTAGTGTCTTCCACCTCTCTACTGAAGACGCATGTTCGTTTGATAAATCCTTCAATTGCTTAGTTAATGTGTCCAAATGAGACTGATATTTAACCAAGGTTTCTGCTGTCTGATTAGCATAGCGCTGTGCTGCTTCAAGCGCCTGAGAAAGCTGCGTTAGTTCATCAGAGATTGAGGCTTGACGCTGAAGGACTAATTGGGCATTAGCATATCCAGTCTTGTTGTTCGATTCCAACTGTACAACCACTGCTCGCAGTTGCTCTTTTGAAATTGCCGCTTTATTAACTGAATTCGTTAACGTGTTTAATAACTCTTGCTTAGCTGATGTTTCGCTAACGTGTTTGTTAAGGCGCGATTCCATGGCGCTTAAATCAATCTTGTTGAGCTCACTGATTTTGTTTTCAAGCATCGTTATTTGATTTTGCGTTTCAATAGCAGATTGATCTAACTTCGCCTCATCCAACTCTAATGAATTTATAAGGTCGCTTCGCTGTAATACGGCACTGTCTAGAACACTATTTAGCCTTACTAGCTCTTGTTGCTGCTGGTTTAGCTCTGCATTTACGCTCGTTTCATTGGCTCTAAAGTCATTCAATTGTTGTAAGCTAACGGTTTCCTGTGATGGTGCCGCTAGTTTAGGGTGTTCAACACTACCACAAACTGGACAAGCGGTACCTTCTTCAAGAGTCGCGGCCAGTATCGAGGCTTGACTAGAATGCCAGGCTATTTCACATTCTGTACGCTTGCGAGTAGCGGCTTGAGCCGAATCCGACAAGTTTTTAACCGTAGATTGAGTGTCATTTAGCTGTTTCTGCAACGCTACAATATTCGCGGCTATTGTTTTAAGTGTTTCAATACCTTGCCATTGTTTCCGCCGCTCACTGAGTGACATTGTCACTTCACCAAGTTTCTGCTTCTCTTTCCTTGCGTCACTCAAAGATTTTTCAAACGTTAGAGTCTGCGCCTGAAGTCGTTCGACTTCATCGGATACTTGTTTATGCTGCTCTACATATGTGTTGAATTGACTGTCAGCATGTTGAGCTTCTCGCCTTTTATCATCAAGTTGGTTCAGAGTTTTTTCTAACTGCTTTAAGGAGTAGCTTTCTTCATTGAGCGCTTCACTCCTTTTATGAACCAGTTTTTGTTGTTCCAAAGCAGTAATAGACGCATCTCGTTCCGTCTCCGCTTGTTGTATTTTTCCACGTCCAATATCAATACGTTCCGATAAAGTTGACATGTTTTGTTCAAGCTTTATGGTTTCATCAAAAGTAGGTTTAATCTTTATTGCCTGCTTGTGACTCGTCATAATTTGCTTGTTTAGTGCAATTTCTCCGCGTTTGTCGTTTAGCGTTTTCGCCTCAGCTTCTACGTTGCTCTTAGCTTGGAATCTCTTTTCTAGTGACTGCGCTTGATCATATATTTGCTGAGCTTGGTTTTTTCTCTTTTCAACGACCTGTAATTCTTGCTTTGCGCGCTCAACATTGGGAGATAACACATCTAAAGAGTCATTGAGCTGCTGTAAAGATTCAAGAGAAGCTACATCTAATGCGCCTTTAATTTGGTTATCAAATTCCTCTTTCGCTTTGCGAATACCTGCTGCTTTATCAAAAAGAGTACGTTCTATCGCCGCATAGACTTGTGTTTGAAATAACTGACCAAAGATAGATTCCCTCTCTTTAGAACTTGCGGTTAGCAACTCTCTAAACTTTCCTTGAGGAATCACCATCACTTGTCGAAACTGCTTAACGTCAAGTCCTAGCAGTTCTTGTATCGCGACACCTACTTGTTTAGGTTTATTAGCAATAAGCGTGTTGTCGCTAAGCTTAAGTAATGTAGCACTATGGCTTCGTTTTGTTGTACCTTCTCCACGCTGTTTTGGAACTTCCTGATCGGGACTACGAGTAACCTCATACTTCTCACCCGACAGTTCAAACTCAAATACCAAGGTGGTCAGCGTTTTACTATCAGCATAATCACAACGCATTTGATCGCCAGTACGCTCGCTTCCAGTGGTCTCGCCATAAAGCGCGTAGCAAATCGCATCCAGTATTGAGCTTTTTCCAGACCCCGTGGGGCCATTGATAAGAAAAAGCGGACAATCACCTAGCTGAGAAAAATCAATACTCTCTTTACCAGAGAATGGACCAAACGCCTGCAGAGTCAGTTTTAAAGGTTTCACTATTGATTACTCCTCAGACTGCTTTTTCAACGACATCACAACTTCTGATAACATGTCCTTTTGATTGTCTGTCATTTCGTCACCTTGGACTTCCAGGAAAAAGTCCCTGAACATATCCACTTCAGAACGACCTAAACGGGCTTGTGATATTTCTTTATCCACACCGACCAACATTCCAGGCTTTTCTAAATGAAGTACGTTTGGGTAGACCTCTCTTAACTTCGCCATTGGATCGAGAATCGCGTGCTTATCCGTCAGTCTTACCAATAGATAATCATCAAAATTTGCATCGCTTCGACCTAGTTCAAGTAAGTTCTCTAACTCTCCTTCAAGCACTCGCATATCGTGCGGAGCGTTTAAAGGCAAAGCTCTTGTGGTTATCTCGCCACTCTCATCACAAATTTCCACTAACGTCACACTTTTTCTATGATGCTGTTCTGAAAATGAATACTTCATGATCGAGCCGGAATAGCGAATGGTTTCTAGTCCTCGTTTTTGAGCTTGATGAAGGTGCCCTAACGCGACGTAATCAAACGACTTAAAATGTTCATAGCTGACACGATCGGCTCCCCCTATTGATAATGTTCTCTCTGATTCACAAGTCTCAGCACCATCAATAAAACAATGGCTAATAACTACATTATGTACATCTTTATATAAGACATTACCGATCTGGGAGGCAAGGTAAGCATGTGCGTCATCATGATTATTGATTTGAATATCATAATGGTGCCTTACCGTTTCAGGGTCGCTATAAGGCATACCATAAAAATGGACTACGCTATCCTGAGCGGACACAATCTCGACCGGAGTACAGAGTTGTTCAAGTGAACTAATGATGTGCAGGCCTGCTTTATCGAATTGCTTTGACCCGAACCCCAACCTCTTTGCCCCGTCGTGGTTACCAGAAATCATAATTACCGGCACGTTCAAATCTTGAACTATATGATTCAAAAAACCGTCGAGCACTTCAATAGCTGCGGTTGGTGGTACTGAACGATCATAGATGTCACCAGCAATGATTAGCGCATCAATATGATTTTCAGTAACGTATCGAGTGATTTGGTTCAAGACTTGCTTTTGATCTTCAAGCAAAGAGACATTGTGAAACTGTCTCCCTAAATGCCAATCAGAGGTATGGATAAATTTCATGCGGTTCAATTTGTTATCGATAATTTCCTTTTAGCAAAGTATATCATCAGCGCTTCAGATTCCTGCGAAAAACTTCTCGTTCAGATCACTTAGCCTTAATTGCCATATTCTTAGCAATAACCGCCAAAAAATGGGGGTTTTATGAATTTTGATATCAGTTTAGTTATAAATACCACTACTCCCCGACAAAAATAAAAACGGGTAAAAGGGTTTATGAGAGTCAACCACAGTTGATTTAACTGTAATTACTCGCGTTGTTGGTCATGTGTGTTTCAGCATTCCATGATCACGTTATCGGCTCTGCGTTTTGTAACTTAGCTGATATTACAATTGGTTGAATTTCTCTTATCGCGGTCTGCTCATGGATGGCTGGCCGCACTTTTAATCCACTCAACGATACGTCAGACAAACAATGTCTAGAACAATAATAAAGGAGACGAAAATGAAAGCTCCACAGCGAAAAGATAGAATTGAAGATCTTCTACAAGGGGTCGCTAAAGAAGTTCATGCCTACCTTCACGAATGCGGACGTTCAACTTCCGATGGCTGGGTTTCTTCCGTGACAATTCAGAAGCAGCTTGGGTTAAAGCACCATTGTAATCCCATTGGATGCTCAAACGACACGCCCAAAAGCTGGGTGTTTAGCGTGATTATGAGAAAGTTACAAGACCAAGGTAAAGTAGAATATAAAAAAGTGGGTTCCCGTGTTACTTATCGAAGTCGCACCTTTGTGCACTGACCTTCAATAACCATTAATAAGAAAGGAGCCTTACGGCTCCTTTCTTATTGGTAGAATCAAACTAAAACATGCTCCGCCCAACTCACTGTGACTGACTTCCACGTTTCCACCATGACGAAGCATAATGTGTTTTACGATAGCAAGACCGAGCCCATAACCGCCAGACGCCCTGTCCCTCGCTTTATCTACACGATAAAACGGCTCAAACAGCATACTCCAGTGTTCTGGCTCTATACCGATGCCATCATCATGAACTTCGATCGCGATATGATCAGAATCAGGAACCACTTTTACAACAATGGCATCTTTTGCATAACGTTTGGCATTACCAATCAAGTTCACTAGTGCTCTGCATAGAAGAAAACCATCTATCTGTGCTGGTAGCTCAGTCTGATAGGTTTGCAGAAGAAACTTTTGCCCTATGTGATGTTCCCACTTAGCATGATTCTCCTTAAGCCACTCTACTAGGTTTACACTCTCTAGGTTAATTGCAGCATCTGGTCGTTCTACTCGAGCATAATAGAGCAACTCATCAACTAACTTTTCCATGTCTTCAGTATCTTCGATGATGCTGGTTAGCTGCTTTTTCGCTTCTGGGTCTTGTATTTGCTCTAACAGTATTTCGCTTTGCCATTGAATCCTAAATATTGGCGTTCGCAACTCATGAGCAACAGCATTAGTTAACGCTTTATTGCTGATCATAAGATCAGCAATCTTGGTCGCCATTCTGTTAAAGGTCCGATTCAACTTACCTAACCTCACCCAATGACGTTCTGAGGCTCTCGCTGCAAAATTACCACTGGCAAATTCCATTGCTGTTTTCTCCAAAACTCGGAGACGACGGCTCAAGAACCAAATGAGTACAAAGCTGAATGCAACAAAGCTTGCTAAGAAAAACAGCCACACCACTTGATTCCCAAACTCAATAGCTTTAATCAGTTCTGAGTCTGGGTCATCAGAGAGCTCGAAGTAATTAGGGTTATTATCAAACTTCAACCATAAATGACTGTCATCATTTAACAAAAAATGCGTATCTTGGTTTTCTTTAAAATACTCACTAATTGGCTCTGGAAGCTTATCTTGCGGATACTGCTCTAGCAGACGGTGTGTTTTATTTGCGAAAAGCTCCATAAGTTCAATGGCTTGCTCATCACTTTCATTGGTCGACACATGATTCATGATGTCGCGAAACGCTTCCACACGAAGGTTGGCGTCAACTAAATCAGGGTCCGTCTTTCCGTAAATTAGGTATTCATAACCATAGATACTGGCTGCGAATAGTAAGATCAAACCTACTAGAGACTCTACAAATATACGCCACACGATAAGCTACCTTAGTGTTTCCAACCATCGGCAACGAATAGATAGCCTTTTCCACGCACAGTGATAATACCTTTAGGATTTGTCGCGTCATCAGAAAGCTTTTTACGTAATGTCACTATTCGGTTGTCGATAGTACGATCTATACCATCATAGTCTATACCGCGTAATTGGCGAGTAAGGTAGTCTCTTGAAAGAACCTCCCCGGCTGATTTTCCAAGTAACCACAATAGGTCAAACTCACTATCAGTTAGTGCGACATCAACATTGTCATACTTACAGCTTCTGCTTTTTTGGCAGATAACTAAACTGCCAAAGGACATAGAATTTCCGTCTATTTGTACGTGGTCGTCAGTAGGACGTCTCAATAAATTACGGACACGAGCTAGTAATACACGAGGCTTAATCGGTTTAGATACAAAATCATCAGCCCCTGTTTCTAGGGCAGCAACATGGTCAAAATCGTCATCACTGGCCGTCAGCATTAATATTTTTCCCTGATAACTATCGCGAACCTCTCTACATATAGATAATCCGTCTTGGCCTGGAAGCATAAGGTCTAAAATTGTAATGTCAGGATTGAACTCGGTAATTAGCTCAGCTGCTTCATTGCCTTCGAAAACTGTCTTTACCTCAAAACCCTGAGCTTTAAAGTAATCGCCTAACATCACGTTGAGCTTCGTGTCATCTTCTACAATTAACAATTTTTGATTTACCATGATTGAGTCCAACTCTTCTCTATATTGATCGCAACAATACATAAATTTACATAATACTACAATCAGACCTGTTTACAGGTGCGTCAGATTATTCCTAGCACGCCTGTTGGTACATATAACTATATTTATACAAATTAACTCTATAATACAATAACTTATACCACCATCTTAGTCCGCGTTAATTGAACGCCGTACAAAATACAGCCCTAGTCTCTTTTTTAGATCCTACTGTATGGATTTGTCAGAATCCATGAGACAGAACATTACATTTTATAAAAAAGCCCCTCTATATAGAGGGGCTTTAGATTAGAATTTAGCTTTTTTTTAGATTATTCGTCGTCTTCTAGAGGTACTAACTTAGTACTTCCACCACGTATTTTCTCACGTCGATGTTGAATCATGGCGTAAAAGCCCGGAATCAAGAACGTACCGGCTAGCAACACACATAACAATCCACCAACTAATGAAATACCTAACGAATTTTGACTTACGTGACCGGCACCAGATGCAAAAATCAAAGGGAATATACCTAAGATAAACGACCAAGACGTCATATTCACCGCTCGGAATCTCAGCATCCCTCCTCTAACAGCTGCATCATCGATAGCCACATCTTTATCTTCACGCTCTAGTTTGGCGAATTCTACTATCAATATCGCATTCTTCGCCGCCAACGCTATGAGCAAGACGAGACCTATTTGCGCATAGAGGTTAAGAGGCGTACCAGTCAGATTCAGAGCTATAAACGACCCCAATGTCGCGACCGGAACAACGAGTATGATGGCTAAAGGAATAGTCCAACTCTCATATTGAGCCACCATGAACAGATAAATAAATATTAACGCTAACGCAAACGCGTAAATCGCTTGGTTACCCGCTAGTACTTCTTGGTAGGCCATTCCTGTCCATTCATACTGGTAACCCATTGGGAGTACCTCAGCAGCTACCCTTTCCATCGCAGCAATCGCATCACCACTCGAATAACCAGGAGCTGGTTGTCCTTGGATAACAGCACTTCGGTACATGTTGTATCGCCACGCGACGTCTGGTTCAAACACTTGTTCGTAAGAAACCAATGTGCTTAATGGAATCATCTCACCGTTTGAAGAGCGCACGTGGAACAATTGTAAATCTTCCATTCCACTTCGATACTGGGCATCAGCTTGTACCGTCACACGGAAGTTCTTACCAAACATCGTGAAGTCATTCACGTACAATGAACCTAAGTTACCCTGTAGCGTTTGAAATATCGATGAGAGAGGGATCCCTAACTGTTGAGCTTTCTCACGGTCGATATCGACATAGTAATGTGGAACATTTGCTCGAAAAGTGCTGAACGTATAGGCTATTTCCGGTTGTTGATTAGCCGTCTGAATCACATCTTGCATTACTAGAGCAAGGTCAGTTCGGCTTCGTCCTAAGGTATCTTCTAGAACAAACTCGAAACCCGAAGCTGCACCCATACCCGGAACCGCTGGCGGCCCCATTGCAAACACAACTGCTCCTGGAATCTGCTGAGCCGCCATTCCATTAACTCGTGCTGCAATCGCGTTTGCAGAATGATCACCTTCAAATCCGTTTCGCTCACTCCAGTCTTTCAGTTTGATAAACAGTGAAGCACCATTGGAAGCCGCGGCTCCGGTCATAAACGCATATCCGTTAGCGACCGTGATTCCGTCGATTCCCGGTTCCTGCTGCACTAGATTCACCAATTTTTCAGTGGTTTCAGTAGTACGAGATAACGAGGCTGAATCAGGAAGTTGGACGTTTACCAGTAGAATGCCTTTATCTTCTTGAGGAACAAACGCTGTTGACGTATTTTTCGAAAGGAAAGTTACTGCGCCTACCGCGATAATAAAGAATGTCATTAGCAGCAAGGCTTTTTTAACCAAAAATCCTGCAACTTGGCCATATCGCATCGTGATACGTTCTAACAGTCCGTTAAACGTTTGGAACCAACGAGCTGTGTTTCCACCGCCCTGTTTCAATACTAATGAACAGAGTGCTGGTGATAGTGTTAACGCGTTTATCGACGAGATGATTACCGAGATACAGATAGTCAGCGCAAACTGGCGGTACATGATTCCAGTGATCCCCGGGAGCAACGTCACAGGAATGAATACAGCCAATAGAACCAGCGTCGAGGTAATAATCGGCCCTGTTACCTCTTTCATCGCCATCAAGGTTGCTTTTCTTGGCGAGATATGAGGATTGCGTTTCATGATGGTATCCACATTCTCGATAACCAAGATGGCGTCATCCACTACGATACCAATTGCAAGAATGATCCCGAATAAGGTTACTGTATTAATCGTAAAGCCGGTCATGTTCATCACGGCAAACGTACCAATTAGAGATACCGGGATAGCAACAACCGGAATTAATGTTGCTCGCGCACTACCTAGAAACAGATACGTTACTGCGATTACCAGTAAAATAGCTTCCACCAGTGTTTTAACTACGCCCTTGATCGATTCTGCAACGAACACCGTCGTGTCATAACTGGTTTCATATGCCATTCCCTCAGGGAAATTGACACTTAGACGCTCAAGTAAATCCATCACTGCCTGTCCACTTTCTAATGCATTAGCATCAGATTGTAGGTTTAGCGCAACGATTGATGCGTCCTCACCACGGAATTGACCACTACCGTCATAGAACTTCTTACCCAATTCAACACGAGCAACATCTTTTAAGTAGACCGTTGAACCATCAGAGTTTGCTCGAAGAACGACGTTTTCAAACTCGCTGACTGACTCAAGACGACCTTTAGTTACTAAGTTAAATTGTACCTCTTGTGGATCAGCATAAGGCGCAGCACCGACCCTACCCGCAGCAACTTGAACATTCTGTTCTGCTAGCGCGGCATAGACATCGCTGGTAGTCATTTTTAGATTCGCTAGCTTATCGGGGTCTAACCATACGCGCATCGCGTATTCACCGCCACCAATAACGTTAACTTCACTAATGCCTTTAACACGAGCCAGCTGATCTTTAACGTTGAGATTAATGTAGTTAATCAAGAACTGGTCATCGTAACGACCATCTGGAGAATAGAAGTTTAGAACCATCAACAGATCAGGCGAGCGTTTTTTAACTGTTACGCCGACCATACGAACTTCTTGCGGAAGTTTTGATTCTATCTGCGATACGCGGTTTTGAACGTTAACCTGAGCCATGTCCGGATCAGTACCGATGTCAAAGGTTACGTTTAGGTTATATGAACCATCGTTAGCACTCTTTGAGGACATGTAAATCATGTTCTCTACACCATTCACCGACGTCTCTATTGGGTCTGCGACAGCTTCTTCAACGACTTCCGCACTTGCACCTGTATAATAAGCGGTAACACTTACCGATGGCGGACTGATTTTAGGATACTCAGCAACCGGTAGAACCATCAAAGAAATAGCACCGGCGAGTGTGAGTATTATCGAAATAACCAAAGCGAACTTTGGTCTTTGAATAAAGAAACGACTTAACATGTATTAGGCACCCTGTTCTTGTGACTTAGGCTCTTGAATACGTACAGGGATTCCATTTCTTACACGTTGTAGACCTTGAGTGATAACAACATCAGTAGTTTTAAGACCAGAGCGAATCACAACACCCGTTTCCACCTGAGGTCCTAGCGCAACATTGCGGCGCTCCGCCACATTTCCTTCAGAAACGATCATGACAAAGTCACCTTCTAGGTCAGTTTGTACTGCCCGTCTTGGCACAGTAACTACGTCGCTCGCCTCTTTTTCCATAAGCTCAACGCGAACATGTTGACCTGGTAACAGCCTTTGACTTGGGTTTTCAACCACGGCACGCATCGCTAATGTGCCAGTATTAAGATTAATTCGGTTGCCTAAAAAGTCGATTTTCCCTTGTTGCTCATAGACACGACCATCTTCTAGGATAACGTTGACTGCTACGCCATTGGACTCATCAGAACCATCACCTTCGATTTGGTCCATGCCTAAGGCAAGTCGTTCTCGCTCTGATATGCTGAATGAGGCATAGATAGGGTCCATACTCACTAGAGTAGTAAGCACACCTGAAGACGGAGATAACAAGTCACCCGTACTCACTTTACTGTCAGAGATTCGACCCGTGAATGGTGCTCTGATCGTAGTATGCGATAGGTTTACTTCAGCAACTTTCTCTTGTGCAATTCCAGCTTCTAATTGCGCGCGAGCGCTCATTAGTGAAGCAGTTAACGCATCAAATTCGGCCTGAGAAATATTGTTTGATTTAACTAGGTTCTTACCACGCTCGAAGTCCAGTTCTGCTTTCTTTAACGAGGAGCGAGCTTCTGAAACCATAGCTTTTGCGCTCGCTACTTGAGCTTCAAACGTTGATGGCTCGATGGTATAGAGCAACTGTCCTTTTTCTACAATTTGCCCTTCTTGGAAATGACGTTCCAGTAAGTAGCCTGAGACTTGAGCTGTAATAGCCGTGTCTTCTACCGCATCCATGCGTCCGATGTAAATTTTACTTTGTTGATGAGGAACCACCTCCACCGCTTGGGTTTGTACTAGAGGCGCTGGCGCGTTTTGTTGGGTATTAGTTGTTTCACCGCACCCTGCTAAAAGAACAGCAGAGACTAGGCTAGCAACGAGTAGTTTTTTAGGCATTGAAACACCATTTTATCTTCTAATTGGAACAAGCTTTGGCAGACTAGCAAATTACAAGTCAGCTGAATGTCCGAGAAGTATTAATAGTTATATTGAAAGTGTTTCAAAATATAACGAACTGTTTTTACGTAGTTTTTTCTATATCTCTTGGAAATGCATGGTGGTAGATATTCATAAAATCAGCGCGAATTTCTTGCTCTAGATGTGTCGCTAATTCTGTAGGGCAAAATATCATTACATGTAGAATTTGTTCCCCAGTAGCGCCACTAGAAATGTGGATATGTGGCTCTGAACCAGGGAGATCGACGCCGGCATGTTTCTCTATAACACTGTTATAGCGCCGCGCAACATCGATAAAGCTCTCACTATGGTGTTCAATTTTACTCGTAAGTTCAGGTAATAAAGGGAATAAGTTGTCAAACCCAGGAACAATAATAGAAAAGCTATGGTAGACATACCTTTTCATGAAGTTTAGGTTTTTTACCGCGTAAGTGAAGAACATGCTGTTTGGCAAAGTGATCGTTTTGCCAGTGAAGTGATATTGGCCGTGATACAAGTCTATCTCTTGAATAACAGTCGCCATTAAGTTGTGCTCTATTACCTCACCACTCGTTTTGCCAACCTCAATCCAATCTCCGATTCTAAATGAACGAGAGCTCGCTCTTTGGATAGAACCAGTAAAGCACAGGATTATTTCTTTGGAGGCAACGACAATAGCGACGGCAATAGCCGTAACCGACAGTGCAAACTCACTGATTTCAGACTTCCAAACCAAAAACAACGTGATAACGATAATAGCAAAAGAACCATTTTTAGTTCGCGACATCCATTTACGCTGATCTTCAGATAAGAAAGCGACATCCCCTCGGATACCAGAAAGGGTCACTCGGCGAATGACTAAGATAACAAAGACGACCAGAAAGCTTAATAACAGTTTGTTTTCTAATAAGAACGCTATTACTTTTTGAAAATCTTCCATGGTCGCCTACTGCATAACTTTGTTTTCCCTAACGATAACGAATTGCAGTGTCTTTCGCAATTTGCACAATCACGTTTACTGCTAATTCCATTCCTTGAACGGTAATAAATTCATGAATACCGTGGAAATTATAACCACCAGTGAAGATGTTTGGACATGGTAGGCCCATAAACGATAATCGTGCTCCATCCGTACCACCACGAATCGGTTTGATGTTTGGCTTAACATCGCAAGCTATCATCGCTTGTTTAGCAATATCGATAATATGTGGATGTGGTTCAACCATTTCCTTCATATTAGAGTAGTTATCAGTGATCGTTAAAGTGACGAGTTTCTGTTTGCTACCTTGGTTAAATGTCGCGACCTTATCCTCCAGGTAAGCTTTTCGTCTCTCCAGACCTTCTTGCTCAAAGTCTCGCAAAATATAATGTAGCGTAGATTTCGGTACTGACATTTCTGCAGTTGTCAGGTGGAAGAAGCCTTCATAGCCTTCTGTCATTTCAGGCGTCTCTTCTGAAGGCATTTCTGCTTGGAATCGCGATGCGAAAGTCATGGAGTTCACCATCTTGCCTTTCGCAGTGCCAGGGTGAACATTGTTACCATGAAACGTCACCATTGCGGCGGCTGCATTAAAGTTCTCGTACTCAAGCTCTCCGACAGGTCCACCATCTATCGTGTAGGCCCACTGTGCCCCAAACCTCTCAACATTAAACAGGTCTGCGCCACGTCCTATCTCTTCATCTGGGGTGAAGGCAATTTTGATGTCGCCGTGAGGGATATCTGCATTTTCGATCAGATGCTCTACTGCAGAAATGATCTCTGCAATACCTGCTTTATTATCTGCACCTAATAGCGTCGTGCCATCGGTGGTTATGATGTCATGCCCATGTAACTCATGAAGATCTGGATACTGTATCGGAGACAAGACTTCCTCGCCCTTACCCAAAGCAATATCACCACCTTGATAATTTTCTACTAGTTGAGGTTTTACGTTAGCTCCTGAAGCATCAGGGGCTGTGTCCATATGTGCAACAAAACCGATGGCTGGAACGTTGTAGTCAACATTGGAACGAAGTGTTGCCATTACATATCCGTTGTCATCTAGAACAACTTCATGCAGACCTAGTGATAGAAGTTCGTCTCTGAGAAACGCAGCGAATGTCGTTTGACCTTTTGAACTTGGACAACAACCTTGTGACGGGTCTGATTGCGTGTCAAACGTGACATAATTGAGAAACCGGTCGATAAGACTTGTCATTTTTTCACCTTACGTTCTTATGAATATTGGTACTCATCATACGTAAACTCATTGTCAGTAAATTGCGATGAATCAGTTTTATATAGATTGAGTGGGAAAAACGCCAATTAATATACGCCTATTACCCTACGCCCTAAATTTGATAGTTTGGGCTGATGACGATTAGAGACATTAGATAAATAATGAGTTTATAAATTACGTTTACCAATCTAAATGTGGGCTTATCTTATGACGGTCAATAAACATTACGTGTTTTCTCCAGAGGATCTTAGTGAGGCTACTGAAGTAGTTACAGAAAACACATCTCGAGAATCAGAAAGAGTTGAGTTAGTAAAAACGTTACAGAGAAAAGGTGGTTTTGAAGAACACTGATAGGTATAAGATTATTAAAACGAGCAAAAAAAAGAGCACCTAGATAACTAGGTGCTCTTTTTCAAATTCTTTGTGTTTATCGGTTTATACCGATATCACGCTGCATGTGACCAGATAATTCGTTTGCGTAGTAAGTGTTCTCTACTTCGCCTTTACCGAACATAATGTCTAGTAAATGTGCAATCAATCCTTTGAAGTTAACCGCGTAGGTTTTCTTTTCCATAGAGGGTACAGCGATAGTTTCGATGTTCATTGCTTGTGCCATGATTGCCTCTCTTAAAAACTGGGTAACTCGTTGTTGTTGGTGACAATATTAGGCAAAAAAACGCTGTTTAAAAAATGACAAAATTTGGGTGTTCGCATTAGTTATTCTAATAAAACAAGACATTAACAACAGCCAGTTAATGTTATCCCAAAATGGTGACTACATAGTCACAATATGCTTAAATAAATGCATAAATAGCAAACCATATACGTAACAACAATATTGTTGTTGTATTATTGTTAAACAAAAAACCTCTTATAATTAAGAGGTTTTTTGCTATTTGTCGTTAGCTATTCTTATCCACCATGTGCGGTTCGCGCTTTTCTCGATAGAGCGATGCAACCGTTGCTACGGTCATAGTCACAAGAATCACACTTAACGACACCCAGGTTGGAATTTCCCAAGCTGAACCTACTAATGCCATTTTCACACCGATGAAAATCATAATGAATGACAACGCTGGTTTTAAGTAAACAAAACGATTCATCATCCCCTCTAGTACAAAGTACAAAGAACGTAACCCAAGCAGAGCAAATACGTTAGCCGCTAGTACTAAGAACGGTTCTCTAGTAACTGCAAAAATCGCAGGAATTGAGTCTAGAGCAAACATAATATCCATAAACGCAATCACACCGATTACGACTAACATTGGCGTAAATACACGTTTGCCGTTTTCGATAATAGATAACTTGTTACCATGAAAATCATCTGTAACGGGCACTAGCTTTCTAATTACACGTTCAGGTAATGGGTTTACTTCATCCTCACCTGAGTCTTTAGCAAGCTTAATACCTGTCCAGATCAAGAACGCCGCGAATAAGTACATTACCCAATGGAACTCAGCAAGTAACTGAGCTCCAACACTGATCATGATTGCTCTTAAAACCAATGCACCTATAACACCCCAAAGCAGAGCTCTTGGTCGCAAATGTTCAGGTACTGCGTACTGGTGGAAGATAATTGCAAACACAAACAAGTTATCCACGCTGAGCGATTTCTCTAATAGGTACCCTGTTAAGAAAGACACCGTCGCCTTTTCCGCAGTGTAATCACTTGCTGGAGCGTAAAAGTCCCAGAATAAGTAAATCGTTGTAGAAAAAGCAAACGCTAGTAGAAACCAAAATACACTCCATATCGCTGCTTTGCGAATAGAGATTTGACCACCGCGAGTTTGATATATGTCCAACGCAACCAGAGCTAGCGTTAGTACAAAGAAAGAAACATAAATAGATGGGCTCATAAGTCCTCCAGGCGGAAGGACGAAGAGTATGGGTGTCGACCTTCCACAAACAAATACTTCACTCAGTAACAAAATACTGAGCATTTGATTGCGTTGGTCTCGTCAAAGCGCTGTCTGCGCTCTTATTTGCCGGATAAGCTCTAGACTTAACGAGATGACGACAAATAAACGGGTGACTACTCCCCAAAACGAGCGGATTGTATGCCTCAAATTTGAGGTTGTCTATCTTTTTTGTGAGCTAAAAACGAAAAAACCAGCACTTTCTTTTTATGCTGGTTTCACGTCTTGGTTTGTAAAGCTTGATTACGCTTTTACTTTATCCGTTGTTTTCTGGTTTGTTTCTTTCCAGTATTGAATACGACAACGATGAAGCTGTGCACGTCTCATCTTTTTCATGGTTAACTCCTTCTATACTTTACGCAATTCAAGTTACTTTTTGAATGTAACATTGAAATGACAGTCGTAAGACTATTGTGTGACAGTGTTAGAAAGCTGGGGAAAGTCCCAAGTGAGCATGATTTGCTCTTTGTCACTTGTCATTAAAAGCGTTTCTGTTGCTAACGTATTCTGAATCTCATTTTTACGGATCCAGGTAAATAGTTTGGACTCAGAAATGGGATATAAGTTCAAAAATTCTATGAGTTTCTTATCGGCTATATGAGGTAAATCCTGATTGATTAAATCTTCAACAATCAATTCCTTACCCGCTATTTTAACGCTTTTTAATTGATAGCCGTCAGAACGCAGTAACGTCTGAAGCCTTGTGTAATTTGTAACAGTCATTGGTATGAAAAAAGACACTCGCGCTACTGACTGATTCACAACATCGATCTCAGCCACCATTGGAATGCCACGGTATTTTGTATCAAAACCACAAAAACGCTGATGTTCTATTTCACCACAGTCATATACATCAGACAGAGACCTAACCTGATTTAAGGTACTTAACGGCAACTCTCCCATCACATAACGAGATGGCCATGTAGTCATAGCAAAGGAGATAGAGGGAATCAGAAGTGATAGCAACAGTATTCTTAATTTCATCTCTCTATAGTACCTTTTATTTCTTTCTACGAACTCATCCCCCTCTAACTCATCCTTAAGAATCTGTTATGTGAGCTTACTCTGACTTTGAGGCGTAGAGCATGAGAATGATGTGAGACCGTTTGAGGCAACTTATAGTAACCTCGGATTATTAGAACAACGGAATGAGCATGAAACATAAGACCCTACTTACTTATATGCTGTTGGCTTCGCCATCGCTATTTGCATCACCCTACTTAACCATCTTTACCTCTACAACGAGCAGAGACTATCCACTCGACCCTACAACGCCATTAGTCGTCACTCTTAATAAAGATAAGTATCAGCTCGAGATCAGCGCTACAGATACGCTCTGCAATAATGAGTTGCCCAATAAGGTCAAGTTCAACACTCCAGTTCCTCTCCTGTGCGGTAAAACATCTACTTTGCCTTTGAATATTAGGTTCACCGGAGACTACGCCTTTAGCTACGATGAAAAACTTCACACATTAACCTTTAAACGACAGCCTAAAAAAGTGGCTAAAACTGAGTTTAAACGTCCAATACCAGATGTTAAGTGCGAAAGGCTCCCTAACCAGCTCCAGACTATTGATCTAGGAAGCTCTTACCCCGATGGGACACAGTTGAAAGATGTGTTTTCAGGTTCAGTAGTCACTGTTCATAATGGTCAAGTCTCACTACAACCAAACGCATCGAGTGGCGGTCTAACCTTGTTAGAGCCAGTTAAATCAGTCCAATCGAACACCAAGTTCGACTATAGAAACGCCAACATCTATTTCGTCATGGTCGATCGTTTTAAAGATTCTAACCCGGAGGCAATACAACCTTACGGACGTCAAAAAGATGGTAAAGATGAGGTCGGGACATTTCATGGTGGCGACTTAAAAGGCGTCACAGAGAAGCTAGATTATATTAAAACGCTTGGTACCAACGTGATCTGGCTTTCTCCCATCGTAGAGCAGGTACATGGTTTTGTTGGGGGTGGTGATAGTGGATCGTTTCCATTTTATGCCTATCATGGTTACTGGGCTCGTGACTTCACCAAAATTGACCAGAGCTTTGGTAATGACAATGATTTGATGCAGCTTGTTTCTGAAGCCCATAAGCGAGGGATAAAGGTCTTGTTGGACGCAGTCATTAATCATCCAGGCTATTCAACACTTGCCGACCTACAATTCGACCACATTGATGTTGCCAAAACTACCAATATACTTCCAAAGACCTGGGCACACTGGGCACCTAAGAAAGGTGAAAATTGGCACAGTTATCACATCAATATAAATTACAACTCACACAATTGGGCTGATTGGTGGGGACCTGATTGGGTAAGAACTGGGCTACCTGGCTATGATAAGCCAGGCTCTAGTGATACAACTTTGTCCCTTGCAGGTCTGCCAGATTTCAAAACAGAATCAAATAAAACCGTTCAACCACCAGAGTTTCTACTAAATAACCCAGGCACACGAGTAGTCGCAAGAGACAATTATACCGTGGCCGACTACTTAATCGAATGGCAAACTGATTGGGTTAAACGCTTTGGTATAGATGGATATCGAGTTGATACCGTCAAGCACGTTGAAGGCGAGGTCTGGAAAAGACTCAAAGCTGAAGCGACGTCTAGTCTTGAGTTGTGGCGTTCAGAAAATAACGTTGAAGGACAGCCTTTCTGGATGATGGGTGAAGTTTGGGGGCACAGCGCCTACAGAAGCCCCTACTTTGATGATGGGTTTGATGCTTTAATTAACTTTGATATGCAAAAGAAGCTCGACAAAGGCGCTGCATGCTTTAGCCAAATGGCAGACACTTATCAGCATTACGCTGACACCATTCAAAGTTCACCTGATTTTAATCCCGTAAGCTACATGTCTTCTCATGACACAGAACTGTTTTTTAGCCGCTTTAAAGACTATGACATGCAACGAAATGCGGCCAACGCCCTGCTACTAAGCCCTGGTGCGATTCAAGTCTACTACGGCGATGAGGTGGGAAGAAACATCGGTCCTTATGCAGATGACTTCCATCAAGGTACTCGCTCGGACATGATTTGGGAGCTTTCAAATGATAAGCAAAAGCTGTTGAAGCACTGGGAAACAGTTGGACAATTTAGAGATCGACACCCAGCCATCGGTGCAGGAAAACATACGGTATTGCCGAATGATAACGCTTACGTATTTTCAAGAGAATTAGGCGACGACAAAGTCGTCATCGCCTATTTTGGAAACTAACAGCTAGAGCCATTCAATCAAGAGTTCTTAGGCTAGAATGCTTAAGAACTCATTTATATCCCCCTTCTATCATGGGTTCATCTAGCCTTAGTCTAATTCGATTACGTTGAATAGCCTCTGGCGGCAAACTGATGAATCCATATCGATTGAGCACTGGTTTCTGCTCTTCTGACAACGTTAAGCCAATAAAGAACTCTTCTTGCTCATTAAAATACTCTCGATTCGGAGGTAGATTTAGATACATGTAATAAACGCTAGCCAGAGGATAACGTCCAGACAATATCGTTTCTTTATTCACATCATAAGACTCACCAAAACGGTTGGTGACTTTTAAAATATTGGTATCTTTCAGCTCATCACTATACACGGTATAACCGAGCGCCCCTTCCTCACCGGAAATTTCATTTAAAAATGTTGGTTTGTCAGACACAAAGTGCGTCGCAGCGTATTCGTCATCTTTACATGTAACCCAACTTGAAAACTCCTTGTGCATTACTAATTGATTGTCGATAGCAAAAGGAACCATAGGAATAGTGCTCTGTCCATTACCGTCCGCCCACCTCACCACATCTGGTTGTGAATGGCAGCCAAAGACTCGTTTTAGCTCCGCCACAGAAATAGATTGGGTTTGATTGCTTTTATTGGCGACAATTGCTATCACATCAGCCGTAAAGAACAACTCCGTTGGCTTATAACCATGTACTTGAACAAATTTTGCCACTTCCCTGTCTTTCCATTTACGAGAGCTAATTCCCATGGCAAGTTTGTTGTTAGTGATGCTATAAGGAACATCAGTACTGCCTTTAACAGTGATATCTAATTGCTTTGCATCAACCAATGCCTGCATTAACGGGACTAAGTTGTGCTCAACCGCAACAATAGAAGGCGGTGTCATTTGCTGGTCTGCTAGGGCGAGCGGAGAAACTGCCATGCTACCGATAATTACCGTACTCAGTTTATTCACTGGGAGCCTCCACCTTAGTCGCACTGCTTAAGTTTTTTTCCGAAGTAAAGATATCCCACTCCTCGGTTACTTTCATTTCAGGCCGATAAAAAACCGCTATCGTTCGACGCTTACGTTTATGAAGCTGTTCTGTGTAATACGTTGTTTGCGTGAACTCCTGCTCCGAAATGCGTTCTGATTCAATACCCATTCGCTCAAGCTCATTACGGATCGCACCAGTACGGCGCTTAGCCAGCGCTTTGTTGTAAGTGTCGGTTCCTTCTGAGCTAGTATCCCCTATTAGAACCACATTTGAGTTGGGGTATTGCTCCAACATATCGACAAGTCGCTTTACTTTAGACGTTTGGTCGGAACGTAATTTTGATTTATCGAAATCAAAATCAATACTTACAACCACTGGTTTGTCAGAAATTTGCCAATCTGCGCAGCCAGTATTGTCGACCGCAACCTGCTTGGGGGTATCAAGGCATCGATCTCTTTGATTAATAACACCATCTTGGTCTTGATCACGTAAATCATCAATTTGATGTCTATTGGTTTTAACGTTAGGAGATTCAGCGCAGCCAAGAAGTACAAAAGGAAGGAGCCCCATGATAAATAATCGCTTCATGACGACTCTCCTTCTTTTTGCCACTCGTCTGGATGTTCAACGCGTAATGCATACGTCAGCACGCCCATCGCGTTTAGCAGTCGATATGCAGCGAAGGTACGGTCGTATTTACTTCGGATATAGTTTTGTCTAGCAAGAAAGACCTCAACTTTGGCATCCAAGACATCAAGCAGACTGCGTCGTCCTACATTGAATTGCTGGATGTAACCAAGTTCAGCGATTTTTGCCGCATCGACATTTTGTTGAAGCAAGCGAATTTGTTGTTCCAACATTGAGTACGCATTCCACGCAAGTTCAGTACCCTCCCTTACTTCACGTTCAGTTCGTACTCTTATGGCACGTGCCTCCTCCAAACGCCACGCCGAAGACTCCACTCGTGCATTGGTTGAAAAGCCACTGAAAATATCGTAATCCAGCGTCACCATGGCGCGCATATCTTCGTCTGGGCCCACTACGTTACCTACGTTACGATTTTTGTTTGCATGCAACTCCAATTTAACTTCCGGATAATAATCGCCTTTTTCACGTCTAATCTCTTGCCTTGCGGCGTCCATATCAATCATTGCAGCTTGAATCTCAGGATGGTTATCAACCGCTTGTTGAACTGCCGTATCAAGGGTACTCGGGAGCAATCCGCTGTCGAATTTTGGAAAGACCAATTCGCTGCCAGGCTTGCCCACTAAGCGCAAAAACTGTGTTTTCAAATCATAGAGGTTGTTTTGGGCCGATATTTGAGATGACTGAGCGGTCGCAACACGTGCTGAGATCTGTGCTAGATCTGAGTTACTTGCCAACCCTTTCTGTTTTTTGTCTAAAACGTCTTGATAGATTTCTTGGTGCTCGAGCACATTCCTATTGGCCAATTGCAGTAACGTTTCTGCTTCTAATAGCTCTAAATATATTCTGACAACATCAAGCGATACATTTTCTGCCCTTGAAATCAGGGTTAGACGCTCAGCTTCTGCTTCATAGCCTAGGCGTTTTACATTCGCACTAGTACCGAATCCATCAAATAAGAGCTGTGATACCCGAACGCCTAATTCGGTTCGATTTAGTCGTCTATCATCAGGGTCAATATAATTGCCGTTGTTATAGCGAGTTTCTTCTACGCCTGCCGCAGCATACAAATTTACTTGCGGTAAGCGATAACCACCTGCGGCATCACCATCTCTAACTACCGATTGATATCTAGAATACTGCGCAAGTACTTCTGGACTATAATCGATTGCAAATGCTACTGACTCTTCTAGTGAGATCGCGTGAGCTTGAGATGCAAACGCCACACACATAGACAGCATGAGCTTTGAACAACGCATACTTTTTCCTTGTCGTTATTATCGTTCTCGTAAAGAGTTCTGTTTCGCTCTCAGTATTGGTTTTAACCAATAACTCAAAACTGTTTTTTCCCCAGTTAAGATGTCCACTGCTGCCTGCATTCCAGGAATGACTGTAAAGGATTTTTCTTCGAGTGCTTGCTGATCCAGTTCAATGTGAGCTCGATAGTAAGCCGCACCATCCTCAGTTTGCAACGCATCGGCACTGACATACGTCACCTTGCCTTTTTGTCCACCATATATAACAAAATCATAGGCCGAAAATTTGACTGTTGCCTCCAAACCTACTGAAATAAAAGCAATATCTTTGGGAGCAATCTTGGCTTCTACGATCAAACCCGAATTTTTGGGTACCAACTCCATAATCGGTTCACCAGGTCGAACGACACCGCCAATGGTTCGAACGAACACTTCTTTAACGGTGGCGTCTACTGGTGACTCAATCTGAGTTCGGCGTAGTTGGTCGGCAATGGCTTGTCGGCTCTCTTTCAATTGCGCTATCGTCGCGGAGATTTCATTGAGTTGACCTTGAGCCTTAGTTCGATAATTGAGCGCAATACCTCTGTGATCAGCTATTGCTTCAGCGTAAGCGGCTCGCTGTTTTTGAGCAGAAACCTTTGCACTCGATAAATCGCCTTCCAGTCTGATGACATCGCGATTCAGTTTAAGTAACTCCACTTCAGCCACCGCACCACTTTCAACGACAGATTTGAGTAAATCACGTTCTTTCTTAACTATCGCTAAACTACTTTGCAGAGTACGAATGCTAGATTGAGTATCACTAACCGCTTGTGCTTGTTGCTCGATTCTAAGTTTTGATTCTTCTAGCTCTGAGATGACTTGCTCTAGCCGTTCATAATAGTTAGCCTTTGCATTAAATAGCGCCGCACTAGAGGTATCGTTGGTAACAATATCGAAAGGCGTCACTGTTACCTGTTTTTGCCAATCACTTTGTTGGTTGTCGACTTTAACTGATGCCAGCTCCGCCTCTAAGCGGATTCTTTGTGCGGCAAGGCTATCAAACTGCTTACCCGACTCTTGGAATGACGCTCTAAATCGTGTGTCATCCAAAATCGCTAATGGCTGCCCTTTTATGACCGAGTCACCTTGTCTCACTAGTATGTTCTCTATCAACCCGCCCTCTAGAGACTGAATGGTTTGCACAGACTGACTTGGAACGACTGACCCCTCTCCGACGACAACTTCATCAAGCGTTGCCCATGATGCCCAACCAATAATAACCGTGACTAAAGCTGCAATAATCCAAATTAGCTTTCTGGAGCGATAAGCCAATTGACGATTGTTCCATTCGATGTGACTAGTGCTCATGGCTACCTCCTTTTATGACGGAGATATTTTTGACTTTGTGTTTACTAGATCGACGTTCGAAAATATCCTTGGGCGATCCTTCTAGCGCAATTTTCCCCCGTTCAAGGACTATTACACGGTCGCATAAAGCTAGGAATGACTGCCTATGAGAACTAATGACCATGGTGATATTTTTAGGCATTCTTAATAGAGCCTGATAGAAACGCTGTTCAGCTTGACTATCTAAAGCACTGGTTGGCTCATCTAATGCAAGTAGCTTTGGTTGACGATACAACGCTCGCGCTAACGCCACAGCTTGTCGTTGCCCTCCAGATAAATTTCGCCCACCTTCTCCAACTTGAGTTTCTAATCCATTGACTAGCCGAGGCATATAATCGTTCAACCCAGAGTATTGAATTGCGTACCCCAATCTTTGCTCATCAAACTGGGTATCACCAAAGGTAATATTTTCGAAAACAGAACCGAAAAACAGCACACTATGCTGAGCAACCCAACCCGTGTTTTCACGCAACACGCTATGAGGCCATAATTTTGAGTCCAAGCCTTCAAAGTAGACTTGACCACTGCTTGGCTCATATTGCTTCAACAGCAAAGACATTAACGTAGACTTACCGGCTCCAGCGGCCCCTACAATGCCAATCCTTTCGCCTGCTTTAATCTCGATATCGATTCCTGATAACACTTCAGCGTGCATCTCGGGATAGACAAAACCTACATTATCGAGTTTGATATGACCATTAAAGCTACCTCGTTCCAACACCTGATGGCTGGTATCTTCTTGAGGCAAGCTCATGATTTGATTTAGCCCTTCCATTGCTGTTTTTGATTGTTGGTATCTCAGCATTAGCATCGACAGCTGATTAATCGAGCTTCCAGCACGTCCACTTAGCATCACTATCGCTATTAAGCCTCCCATAGTGAGCAGACCTTCTGAGATCTGATAAACGCCGAAGACAATGAGTGACACCGTCACTATCTGTTGGCTAGATTGAATGCAATGCGAAACAATATTTGTGTAGGTTCGTGAACGGCTTTGCCACGTAGAAAGAGATGAGACGACCTGTTCCCAACGTTTTTGTAGTAAACCTTGAGCATTGTTCTGTTTGATTTCAGACAGTGCGTTGAGGCTTTCAATGAGCTGCGCCTGGCGTTGAGTAGAAAGACGGGAGGTTTCCTCTAACGTCCCTTCTACTTTCCTTTTCATAGCAACACTGATGACTACTAGAAGTAGCATGACGCCCATAGGAATTAGCATCATCGCCCCACCTAACCAGCCTATTAACACCAAAAATAGAAACGTAAAAGGCAGATCCACAAGTGTGACTAACGTTACAGAGGTCAAAAACTCTTTGACCGAATCGAAGTCTTGCAGCTGTCTTGAAAATGCACCAACAGATTGAGGTCGGTTTTCTAACCTCATCCCCATTGTTTTACTAAACAGCTGTGATGAGAGTTTGTTGTCAACGTAGCGGCTGGCCATATCCGTAACCGAACTTCGTGACTCTTTGAGTATCCAGTCAAATACAATCACTATAGCCACACCAATCGACAGAACCCACAGTGTGTTAAAGGCTTGATTGGGCACCACTCGGTCATAAACATTCATAGTAAATAAAGGGACAACGAGTGCGAGCACGTTTATTACAAACGAGGCCACCAGCAAGTCACGGTACCAAGGGCGTACTTCCTTGATTGCCATTAATAGCCAATGCGCTGGAGTATGCTGTTTTAGGTCATCGACTCTCTCATCTATTATGCTGTTGGCATTGATTTGCCATAACGCGGTGTCTATTTGTGCTCTAAATTCAGAAATATCGACCGTACTTTGTTTAAACTCTTGTTCAACATTAAGGTATGTAATCTGTTGTCCATCCACACCTATCACAATCAATGGATTACGTGTCACCGACTCAACAACGACCAATGGTAATGCTGCTTTCGTGATATCTGCAATCGACAACTCCATAATATCGATACCAAGCCGTTCCAAAGCTCTAGAAAATATCCCCTCGGACAGTTTTCCTTCATCTAAAGGAAGTCCAGATTTTATTTTGACTGGATGACAACGCACTTCAAAGTGCCTACATAACCACTGTATAGCCTGTAACCAATAATCCTTGTCTGTTTTATCCACTGCGTTTCCCTACTACTTAGATTGGTTTAAGACAAAATTAGGTTTTGGTCGTCGATCATTTTTTGAATAATGTCAACTTCAGCCACTCCACTGGTGCTGTTCCCTCCGTATAACTGTTCCAGTGTTGTGTTTTCTAAAACTATGTGATGCTTAACCGTTGTTCCATCAGGTTTAAGGTCAATCCTGACGTTCGATCCTTCTTGGACCAGATCCATTTGTTGATCTGCCTCAGCAGCCGTCGACACGCCCGCTAGGATATCACTCAAATCAATAGAGTCAGTGTTAGCACCCGTATCGTAATCACTGATGGTGTCGGTATGAGTGATAAGCCCTAGCTCATCAGCACCAAAATAAAACGTGTCAGCCCCAGCCCCTCCAGTTAAAGTGTCACTGCCGTTACCACCATCGATAAAATCATCACCACCTCTACCGTCAAATGTATCGGATTTACTGGTACCCAAAAAGCGGTCGTCTTCGAATGCCGAAGTTGCACTGTCATCAATCGCGGCATTCGTATCGTAGAGCGTTATTTGAAGCTCAGTGCTGAGCCCATCGGCGCTATTGCCATTGAGTTCAGCACTTGGTTCTAAGGTTAAAGTAAATTCCAGTGGACTATCACTAGGGATGACTGGATATCCTGTTATAGCCAGATCGGCAACATCAGCTAAGTCCACAACCCAATCGCTCCCACTTGCTTGTCCTTTGGATAACGTGATATCTGATGGCAATCCAATAATGGTCAGCTTTCCCGTCTCGCTATCCGCAGGATTCACTAATGACAGTTCGAGCCCTAACGGTATATTTCCTTCTGCAATCGAGTAGATAGCATCATATTCAAGAGTAAGAATTGGCTCGTCTGGCTCCGGCGTTATAGAAAGGTGAACCGTACCTTGTTTGAATGGACCTGCATCATAAACTCGATTGCCAAGCACTGTATTCTGATCCAGAGTATCGGCAGTGATAGTCATATCTATTTCACCAAAAGCGTTACCGGCAAACAGTTCAATATTATTAATGGAACTAGCGCTTACAATAACAATAGCGGTTGCAACATTACCTTCATGAACAAATTTCGCTGTTTTTCCATCTATCCTTATACTTTCTATACCATCAATAGCATTGGGGTCGTCAGTCCCTTTAACCGTGACGACTATCGTTAGAGACTCATCGCTATTCGTTTCTAAACTGGTAATCTCAACGGGGATATCAATCACTGCATCTTCATCCCCCGATACCGAATCTGGCAATCCAAAAAACTCGATGTCATCACCGATAGGTTTTACCCCAAGAGTAAAGTTGGATTCAGTAATTCGAGTATCACCTGTGGCAAGTTCTTGGGTAATGGCTCTTAACTCAAGTGGAATATCACCACTGAAGTCCAGGGGTGGCAGAATAAAGGTGTCATTCAGCGTGGCGACATCCAACTGCCATTCATAGGTAGGTGAACCATTAAACGTCCCGCCATCTGGGCCATTATTAGGTACTAATTGATAACTAGACCCCGACTTAATCACAACGACCGCACCTTCGGGAACCCCTGACAGACTGAGAGACATATTTTCAGAGCCATCTTTATCGATCAGGTCCGCACTTAGCGTCGCAAGTGAAATGTAGCTATCCTCATCGCCCAAAATATCAGTTGTTACTAGATCTGCAGGGTCAACGATAGGATTAATAGTGACGATTTTGGTGACGGTTTTAATTTGAGTATCTGTCTCAGCAAGACAATCTGTCTTATCGGTAATTGAAACGGTTGCTGTTAACGATAAATCACCACTGAAATTCTCTGGAGGGACGAGTTTTACTTCCGGTAGTTTAGTCACATCAGTTAATGTCCAAGAACCGTCACCATTATCAACCAACCAGCTAGGATCCCCATCTGCAGAGAGCTGAGCACCACCAGAAACTGCGATAGTGAAGGAATTGACCGTTTCCTTTCCGGTTGCAGAGTCACCTTCGCCGATGACGGTTTGTCCTAATTCAATTGAATCACCCAACACTAACGTTAGGTCTAGATCAGTAGTGACGTCTTCATCGATATCGGTAAACGCTGTCGATAAAATGATCTCATCCACCACGGGTTTAATGTCAATGTTAATGGTTTGGGTTGTCGTCAGTGAAGAGCCATCACAGCTTGAAGTTTCCGTCGTTTCTATTGAAAAAGATAAGCAGCCAGCGAAGTCTTCATCTAACCCTGTAATCTGCAAATTACTCAGTCCTGTTTGACTGATCGAATACCCAATGAGTTCGCCATCATTATCGTAAACAGGAATCACGCCATTCCCTTGAAGCTCTACACCGTCCGGTAGAGACGAGGTAGGAACATAAAACGAAATCTCATTGTCTGGATCACTGGCAATATCAGGATCAAGCAACCCTGATAAGTCTAGGACCTCTGTCCCTTCATCGAATTCTATATCATCGCCAGTTTCGATAGGCTCTGGCGGTCCGATCGGATCACAGGGTTGACCTCCACCACTGTGTCCCGTTACTTGAATTTGAAAGACACCATCAATATAACGAGCGTCATCTCCGTCAACGACTCGCGCTTTTACAACAATATCTAGAATAGGCGTGTCTGTTTTACTCTCAATTGAAATGCCATCGAGAATCAATTTACCCAACTCTTGGATCGAGTCACTCGTTAATCCTTGCGCTGATATCAACCAATTACCATCTGGTGTTTGCTGAGGCTCATTGCCTGAGCTAGTCACAAAAAGTTCATAACCAGTGGGAATCTCTAAAATGATATAATCAAGATACTCTGAGCCATCTATGTCCTCATCGATAAACTTAACCGCTGAAGAGACATCAACAGGCGAGCCGTCATCGCTAACAAACAAATCAATGGATGTTTCTAAACGAGTATCTATTTCAACTTTAGCAGCGACAGCAATAGTCAGTTCACCAATTATCGTTTTTTCACTCGTATCTCCTAATCCAGACGTATCAGTTACTTCATAACGGATTGGTATGCTAAACGTATCACTGAGATCTTCCTTAGGTACGACGCTAAGACGCCCACTATTTAGCAAGCTATCTAATGTCGGTGTTGTAGCGTCGAGTAGTGTTTCCAAATCCAAACCTGAAGACGGAACGCTGATAACTGTACCATCAAAGTAGAGCGTAAGATCCGAAGGCACTGAATCGATAATATAACCTGTCAAAGTTTCACTTTTATCGTTGTCACCACTAATTCTTGGCTCTAGGTTCAATGATATCTGTGCATCTTCTACACCTGTGGTCACTACAGATAACCCATCGCTCTGGTCAACGACCGGTAACAAATCGATCTGTACTGTATAGTCAAAGGAACCTGAATCGCCGTCTTGCTCTGTCGACACGACCGTTGCATCAAAGGTCATTCGTCCACTGAAATCTTCGAGCGGTTTTATATAAAGAGCAGCAAGTTCACTATTACTGACCTGGTAGATATTACCTGTAATAGGGTCAATTTCTGCGATGGTAAGTGCTACTGGATTACCAGCGCTATCTACCAAAGAAATATCATCCGGTATATTAGTGATCAAAATATTCAGCGTTTCAGACACATCATCATCACTTGTGATGAACTCGAAGTCTAATGGCACGAGGCCATCTTCAAGAAAGCTCCCTATCGATTGAATTGTATTGGTATTGCTATCGAAGTCCCAATTACCATTACCTCCATCTTGTGCGATGGGCGGATCTACAACACCTTTAAGATGAATATTGATAGTCTTTGAATCACTGTAGGCTTCATCATTCACCGGTGCTAAACCGTCGATGGTTGACTCGATTGCTACCGCAGTCACTTGAATCGATAGGGATTCAGTTACCGAGCTGATATCCTGTTTTGGGACTAGTAACGCTTGTGAGTTCAATATCGCCTCAGAGTCCACACGATACGTATTTGCTGAAATTAATTGATAACCACTACCTGTAAATGACCAACCATCTTGAACTACAATGTCATATTTAAGAGTCTCTGAACCGTCAGTGTCCGTTAAATTACCGAAAATGGCTTCTTTTAGGTCTATCGTTTGATCTTCTAGCCCTCTGATATCTTTAACCGTAAGCTCTGGCTGATCTGCATCGGGAGAGACTTTAATCACCACGACATTGGCTATTTCTTCAGTCTTATCGTCAGGGCTCGAAAAACTGTTGCCTTTTTCTGTCGCGATAGCTTTGATATCGAAACTAAACTCACCTGCTAGATCTTTATGTACCGTGATCGTCATCTGGTCCAACTGACTCTGAGTATAGCTTTTACCTTCGACGATCTTACTGCCATCAAGCTTGATCGTTATACCGTTAGGAATATTAGAGATCTGATAGGAGAGTTTTTCTGAGGTATCAGTGTCGGCTAACTGGGCATCAATATTTAGTGGGAATGTTCTGTCGATATCTTCCGTCAAGGCATATTCAAACTGCGAGCTTGCCCAGTCAGGAGCGTCTGCCACTGGCAACACAGAAATATCTAGATTTTCACTATTAACATCTTCGTCCGCCACACCAGTCCTAGTTATCGTTGCACCAATAACTAAAGCAACGACATTCCCAGTGAGGGTGGTATTCGATTCATTCTGCTTAGGGACATAAGTCAACACACCATCAGGAACAAAATAGTCTCCTGCACCTTTAGAGATCTGTGCATCTGTCAAGGTAACGACACCGCTTCCATCGGGAACTAAAGCCACACTATCAAGATAAAGCGTCCCGCCTTGAAGGTCACTCAACGTTATTGCACTGACATTTTCATTTTGGTCGAAATCACCCACATAGACTTTGATATCTAATGTGGCCGTTTCATCCTCTCGAATCTCAGTGTTGGTAACTCGTATGACTCCTGTTGAGTCATCTAGAATCAATGAAGCGGTACTCGTCACCGTATCGCCATCAAAGTCAGTGACGGTGAATTCGATATCGTCAACCAACGCTGGGCTTGCATCTACATTTGTATCAGTTGCAATGGTATATCTACCATCAGAATGCAATGTAAGTGTGCCATAACTCGAGTTAGCATTATTTTGGTTAGTAAGCGTAATGACTTCAGGGTCATTCGTTAAGAAATCATATTCTGTTGACTCGTATTTAAACGATGTAATCGTGGCGCCATCTACGCCCATAGCAGATGTACTGAGTAAGTTGCCTGAAAAGGTTTCACCTTCTGTCAATTCTAGAGTTTCACTAGTCACTGAGGGCACATCGTCTGTTACGACTACCGTCAGGTTTGTTACTACCGATATGTCCCCATCTGCATCCGTCGCATAAACAGGGAAATCGATATCCAATGTATTGGTTCCATTACCTAGAGGGTGATCGAGCGGCTTTGTAAGAACAAACTCTGCAGATCCATCAAGGTTCAATCGAATTCGAAAAACCTCTTCACCAGATATCGCCTGACTAGCAATATACCAATCATCAATGTTACTCGCTGTGAGCATGATATTGTCGCCGCCACTGGAATAACCAGCAGCGTTAAAGGTCGATAGGTCGATATCTATTGCCACTATCGCATCGGACCCTCGCACAAATTCAAGCGCATTTGATAGAACAATATCCACTTCAGGAGAATCAGCGAGAAGCGCTTCATAAATCGCAAGGTCATGAGTAACTAAAGAGGGGTCACCACCATCATAGATTTTTACTGTCGATACTGCCGTTGTTTCAGTCCCGTCAACATCTCTTGCCACTACGGGTAAGTTAATAGATAACTCATTTAAACTACCATCATTGCCATGGTCTACCTCTTTAAATACTCGAAACGACAATTGGAAACTCGATGTGAGTCCAGATTCGACCTCGTAATCATTTGGCAAGCCCACTCGAAACACAACTACGCCGTTTTCATCAACACCATCAAACGTTTTGTCACCGTTGTCGCGCCAAACAATGTTTAGCCCATTAGTGGTAATTGGGTTTCCTAACGAATCAACAACCGCATTACCGCTTGTAATACCCAGATCCACTTCGACGATATTGTCTTCCGACGCGGTAATAAATATTGCGCTGCTATCGCTCGTTGTTATTTCATCAGGCGCTGTGCCTTTTGGTAATTCAGTGACGTCAAGCGCAGTTGTACCTAAAGATGCTTCGCCTGAATCATTAACGGTAACATTCAACGTTAATTTGGTGACATCTTTGTCAGAATCTCTTGCGGTAACAATAAAGGGAAGCTGCATCGGATCAGAGGTATTATCTATTTGCTGTTTTAGCTCGAACGTGTAGTCAACCAAACCTCCTGTACTTGCATCCGGTGAAGTAAAGGAAATAATAAAAACCACATTCGAAATATCACCAATGTACCCTGTCAAAATTGAACCTGTGGGGCTTAAGGTGTAAAGCACTTCTTCTCCATTGCTATACACTAAGGGCTGTTCGCCAATCTCAAAGTATACTGAGGCATTATTGGAGATGTTTGTGTCTAGATCATCGGCACCGAGTGCAACATCAAATTGACCAGCGCCCGAAGCAGAATCAGTACTGACATCGCTTTCTGATACGGAAGCATCACTAATTGACGTTAATACGGGATCCGAACCATCCTCAATTAACAAAGTAAACTCACCAGATTCTAAATCGGTACCATCTGTGTCTTTTCCTCCTATAAGCAAAGGTAGTTTCAGCAGATCGTTTTTATTCGGATGGTTTAAAGGGCGCTCAAGGATTATCTTCACATTACCCGTTACATACGTAGAGTCACCGGAAGATACTGCGCCTGATAAGGTAATGGTAAAGACTGTTTGACTGCCCGACGTGGCAGTAATGACCGTCGAATCGTTATTTAGGCTATAACTCAGGGCCAGTAGATTGGCACCACTGGTCAGGGCAAGGTTATCTAGCAAGTTGATAGTCGAAGCTTCAAAAAAGAGACTATTCGGATCTGGATTATCTGATCCTGGAGCAACTGAGAACTGGGCATTGATGGTCTGGGGACGCAAATCGGCGTCAGCTTCAATAAAAGACGTAGAACCTTCTAACACCTCACCGGCATCACCGTCACGAATAAAGATGGTCGCAGTAGCCTGACCAAAATCATTTTCTTGGTCACTAGCAAAATAATCGAATTGAATTTTAGGATTAGTCGAAGCGTCTTGATTTCGGTTCGCAGCGAAGTTGTAGTGTCCGTTGGCAAACACACTGAGCTGCCCTTCAGATAAAGTTACCACCGTTGGAGTACTGCCGCTGATCGCGTACTCCACATTATCAACGATTATTTTGTATATGGTTAATGCGCCATCGAGATCGATATCATTATTCAGAACGTTACCTGATCGAACCTCTCCCTCGGTAACAAAATAGAAATCATTAAACAATACCGGAGCGATATCAACGATGTTTATTGGTAAATGCCCAATAACCACTTCCGTGGTGCCGTCTGCGTCAGTTTGAGTTCCTTGTACTAAAAGAGCCGTTTGAATGGAGTTTAATGGCGCATCTTGATCGATCACTTCTTTAAAAGCGATGTTCACCGAATCACCGGCTAATGTAGCAATAAATACCGTTTCACCGTCACTACGAACGCCAGTTATGACTCGGTTTGTCACCGTTACCGTTATGCTCAAACCATTGGACGTGAGCTGATCAATTAAGTCTTGTTCTTCATAAAATTTAAAGTCTGCATTTTGAATGCGTATATCCGATTCTTTATCTTGGGAACCAAAGATCCCCACTACGGTGTCAGAAAATGCCAGCGATTCCGGTAATATAATGGTCGGCATGTCGTCGATAGCAGTGTTCCCGACCGCGTTTGAAACTTTTGCGTCTAGTGTCCACTCAACACCCTTATCGAGTAAACCAATGTCTATACCATTGACCATCCAGTTGCCAGAGTTATCTACATTACCCTGAAACTCCAATGTCGTTACGCCATCACTCACAATGACTGTAACAGGTAACCCTTCTTCTACGAGTCCTGTCGTTCCTTGCAGAGTAGTCAGGTTGCCAGCACGAAACGAAAGGATATTGAACCCTTGCAGAGTATCAATATCAATAGTTGGCTTTACGACATCAATCGTAGACGTATCAGCCGCTGACGCTGGGTTTCCGGCTACGTCAACGGTGGAAGCAACCACATTTAGTGGTCCATTATTAAACGAAGATAGATCAACACCAGATACGCTCCAAGCACTATTCGTTACCGTCGCACTTAGATTAAGCGGCGATCCGTTTTGGCCTGTAATAACAATCTCAACGATCTGACCGTCTTCAACATCAGTCACCGTTCCTGAGATGGTTGAGTTAGTTATCTCGTTTTCATTGATGACCCCATCCATGTCATCGATCGATACCGTAATAAAGGCTTGAGTATCTTTAATAATGGTATCGGTGGAGTTTGCAGGATTACCTGCAATATCGATGGTGGAAGCTTCAATGATCAAGACTCCATCTTCTAGAGTCGTTACATCCAGAGTGTTGACATTCCACACTCCGACTTCATCAACCGTAGATGAACCTGTAATCGAGTTACCTTGTTCATCGGTAATTACCCAATTGATAGGCTGTCCAGATTCAACATTTGCGACGCTACCCAAATAAGCACTTGTACTAACCTCTATGGCATTAAGGTAGTCGTCACCAAAACCATCTGCTTCAACGGTAATGTTCGCCAGTGTATCTTTTATCGTTTCGTCATTAGCAGAAATGCTATTACCAAAGTCGTCAGAAACAGCGGCATTAACACTCAACGGTCCTTCCATTAGTTCTGTTAGAACAACTCCAGTGGCAGAGTATGCATTGTCCTGAGTGATTGCTTGAGCTTCTACAATATTACCTTGTTGATCGGAAATCGTTATCTGAACTATTCGGCCGTCACGAACGTCGGTTGTTGTTCCGACAATTGTGACATTTGGTACCTCGAACTGGTTCTCGTAACCATCCCCACCATCTAAAATATCTACCGTGATTTGAGCTTGCTCTGAGAGGATATCGAGTGCTAGTAACTCTGGTCGAGTTTCTTGAGAGTCAAATATTCCTGGCCTGGTATCAAATCCTGCTTCAGCGATCGTTTCATCCAAAGTTGCTTTTAAGGCAATGACAAACCCTGCACTGTCGCTAGAGCCTGAATTGGTCTCATCAACAGTCCCATTTGCATTTGTAATGTTATTAGATAGGTTATTTATCGTCTGAGATAACACGCGCTCCGTATCAGCAATTTGTGTCTCAGACAATTGAACATCTTCGCCGAGTTCTTGAACTTCTTGCTTTACAAACTGGACCCCTTTTAACAATACTTCGTCATTCGATACGCGTTCCCACGATCCATCGGCAAATACTTTCCACACAACATCGCCTAGCTGCATGTAAAGAACTGGTACCATACTCAAACCCCAAACCACACTAACTTATTCATTAAGAATAGTATTTCTTGAGACCGCTGCTTGAAATGTTGCTAAAAATGCATTCAGTTCTCAGTTTTTAAACTGCATTAGTGCTTATTCGTTGCAATATTGACATCAGGATTTGGGTACAAGGTCGCATTTCTTAATCTAAGATCAGAACATTTGCTGTCATTTACTAGGATATATTTGTGGTCAAATCACCTTTTAACCACATGTTTTAAATGGATAAAAAGGAATTTTCATGGCGAAAATAATATTGTATATGCCAACACCAACAACAGACTTATTGTCATACATAGAATATGGTGATCAGCCCACCGATAGCGGCGGTTTATCTACATTCGCTGGTCACAGAAAAAACCATCAATGGATTGAATACCTGCTAAACACCAAGAATAAAGAGGCTATCCAGATTTGGTATGAACCAAAAACCGTTATAAACGAATTAAAAACCATTTCTAACGATGACCAAATCTATATTAGAGGACACGGCGAACCTGGTAGCGAGTATATTAAAACCTCGAAAGGTGGTAAGGAACTAGGCCACCGATTTGTTGTTGATAGACTTAGAGAAAACGGTTTGCCCAAATCTTTTAGAGGAAAGATAAAGTGCTATAACTGCAATAGTGGCTCGTGGCTCAACGGAAAACGCAGTTTCGCACAAGCACTGGCGGATTACATGTATGGCTGGGGTTATGACAAATGTACTTATTACGGTTATAGAGGAAAACTAGATTCGTACTATAAACAGGGTACGCAAGGCATACACAAGTACATTCGCGAAGGAGCATGGGATGTAAATCAGGGTATTTGCAGGGCTAGAGATGGTCGGGTACAGATAAAACCTCAGGCTCTTAACCCAACTCAATGGGAGTCTTTATCGGGTTAACGAATACAAATAAGCGACGCAAAAAAACGTCGCTTTTTACTACATTCGCTTTAATGGTTTGACAACACTATCTAGCCCTTCAATTTTCAGTGCCAAGCACAGCTTAAGTAACTCTCCCAACTCACCATTAGGCCAACCTTTTTTGTCAAACCACAATAAGTACTCTTCAGGTAAATCGATCAATACCCTGCCCGCATACTTACCGAACGGCATTTGAACCCTAGCGAGCTTTACTAAATTTTCTTTATCTAACATTTTATTCTTGGGACTAATCAGGTTCTTTTATGGTGAGTAATCTTAAAGATGTTCAACCAAATAGCAATATAAACAAAGAGGAAGAAGACAATAGTTAAAAACTAAGCTGCGAATCGCAGACCTCAAGGTCAAACACTTCTCTAGGGTTTAAGTTCGGAATTTCTACTCACTCTCATCTTTCGGATAGAACACAGCCAACCAAATTGTCAATGAGGACTCTGAGGTGGACTTCACTCGATGCTTGACGTGTGCTGGTATATCAATGTAATCACCAACACTTAAGGTCACAAAAGTACCGTCATAGTACTCAATAACACCTTCTCCTTTCAAAACAGTCACCCATTCATTTTCGGTTTGATCATACCAATCACCAATTGGTGTAAAGTGGCCATCTGAAACGATACGTTCAATTCTCACTCCCTCAGAAGCAATGATGTCTTCAAATACTTCATTGGTTAAATCTTTTGGAATTTCACCAAATATATTTCCTCTCTTCAATCCCATTTATCTATTTCACTCTAGTTATGTAACCAACTAAAATACTTACAAAATTTTTGCTTGTAAGTTAAAGCTCTATCGTTAATAAGATACTATAATCTAAACAAATAGAAACATAGAGTTTACGAATCATTTTCCATTTTGGTTTCTGATTTATGTCATTTGGAACAACAACGATAATAGGACATACATGAACTTTGAGTTTGGACTCGTAGGTTTTGCGGCGTTAATTTGCGTAGGCATTCTGTTACATCACCCTTCTCGTACTCTTGGCTTACCTTCTCTTTTGATCTTTATGGCAGTAGGTCTGGTCATAGGTAACGGTGAATTTGGTTTCGTCTATGACAACTTTACACTTACTTCTGCAATCGGGGCGATTGCATTAAATATTATTGTCTTTGTCGGAGGTTTGAGTACTTCGACACAAAGCATCAAAGTGGCTTACAAAGAAGGTGGCGTACTTTCCTCTCTTGGAGTTGTATTTTCCACGGTTGTCTTCGCGGGTATTATCTATGTTCTCTTTGGCCTCCCGCCGGTGCATTGTTTGTTATTTGGGGCAATAGTTTCCTCAACAGATGCAGCTGCGGTCTTCTCCATCCTTGAGTCCAAAAAACTAAAACTCAAAGAAGACACTGACACTATCTTAGAATTCGAATCAGCAACTAATGACCCTGTCGCTTTGATACTAGTCGTATTGCTGACCAGTCTTGCACTTACTCCCGATACGGTTCCTTCAGTTACAAGTATCGGAATCGAGTTATTACTACAGATCTTTGTCGCGCTAGCTATAGCCATTTCTATCGGTAAGCTATGTACT
The DNA here is from genome assembly GCF_021568915.1 of Vibrio sp. McD22-P3. Taxonomy (NCBI): domain Bacteria; kingdom Pseudomonadati; phylum Pseudomonadota; class Gammaproteobacteria; order Vibrionales; family Vibrionaceae; genus Vibrio; species Vibrio sp. McD22-P3. The sequence continues at coordinate 54,544 of NZ_JAKGTN010000022.1, forward strand.
CACCTGTTAAACAGCATCAAACTTGAAGAGTATGGGTTAATCCCAGTTTTCATTTTAGCTTCTGCAGTGCTAGCAATGTATGGAAGTGATTTGCTCGGTGGCAATATTCTACTCGCTTCCTATGTCGTTGGAGTGGTCATTGGCAACGGCGTAAAACGTGGTATGGAAGTCAGTCGCCACTTTTTTAATAGTCTTTCGTGGTTGGCTCAAGCCATACTGTTTGTTGCTTTAGGGTTACAGATCTTCCCTCAAGAACTCTTCAAGGTGTTCTGGCAATCCTTGCTGCCTGCTTTCTTGTTGATTCTTGTAGCAAGACCGATAGCAGTACAGTTATGTTACCTACCTTTCAGAAAAGCCAGTTGGCAAAAGCGTTTATTCATATCTTCTATCGGATTGAAAGGAGCAACACCTATTGTATTTGCACTAATTCCTGCAGCTGCAGGAGTTGAAAACGCGGTTACTATGGTTCATATGGTGTTCTTTATTGTTGTCATTTCTGTGTTCGTGCAAGGTGGAGCGATTGAAGTATTGGCAAACAAACTCAACCTTAAAGAAGTTAATACACCAGAGGACTAAACACTTATTCTATATACACTCGATTGTTTAAGAGTGAATAAAACAACAGAGCCAGAGAAACTCTGGCTCTTTTAGTTCACAAAACCTTATTTAGCGGGTTTATTGTGACAATGCTCAATCGCCGTTTTCATCAACTCTAGCGCAGACTTGTCACATGGTGGCAATGCAGCATCGCTACTGCCAATTGGCTCGACTCTTTCGCCCCATTTGATGTAGCTAGCGCCCCACGTCAGACCCGCACCAAATGCGGCTAGCAACAAGTTATCTCCTGGCTTAATTCTTCCTTGCTCCATTGCTTCACAAAGTGCGATTGGCACAGTCGCAGCGGAAGTGTTGCCATATTTTTGAATATTGACGAATGCTTTATCTTGGTCGATTCCAGACAAATCACACAAGGTTTGAATGATACGGATATTAGCCTGATGTGGAATCACAACATCAATATCTTCTTTAGTAAGGTTAGAACGAGTCAAAACGGTATTCGCTGCCGCCCCCATTCCTTTTACCGCTCGTTTGAAGATCTCTTTGCCAATGAAATTGAACTCAAAGTAACCGTTATCTGCTGCGAATCTCTCCATTGAAGTGCCAAATTTTGGCACAGCGAGAATATCGCGACCTTTTGCATCACAACCAATTTGCGCATCTTGAAGACCGACTTTACTTTCAGTACGAGAGAGCACTGCAGCACCTGCCCCGTCACCAAATAGTACGGCGGTATCACGCTCACTCCAGTCAATAAAGAACGAAAGTCGCTCAGCACCAATAACGATGGCGTTACGATAATTGCCTGATTGAATCAGTTTTGTGGCCGTTTCGAGCCCATAAACGAAACCTGTACAAGCCGCATTTAGATCAAACGCAGCGGCTGCTGGAACACCTAAGTTTTGCTGAACTCGTGATGCTGTATTGGGAATCAAAGAATCTGGAGAACACGTAGCAACGATAATCAAATCAACTTCATCTGCCGTGATTCCAGCACATGCCATTGCATGTTTAGCAGCAACGGTTGCCATTTCAGAGGTGTTCACATCGCTAATGCGACGATTTTCTATACCAGTACGGGTTCTAATCCACTCATCGGATGTTTCCATTACAGTGCTAAGATCGTGGTTAGATAAGATCGCTGGTGGAAGGCACTTACCCCAACCAGTAATTTCGGCGTAAAATGTTGTCATTCTGTACCTATTTTTTATAGTTTTCGTCAATCGAGATAGACAAATAATATCAATCAGCTCACTGTGATAAGTTTCAATAATAACTTGTCTATCCCGACTCTAAGAGCTTCGAGTATACTCATAATCTAAGGCTCACAGAAGCCTAATTTCATAAATTCAATTCACGGTTGGGAGAGACCATGTCGACTATCAATACCCGTTGCCCATCATGCAATGGACTTAATCGTTTACCCGCAGAAAGAATCACCGAGTCACCTAATTGTGGTCGTTGTAAAGCACCGCTTCTTGATGGCCAACCAGTTGAAGGGACGGTAGACAACTTCTCCGCACTTTTGAACAGTAACCAACCTGTTGTTGTCGATTTTTGGGCCACGTGGTGCAATCCTTGTGTTGGTTTTGCGCCCGTCTTCCAACAAACCGCCGAAGAACGCAAAGGACAAGTACGATTCGTGAAAATTGATACTGAGCAACAGCAACAACTGGCAGCTCAATTTCAAATCAGAAGTATTCCGACCATTATGGTGTTTAAAAATGGTCAGCGCGTAGATGTGATCAATGGTGCCCTGCCAAAAGGTCAATTCGACCAATGGTTAGAGCAAGCTATTGCAAAATAACCACCATAGAGCGCAGAAGCGCTCTATCTTTCTTCATTCGATTGCATGACTTGTTTACGATATGCACTTGGCGAACTACCCATATGTTTTGTGAACCTATGGGTAAAATTGAACGGATCACGATATCCTAATCGCTCCGCAATCATGGCAATTGACCAATCGTTATTTCTTAGCAAATCACACGCTTTTTCCATACGTAGATTAATGAGTCTTGCTCGTGGTGACACGTTGTAAAGCCGTTTACATATTCGTGCGAGTTGCTCTTCGCTTAAAAATGTCTTATTCGCCATAGTTTTAACAGTCCATGGTAGATGAAGCTGACCTTCAATTTGGCTGAACAAAGCTTGTACTCGGACTGTCGAGTCAGTAGGCTGCGACTCAAATCCAGTAATAATACGGCACACTTCCCCTACTAGCAGTTTTCGATAACTTGCTCTGCCACCAATTTCCAAATACAGGAGTGTCATTAAGGCCCAAATCCGTTCACAACCATGAAATGGCAGTACTTTCTGTCCTAAATCAGATAAAGCTTGCCAGCGTTGTCGGTCTTTAGGTAGAAACCAGATCATGCGCCAATGTTTATATTGAGGGTTGATCTCAAATCGATATGGTGTGTGTGCAGGTAATACGACTATCGAGTACGGCTCGATAGGAGCAACAAAATCCTCCGTCATCAACACGCCACCACCTTCGATTGTAAATAAGACTGTGTGTACATCAATGCCCTTGCGCTCCACATGGTAGCCTTCAATCAAGTTTGCCATTCCAGCCATGAAGATATCTTCAGGAATGAACTCGGGGATATCATTGGACGAAAGAAAGCGTTCTTCACATGCCTCCGATAAAAAGACTTCATCTACCCACTCAGATTTGATGTTAAATTCATCAATGACGGATTCGCACAGGTTTTGTCTATTTTTGAACATGGTTTTGATGTCTCAATTTTCTTATATTACCACCGTTTATATGATTCAAATCACACTTTCAGGAGGGCTGCTATGACAACTAAAACCTATCTTAAGTCATCTAACAAGGCTTCTCAAAACCATCTTCTCTCTTCTGTGGTAAAGCTTGGTTTCCCCGTCGCAATTCAAAGTGCACTTGTTGCAATTTTGGCACTAGCGGACGTACTGATGGTCAGTGATTTTGGTAAGGAAGCGACTGCTGCAGTAGGCATTGCCTCTAAATGGCACTTTGTCGCTATTATGATCATGGCTGGAATGGCTTCAGCCAACGGGGTACTTGTTGCCCAGTATTGGGGACGTAACGACAAACGTAGCGCCAAAACTATCACCCAGCTTTCAATGGAGTTCGGTGCAAAGCTGTTAGTACCCGTGACATTAGGTATCACGCTCTTCTCCAGTTTTATTATGATGCTGCAAACCAACGACGCTACCGTTATTGAGCTTGGCGCTACCTATTTATGGTATGCGTTTCCGGTACTTATATTAACTCACGTGGTGATTGTAGCGGAATCAGCCATGCGCTCATCCGGTGACGCTGTCACACCTTTAATTCTTGGGGCTATGACAATTTTTATCAACATTGCCCTCAACTTCTGGTTAATTAAAGGTGGTCTGGGTGTCCCTCCAATGGGCGTAGCCGGCGCTGCATTAGCGACAACGATATCCAGATTACTTCAGGTAATTTTCATCTGGGTTTATCTCAACCATCGTAACCATTGGCTTCTTAAAGAAGCGAAACTTGAGAATACCGAACGACTCTGGGGTTCTTATAAAAAACTCGCGGTGCCGACCACGCTTAACGCTATTTTATGGGCAATGGGTACACTTATGTACCAAGTGATATTTGGTCATATGGGCACTACCGAGCTCGCTGTTTTTAGCATGATGGCACCATTTGAGTCGCTGTGTTATTCGCTGTTTTTTGGTATTTCGGTAGCCTGCTCTGTGCTACTTGGTCAATCCTTAGGCAGAGACGAATTTGAACAGGCATTCAGTATGTCTAAATTCTTTATTAAAGCGGTATTCTTGTTTGGAATCGTCACTGGAGCGATTCTACTACTTGGTCGTGAAGTCATTCTTGAGTGGCTGAACTTAACCGCCGATGAACTTTATCCGCTTGCTGCACCCGCTATGTTTATTCTGTGTTGTGCGATATGGTTACGCATGCTGAACCTTATTATCATCAACGGTATTCTACGAGCCGGAGGAGATAATAAGTTTTGTTTAAGAATGGACTTCATCGCAATGTGGACTGTGGGACTTCCGCTAACCGCAACCGCAGCGTTTGTATTCGGACTTGAATTTCAGGTTGTCTATGCCTGTATGCTTTTTGAAGAAGTCGTTAAGTTTGCTTTGTGTTTCCACCGTTATTTAAAACGCTATTGGATGAATAATTTAACCGTGGTTAGTGCTTAGTAATCTGTAAATGCAAAAAGGCTTCACTTGTTTAGGTGAAGCCTTTTGCTATATGTTACTAGAGTACGTAAAGCTGTTACTTAATCCGTATTTTCCCCAGCCTGCTGCATCAAATAACTTGTCGTTGGTTCAATAGTATTAATCAGTTTTTCTACTTGGAGTATCGCCTCTATAGACGTGCTGTTTTTGCGGTAACTGATAAATAAAGGACGAGACCAAACCTCAGATCCATCGACTTGATAGAGCTGTCCAGAGTCTAAGAAAGGCTCTACAAGTGAAGATGGCAAATACGCACAACCACCCTTCTCAAGAATAAAGTCCAACGCAATTCGACCTGTTGAAGTGCGTAGATATGGTGCTGGAATATTTGGATGTCTGTCCGCATGCTCAAAAGCAAATTGTGTACCCCAGTCCACATATACATATTTATCTTTAAAAGCATCATCAAGCTCGCGTTGCTCTGTTGAAACCAGAACTAACGTCAATTCAGCAATCTGATGACTTTTAAACTCCTCGACTTTAAATGGGTCGAATGAGAACGCAAGATCTAGTGTACGCTCAAGTAGTTTCCTATTTAGCTGCTCGCGCCCCAGGGACTCAGCCACAAAGCCATAACCCGTTAATGAATCAGTGACAACACTTAAACAGTTTTGCAGATAGGCGTCCCAAATATTAGGTGTACCGCCAATCGTCAATTGCAACGCTTTATTGCTCTCTAATGATAAGTCAAACGTCGCTTGCTTTAGCGTTGATACCATTACTTCTGCGTACCCTATTAGCCTTTGGCCAGCCGACGTTAGTTGGATGTTGTTTCTGTGCCTTGTAAACAGCCGAGTATCAAAGTATTCCTCTAGTTGTTTGATGCGAGCACTCACAGCGGCCTGAGTTATATAGAGATTTTCTGATGCGCGGCCAAAGTGCTTTTCCTTCGCGACTTCGAGGAAAGTTTGAAATACTTTTACGTCCATAAAATGACTCTTAAACAGATTCTAAGTAGTTGAGCTAACGAAAAAGTTAGCTCAGTATTCTTACACAGTTATGCTGTATTAAGCATAAAGAAATTTTGTGATTTCGACAAAAACAATTCGTTTCCTTTCTTGCCGTTTTCACACTATTTTCAGCATCGAACCAACACGGGATTCAACGGTTTAGTCGACTTTTCTTTGGATTGTTGCGGAGCCACCTGAATTACCTTGCTTTACTACCTATTTGCTTTGAGGTCTCTATGACTGAAACTCAATTTCGCCACGGCAAGAAACGTTTTTATGATGCAGTAAAGTTTCCACGCGGATTCGCTAAATCGGGAGATTTTACACTTTTGGAAGAGGACATCTTAGTAACTTATGGTGAAACTATGCTTGCGCTTGAGCGCGGTGATATTTCACCAGAGAACGCTGAAGAGAAACACTTCACTAAAGTGATCGTTAACCCGAGTAAGGCGAAATCTAAACTGGAACATACTTGGCTTAAATACGTTCGCTTAGCACGCGGAAGACGAGCGTTCCACACTTTAAATAGTAAATCGAAGTATCACGAAGCTTCGAAAGACTATGATTATGATATGGATAACGATGACGTTCTAGAGCCAGCATAAGTATTGTGATCTTTCCTCCTAAACGCAAAGTAGAGCCAAGTGCTCTACTTTTTTTTGCCCAGAAAAAGCTCGTATATTCTTCCTAACCGAATCACAAAAAACCGCCCGAAGGCGGTTTAATTAGTCAATCAGAAACGCTCTGCTTGGGTCTACATAGACTTTGTCGGCCATCGCTTCACGTCCTAATAACATCATATACGACATATCCTGACGATTACTTAATGTAATTTCAATTGGCCACTCTCTATCCCCCAATCGGAATAGCGTTTGAATCACACAACGTTGCTCTGAGTCACCGTTGGATGATTTGATGCGCCTTGAGTCGTGGATAAGTGACTCACAGTGTACGATTTCTTCCAAATGATAGATATCTGGATGAAGATCGTATTGAACGTACATGCGCCCGTCACGTTTGAAGCGTTCAAGGTTGTCCACATGAAGAGATGAGGTTTTAGCCCCAGTATCAATACGAACTTCGAGATCGAAGATTCCCAACTCAGGAAGACTGCACACTTCCAAGTTACCAATTATCATTCTGTCATTATATGTGTTTGGCATAGTGTTACATGCTCGGTTCTACAGGAACAATCGACTCTTGCATGATTTCGATATGTTCAAATACCTCTTCTGCGCTATCTCCAAAATACGCAATGTGATACATAGCCTCACCTTCCTGTACTAAAGGAATGTTCTGCTTACCAATGATGATACCCGTACGGTTTGATTTTACTTGGCTGATATTATTTCCTAGCGGGCCATTGATATCTGCCAATGTTTCGCCTTTCTCAACCATAGAACCAAGTTGTACGTACTCTTTAACAAATCCACTCGCATCTGCACGAGTCCAATCACTGCGGTTAGCTATAAACGGTTCAGTTTTCGCTTTAGAAACACGCTTACGAATCATGCCAAGTGCTTTGAGCACTCTCAAAACGCCTTTAACGCCGGTCTGAATCGATAGTTCGTCAAAACGTAACGCTTCACCAGCTTCATAAAGCAACACTCGAGCACCATGATTTACAGCAGCTTCGCGTAGAGAGCCATCACGGATGTTTGCATTCAACAATACTGGTACTGCAAATGCTTCCGCGAGACGCTTAGTTTCTTCATCTTCAAGGTTGGCACGAATTTGTGGCAAATTAGATCGATGAATCGCGCCTGTGTGTAAGTCAATACCATAATCACAATGTGCGACAATGCTTTCTAAGAAAGTATGAGCTAGTCGACCAGCAAGAGAACCTTTCTTCGAGCCAGGAAAACAGCGATTGAGGTCTCTGCGATCTGGCATGTAACGGCTTTGGTTTAATACGCCGTAGACATTCACCATAGGTACATAAATTAACGTACCATTCTGGAGTTTTAGGTTCTCTGCGATAAGACGACTGATGATTTCAATACCATTCAACTCGTCACCATGTACCGCTGCACTGACAAACACCACTGGGCCTTCTTTTTTAGAACGAATGACCTGTACTGGTATTGATACTTCTGCATCGGTATACAGCTTAGCTACTGGTATATCTATTTCTTTACGCTCTCCCGGGCGTATTTCTACGCCCGCAATGACAAGCTCTTTTGCCATTTAACCACGTCCTTTTGTTTTGTTGTTGTTAGGCTTGGCATTTTTCTCGATAAACTCGTAAATTAAGCCCGCCACATCTTTACCTGTCGCGTTTTCAATTCCCTCTAGGCCTGGTGATGAGTTAACTTCCATCACTACTGGGCCATTTTTCGATTGCAGAATATCAACACCACACAGGTTCAGTCCCATCGCTTTAGCCGCAGCTACAGCAGTCGCGCGTTCTTCTTTAGAAAGCTTAATAAGCTGAGCACTACCACCGCGATGTAGATTTGAACGAAACTCACCTTCTGCCGCTTGACGTTTCATCGCCGCAATCACTTTGCCACCGACGACAAAACAACGAATATCAGCGCCATTAGCTTCTTCAATGAACTCTTGTACCAAGATGTTAGCTTTAAGACCCATGAACGCTTCGATAACACTCTCAGCAGCTTTGTGAGTTTCTGCAAGCACCACACCGATACCTTGAGTACCCTCTAATAGCTTAATGACAAGCGGTGCGCCACCAACATTCTTGATAAGATCTGGAATATCATCTGGCTTACTAGCGAAACCAGTTCTTGGCAGACCGATACCTTTGCGTGATAGCAGTTGCAATGAGCGCAGCTTGTCACGTGAACGGCTTATCGCAACCGACTCGTTTACACAAAATGTACCCATCATCTCAAACTGACGTACTACTGCTGTTCCATAGAACGTAATAGATGACCCAATTCGTGGAATGACTGCATCGTATTGAGGTAACTCCTCACCCATATAACGGACTTTAGAGTTACTACTAGTAATATCCATATAGCAATGCAGGGTATCAATGATATCCACTTGATGTCCCCTCGCTTCCCCTGCTTCTTTTAGGCGGCGAGTTGAGTACAAGTTTTCGTTGCGAGATAGAATCGCAATGCGCATGGCAGTATCCTCTTATAGATGTTTAGTTTTATGAGTGTGAAACCCCGGTATCGGACGACCGGAAAGAGCGTGCACCTTAAGAGTTTAGTCGATAAAAATACAACGATTGTTTTTGACCGTTACGACAATTTATTTTTATCGTTAATTACGCAAATTTTGGGCATAAAAAAACCGGCTTTCGCCGGTTTTTGTTAATAAATTCATTCAGATAAAAGGTATGTAATCAAAGTGTTAGAATGAATATTACTTATTAGCCATTTCTTTCTTAACCATTACTACTGCTGCAACTACGAAAGTAATGATGAGTGCTAACTCCATTGAGTTCCCCTTAGATTAAAAAGTTATTTCATACATAAAATTAAGTACTGATACCATTTTATCAAAATTACAACAATTTCATACTTTTTATTCACTGCTTAAGGAGATCTAGATCAAAAAAGAGCGCATTATGCGCTCAGTTGTTATTAATGGTAATTAAATGTTAATAAAACATTATTCCGGATACCCTTCTGGGTTTTGCGATTGCCACTTCCAACCGTCAGTTGTCATATCTTGCAATGATCGTGTAGCCACCCAACCTAAATCTTTATTAGCCTTACTTGGGTCTGCCCAGCACTCCGCAATATCACCAGGGCGACGCTCTACAATCTTGTAAGGAACTTGTTTTCCTGAAGCTAACTCAAACGCCTTAACCATATCTAAAACACTCGAACCATTACCCGTCCCAAGGTTATAGACGTGCAAGCCTTTTTGATTATTCAGCGTCTTGAGAGCCGCAATATGGCCATCTGCTAAATCCATAACATGAATGTAGTCACGAACACCGGTACCATCTGGCGTCGGATAGTCATTGCCGAATACCGAAAGAAATTCACGACGTCCAACAGCAACCTGCGAGACGAATGGCATTAAATTGTTAGGGATCCCTTGAGGATCTTCACCCATTTCTCCGGTTGGATGCGCCCCTACTGGGTTGAAATAACGTAGCAAAGTTATCGTCCAGTCTGGGTTGGCTTGCTGAAAGTCTGTTAAACATTCTTCAACCATTAACTTACTTCGGCCGTAAGGGTTAGTAGCACTTGTTGGGAAACTCTCTGTAATAGGAACAGAAGCTGGATCACCATAAACCGTTGCAGATGAACTGAACACTAAGTGCTTAACTCCGGCTTCTCTCATCGCGTCTACTAAAACTAACGTTCCGTTAACGTTGTTGTCGTAATACTCAAGTGGCTTTTCAACAGATTCACCAACCGCTTTTAATCCAGCAAAATGAATAACTGAATTGATATTGTGCGCTTTCAGAACTTCCAATAGCGATGATTTATCGCGTACGTCACCTTGGATAAATGCAGGTCGTGTACCAGACACTTTTTCTATTCTGTCTAACACAGCTGCTTTTGCATTGTATAAGTTATCGAAAATGACAGGCGTCATACCTGCATTTATTAACTGTACACAGGTGTGGCTACCTATGTAACCAGCGCCGCCAGTAACTAAAACATTCATTTGCCAACTCCATGTCTAATCTACAAAGGATTATATGCAATCGAAACTGAATTACGACTATCAATGGTGAGAATTACTCAAACTTCTCTTCAATTGATTGATTAATAGCCGATTGCCAACTCTTCAGGGTACCCTCTACTCAACGCGATTTGTTTCGCCCGAGCTTCAATAGCATCAACGTCCTCAATTATTGAGTCCACGTCATTACCTGTAGTGGCAGGGATAGCAAACCATTTTTCAGCGATCTTCTTACCGGCAAGCAGCGCAGAAGAGGCTTTAACAATTTCCAGTCGAGCGTAACGTTCTCCTTCAAAGCTTACATCTGCAGCTCTAAGGCTTGGGTCGTCGCCGGGAATTTGCTGCGCACCGTACAAAGGTGTTCCTGCTGGCTGAGCTGTCTCAAAGCAAGGAATATATTGACTGAGGTGTTGTATCGCGTTGCAAGCTCGCTGTGTTTGAACTTCCAAAGACCAGCCTTTGTCGACTTTGTTAATTAGGTTTTGCGGTAATTGAGGCTGCGCACTCTCTGAGGTCGACTGAACAAGCCCTTCATTAAATAAAGTAATGTTCTTAGTCATACCGTGAAGCTGAAAGTAACCGCCGGGATAAGGTGTCAACTGAGCCATGCCTTGTGGCGTACCACGCTTGCCATGAAAGATAATTTCTGGCCATTTTTCGTTCTTATGACTTTGCCATTGAGTGACATAGGCGGCTTTAAACTCGACAAGACGTTTTCGTGATAATTTCAGTTGATCATCAATTATACCTGTTCTAAAGCCGCAGGCATTGATGACAAAATCAAAATGAGCTTCACGGCCATTTTCAAATTGTAGTCTATACCCATCACCCAATTGAGAAACACACTGAATGCACCGACCCGTTTGAATGTCCAGGTTTGTTAAGTTATTAGAAGAGAGCTCAACTGATGCCGCCACGCGAAATAGGCTTAGGCCGTATTCCTGTACTACGTAAACCGGATACTTAAGCTTGCTCAAATCAGCATGCTTTGCGAAAGGTATTAACCACTCATCGATCGTGGAAGGATTTGTTGGAGCTTCAAGTGATGCCAATGCTTTCAATTGTGCAAAGCTAAACTCATGAAAATAGTCTTCGGGACTACCCAACACTTGGTTAGCTGGATTCGCTTTAACTAATTGTAGATAGCTTTCTCGGAGCAGTTCTAAACGAGGTAACAAGGACTCCGGTGTGCCATCATCATTCTTCGGGACGGCTATAACGGTGGGACGCTTATTGACGGTAGCGGGAAAGAACTTCACGAAGTCTATCGACTGTACTAGCAAATCGAGACATTGTTGCTGGGAAAGCTCACGATACAGATTGCCGCCAGCATGTAGATGACAGATTGGTGGGCCGCTAACTAGATTGTCGTTTTTTTCAAACAGCGAAACGCTTAGCCCTTGTTTTGCTAGATAAAGTGCCACCGTAGAACCAGCTACACCTCCACCAATGATTGCAACTCTTTTACCGCTGGTTGCCACCGCTAAATCTCTGTTCATCGCTTAGTTATGGGCGTTATAAAGGAGGTCAATTTTAGCCTTTTAATTTATTAAAAAAAATCACTATTTTTGTGATGTTTTTCTTGACAGTAATTCAGTGCATAACTCAAACCAATGTAGATTTTGATTGAAATTCCTTTCCATTACCGATAAATCAATGGTTACAGTTTTATGCCAGTAATTTTACTATCGAGTTATCCAAGACTTTATCCACCGATTTTGTGGATAACTCATCAAAATCGGTGGCTAAGTATTAAGCAAACTGCTTCTGACTTGTAGTAAGCATTTGTCGTATCAATGAAAATAACACCAGTGCTAATGTAACGAATGCGATTACTGGTACCATTACCCACGTGGATAAATGCCAACTCCACGGCAATTCAAAACCGAATTTCATGATCGAACCAACTACGATTTCTGCGCCAAGTGTAGCGACAAGGCCAGCTGTTATCGCCATAATCCCGTACTCGGCCCATATCGTCCGAACAATTCGTTTTCGACTGGCGCCAAGAGTACGGTACAGACGAATCTCTGCCTGTCTTTGAGATAAGCTCAAACGGAGTAAAGTAAAGATGAGTAACACGCCAGATAAAACACCCAATGCAGCTAATACGGTAATTGACCAGACTATTTGGCTAAGTAACCCTTGAATCTTCTCTCCCATCAAACGAATATCCATTAAACTCACCGTTGGGTGATTTCGTGATAATTCTCCAATTAAAGCATTATCTTTGTCTTCGAGTCGAAAGCTCACTAACCACGCGCTTGGGATATCAGCCAGCACATCAGGGGTAAATATAAAGTAGAAGTTTGGTTTCATATCGCGCCACTCAACAAAGCGAATGGAGTTGATTTTTGCCGTTACCTTTTGCCCATTGATCGTGAATCCAAGTTCATCCCCAAGTTTGAGATTCAGGTTTTCAGCGACCTCTTTCTCTACTGAAACACCGTTAGTTTCAGTCCATTCTCCCTCAAGTACCTCATTATAAGTCGGAAGAGTTGCAGCATAAGTAAAGTTAAGCTCCCTACTTAGGGCATCTTCTTGTTCTAGCCCTTGCTTTTGTCGAGATTGAGCGTCTTCCCCATTAATCTCAGTTAATCTGCCTCTAGATATAGGAAACGCCTCTGAACGCTGGATATTGTTGCCGTCGAGTGCATCTAGGTATGTTTGCTTCTCATGTTCGCCTATATTAAGCGCAAACGCATTAGGAGCGTCTGCTGGCAGTGTTCGCTGCCAATCACTTAATAAGTCACTTCGGACTAACCAGATTGTCGTCAACAACATTAATGACAGTCCTAGCGCACCATATTGAAGTCCAGTATGCCGTTTGCTACGGTTGATGCGGCTGACCGCCAGTTTCATAGAGACAGGCAGCGACACTTTTGAAAGAAGTAAGGTGAAAACAACGCTAATCGCCCCTAAAACTAGAAACAGCCCAACGATGCCCGCGAGAACTATCCACACTAAGTTGTTGTCACGATACGCAATAAGCAAAGGAATAAGGGGAACTAGAATCAATAGGTAGATGAATCCGCCACGCTTCTCATCTGCACTTTGTAACACCTCTACAGAAGAGACTGAGATAAGTTTATACAGTGGTATACCCAGAGCTGGTACACCGATACACAAGCTAGAAACGACAGCGATGAATGCTGGCGTCATGCCATAACTCGGAAGTGGATCGGGTAGCAAGTCAGTAAGTGGCAATCGCAGTAATGTTTCGAGAAGCGTACCCAATACCAGACCTGCAAAGATCGCTAACACCACCAGCAACAAAGTTTGAATACTAAGCCAGCGAACCAACCATGCTTTGCTTGCTCCCAAGCTTTTTAACATCGCGACAGTTTGTCTTCTGCTCTGGACGTAATTTTGACAAGTCAGAACTAACGTTGTTGCCGCCATAATAATGATGATAGCGACCGTAAGAGACAAGTACTGAGTGGTTCGATCGAATATTTCATTAGTACGACTACCCGAGCTTTGATCTCGCCATCGGTCACTTGGTGTTAGCTCTATTTGGTCTTTTAATGTTGCAATCGCGGTATCGTCACCCGTTAAATAAGCCCTGAATTGAACACGACTGCCCAATTGTACCGCCCCCGTGGCATCTACCGAATCTTGGTGAATATATGCAGTAGGCATCTGCTGGAACGGATTAAAGCTAATACCGGGCTCCTCCAAGATGACGCCACTCACGGTTAAATCTGCGTCACCAACAGTGACAACGTCACCCTGACTAACACCAAGCTGCTCAGCGATCCGACTGTCCAGCCATAATTCTCCAGGTTTCACGCGATGCTGAGTACCCGTATCGGTTGCAAGGGTTAATGTTCCTCTCAAAGGAAATCTATCGTCAACTGCCTTAACGGTAATAAGCTGCATGCCATTATCACTAAAAGACATCGTGGCAAAGCGAGTATAAAAAGAAACGTTGAGTCCAGAGGACTCAATATATTGTTGATTGGTTGGCGTTATTGGGTTCGCAGTGATGTACACCGTATCAGCGGTAAGTGCATCTTTGCCCTGCTTGACAATGACTTGCTCCATCCGCTCTGCAAGTGCTGCTAAGCCAAAGATACAGGCAATGATTAGAGTGAGTGAGATAGCAATCGGCCAAAGTTGCCCTTGCTTAATTTCATCAATGCTCCAACTAACTAGCCTTTTGTTAAGTCCTCCTTGTGCCATCGCTTATTCCTCTTCCAACTTTCCAGCATTCATGTGGAACACGCGATCACAACGTTTTGCTAACGTTAAATCATGGGTAACTAACACTAATGTCGTGCCATGTTCTTTGTTAAGATTAAAAAGTAACTCAACGATCTTATGCGCTGTATTTTGGTCTAAGTTTCCAGTCGGCTCATCGGCGAAAAGGATTTTGGGACTGGTCATGAATGCTCTAGCAATAGCAACACGTTGTTGTTCTCCCCCTGACAATTGCGATGGCAAGTGATCGATACGATGACCAAGACCAACCGACTCTAAAAGTGCTTTAGCTTTCTCAGTATCCTCATCTTCTCCCTTCAACAGGCAAGGTAATGTCACATTACCCAAAGCAGATAGACTCGGAATCAACAAAAAGCTTTGGAAAACGAAACCCAAATGGTCACTGCGTATCTTGGCTCGAGCCTCATCATCAAGACTGGATATGTTTTGTTCGAGCAGCTGAATCGTCCCATTTGAAGGTACATCTAGTCCAGCCAACAAAGTCATCAGGGTTGACTTACCTGCACCCGATGTTCCCACGATTGCGATGCTTTCACCCTCTTGAATAGACAGATTTACATTCTCTAGGATTGTTAAATGCTCCGTTTTCGTAGACACTACTTTGGTCACTGATTCAGCTTTGATTATGGAAGAACTCATGATTCGGCAACTTTCCTATTTCGTTTTAATTGTTATTTCCTTGGCCTCTTTTCATGCAAAAGCGGCAACGTTACTCATTCTCGGGGACAGCTTAAGCGCAGGTTACAACATGCGCGCAGAACAGAGCTGGCCAACGATGTTATCTGACGAGTTATCATCAGGTGATGAACCGATGAAGGTCATCAACGGCAGTGTTTCTGGCGATACTACGAGCAATGGCCTCGCCAAGCTCCCTGGTCTTCTTAAACAACACTCGCCAGATTACGTCCTAATAGAATTAGGTGCTAACGACGGCTTAAGAGGATTCCAGCCTAGCATAATCAAGAACAACTTGGCGTCGTTGATTGAGATGAGTCAACAGGCTGGTTCAAAAGTTCTGCTAATGCAAATTCGTATTCCACCAAACTATGGAAAACGTTATGCGTCGATGTTTGAGGGTATCTATCCTGCCCTTGCCCAAGAGTCTGGAGTACCTTTGTTACCCTTCTTCTTGGAGCAAGTCATTATCAAACCAGAATGGATGATGGAAGACGGATTACACCCAAAACCAGAAGCACAACCTTTCATCGCCCAGTTCGTAGCAGAAAGTATGCAACCCCACCTTTGACTCTCCCATTGAAACTTTTTTAAAGTTTCCTCAATTTGAGGGCATCAGATTCACCTTTTTGATGCCCTAGCTCAATATAATTTACAACACTTTACGTTATTCTGTTCCTTTATCATCGTCTTAGATAGGTTGTATAAATGATAATTGAACCGATTATCAGCGGTGTCGTCGCACGGTCAGCCCACCCAGAGGGCTGTAAAAAGGCGGTCGATAACCAAATTGATTACGTAAAGTCTGCCGATCCGATCAAGAACGGACCTAAACGAGTACTCATTATTGGTGCATCTTCTGGTTTTGGATTAGCAGCGAGAATTGCTCTTACATTTGGTGGAGCTGAGGCAGATACCATTGGTGTTTCCTTCGAGCGAGGGCCTTCTGAGAAAGGCGTCGGGTCTGCCGGATGGTACAACAACATTTACTTCAAGAAACGTGCAGAGCAAGCCGGTAGACGCGCTATTAACATCGTTGGAGACGCATTTTCAACGGACGTAAGAGAACAAGTTATAGAGGCTATTGAGACTTACTTTGAAGGAGAAGTGGATCTGGTTATCTATAGCCTTGCTACTGGAGTAAGACCGAATAGCGAAGGTGGCTTCTGGCGTTCTGCAATTAAACCTATTGGAGAGTCTGTTTCCGGTGCAACTATCAACCTAGAAACTGAACAATGGGAAGACACCACTTTAGAGCCGGCCAACGATGAAGAAATTGAAGGCACTCTCAAAGTCATGGGCGGCGAAGATTGGGAAAGCTGGATTGATACTCTGGTTAATTCTGACTCTGTAGCAGATGGATTCAAAACTATTGCATTCTCGTATATCGGCCCAGCAGTAACACACCCTATTTATTTAGACGGAACTCTTGGCCGAGCGAAAGTAGACTTACACCAAACTAGCCATGCCTTAAACTTGGAATTGTCTAATTTCAATGGCAACGCTTACGCTGCAGTTTGCAAAGCACTGGTCACAAAAGCGAGTGTGTTTATCCCGGGTTTGAGCCCTTACCTACTTGCTTTGTACAAGACCATGAAAGCACAAGGTAAGCACGAAGAGTGTATTGAGCAGATGCAACGTTTGTTTTCAACCAAACTCTACGGCCAAAGCAAAATTCCAGTGGACGGTGAGCGTTTGATTCGAATGGACGATTGGGAACTGGATCCAGATATTCAAAATCAAGTAGGTAAGCTACTCGACCAAATGGACGCAGACAATTTCAAAGCCGTTGGTGATTTTGAAGGTTTCCAGCGAACATTCTTGAATCTGAATGGATTTGCCCTAGATGGGGTCGACTATTCTAAAGAAGTTGATGTAGACAGTCTTTATCGATTAAAACCATAGTTTATTGCATCTTTTAACCACAGTCTCACTTTTGAGACTGTGGTTATTCTTATCCCTCTCTACCTACCTGTAAAGCCTCCGTGCATCGCTCGCCGCTAATAGACTACTTATACTTAAAGAATAGTAAAGTTCGGTTGAATCAATAATCAGTGATCATTACAAACCACAGGATGTGGAACTATCTATGCGTAATTATCAAGCGTTAGAACCTTTAGGCTTTCTTTCTGATTCGGATATTCGAAAGATAAGAGGCGTACTTACATTACACGAAAGTGACCGTATGAATGAACCTGTATGGGGATATTGTACACTGCAAAACCAATCGATAGCTTTACAATACATTGACCATAAGAGCGCAACGTCACTATTTCAAAAGGGAGATGAATCCTCTGCCCCCTTTCGATTCCCTTGTAACCATGAATCAATCGCCAAGTATTTTCAAAAGCTTTTAGACAAACTAAACATGGATCTGTCTCAATATACTGTCGATTATCTCGAAATCTTCAACGCCAGCGACAAGCCGTTAGGTTTGGCGTTTATCATTCATCAATTTGATAAGGATGCAAAAAACACGCTACGCCTACTGGTCGATCAGATTCAATCCATTGCTGCACAAAAAAAACTCTCACAAACGATTTTGGACATGGAATTAAGCTTTAAAACGTCACTTAAAGAACGTGACCACCAGATTGCTTTGCTTGAACAAAATCTTCAAAACCTAAAATCGAAAAATTCCCTTCTAGAAAGGCAGATGCAGTATCAGAAAAATCATGATTCGGCCACTAACATGTTAAACAGACAGGGGTTGGAAAATGCTCTAGAAGCCTCATTCAACAGTCGGGCTATCATTGACGGTAATGCGTATCTTTCTGTCATTTTTATCCAAATCACTAACGGAGAACGAATTCAAGCCAGGATTGGCTGCGATGGCTTTGATACGTTGCTATCGTTATTGGAACAGAAGATTAGCAAAAACACGCCACACATCCATTACTACGCTCGTATTTCAACGACTGAACTTGCATTAACAACCATTGTTCCCTCTTTCGACGAGCACTTTTTACCCAACCTTTGCCGACAACTGTCCGAAGTAGCACGGCAAGGCATGTTTTATCGCGATCAAGAAGTGCATCTACATGTCTTTATGGGTGTAGCAAACTCGTACCATACCGATAACTCTACAGACCTGATCAATAACGCATTTCACGCTGCAGTATCATGTAAAGAATCAGGGGCAACTGTAAGTACATTCACCCAAGCAGACCAAGATGAGCAGAAAGAGTTTAACCAGCTTGAACACTATTTACTTCAGGCCGTGAGAAATGACGATCTTATTCTTTATTTTCAACCAAAGATCGACTTAAAGAATGATAAATGGATAGGTGCGGAGGTACTGCTGCGTTGGAAGCATCCTGTTTTGGGTGACATCTCCAATGAAGCTCTAATTCATATGGCCGAACAAAATGGGCTTATTGTTGAAGTAGGTTATTTCGTGCTAAGGAGCGCGATTGATAAAGCCTCTGAATGGATTGAAATCGCACCTGATTTCACTCTGTCTGTGAACGTATCTGCAAAACAGATCTGTTCAGCCCGTTTTGCTGACAGAGTTCTCGAGATTTTAGAAAACAATGAGTTACCATCAACCAATTTAGAACTAGAACTCACTGAAAGTTGTCTTGTTTCTAACTTCGAAGTGGCTTATCAAAATATAGTTCGCCTTAAGGGACATGGCGTTCGATTTGCTCTTGATGATTTTGGTACTGGGTATGCTTCGTTTAGCTATCTTCGAAAACTTCCATTCGATTGCATAAAAATAGACAAAGAATTCCTCTCTAACATACTTCACAATGCTCAGGATAAAGCGATACTTCGTTCAATAATCAATATAGCTAAAAAGCTAAACAAGCAAGTCGTCGTCGAAGGTGTAGAAACATCAGAGCAACACCGATTCGTAGCAACCGAGAGTTGCGACGTCGCACAAGGATATTACTACGCTAAACCAATGCCTAGAGATATATTTGAGGCCCATCTCGAAAAACAGTACCCGCCGCCCAAGCAATTCATAATCCGATAAGCTTTTATTTTACAGCATAGTGCTTTACCCGCAGCTGTGAGGCTCCTATAATCCCGCACCAACCTTAAGAAATTCGAGACATTCGACATGGATCTATTAATCGCCAAACTAAAAAAAATCGAGAAGCAAAATTATCGTGCTTACCAGCAAATCAAAGGTAGTTACGATTTCTCTGACTTTGATTTTCATATAGATCATGTTCAATCTGACCCTTACGCAGCGGCATCTCGCGTACGAGCATTCAGACAATGGGCACCAAGCGGTCTTGAATGGTTAAAAGATCAGTCACCAGCTTATCAAATTGCCGCGCGAGACTATATTGCTCGCCAATTTGCTGCTTTTGCAAAGCAAGAGAACAATGTCTCCATTTCATTAACTGGTCAAACGGTGATGGACTCAACAGCCGTTATTTTTACCGACGAAGGGATTGAGCTTCGTTTTCGCGTTAACTTGCCTGCGGAAGGTCGCAGCATCTTAGCGAAGAAAGCCATTAATATGCTGACGTTCCATCTACCAAAATATATTCGTAAAGCGACATTAGAGCGCGAATTAAACATTCAAGAACTTAAGAAGCACTGCGAAGCAGTAGAAGATCAGGTAGCACTACGAGAGCAGCTTGCTGCGAATAACTTAATTGCCTTCGTTGCCAATGGAAGTGTATTACCTCGAATCGCAGGTAACTGTGATTTACCAATGAAAGACGCCATTCCATTCACGTCACCAGAATCACTCGAAGTAACGTTACATCGTCCCAATCAAGGTTATATCAAAGGCATGGGTATCACCAAAGGTGTCACATTAATTGTTGGTGGCGGCTTCCATGGTAAATCGACTTTGCTTAACGCACTTGAACGCTCCATTTACGATCATATCCCTGGTGATGGTCGCGAAGGGATCGTCACCGATGCAGATTCATGCAAAATTAAAGCGGAAGACGGACGCTCAATTCACAATTTAAACTTGAGTAATTACATTAATCATCTGCCGTTTGGTAAACAAACCTCTGATTTCAGTACCCAAGATGCTTCTGGTTCTACGTCTCAAGCAGCATGGCTACAAGAATCCATTGAAGCAGGTGCCAGCGCTATCATGATTGATGAAGATACCTCAGCGACGAACTTCATGATTCGTGATGAGCGTATGCAAGCACTAGTATCTAAAGGTGATGAGCCTATTACACCATTTGTTGACCGTGTTGGGCAGTTAAGAGATGAGCTAGACATTTCAACTATCATTGTTATGGGTGGTTCTGGCGACTACCTAGATGTTGCGGATACTGTGATTCAAATGCATGACTATCAGGCAATTGATGTCACAGAGAAAGCACAACAAGTCATCGCGCTTCATCCAACTGAGAGGCAGAATGAATGTGAGAAACCTCTGGAACTGATTCCACCTCGTCATGTTGATTGCGCACACCTACAGCAGCTATTGATCGATGGAAAATTCCGAGTATCTGGCAAAGGCGCAAACAGTTTACGATTTGGAAAAGAGTTTATTGATGTCCAAGCACTGGAGCAGCTTGAATCAAATTCTGAGCTCAATGCTATTGGTTGGCTATTGTTCCAACTAGCACAACAGCCTGGTTGGTCAACACATCCACCAAAAGCGCTATCCGAACTGCTTCAAGGTGATTGGAGTGCGACTATGCCAAATTCAGGTGATCTTGCAAAGCCAAGATTGGTTGATACGCTAGCGACCTTAAACCGCCTCAGAGGCGCGAAAATGCGTCAGCCGCGTTAATTGGGTTATGCCAAATGTAGTGAGTCATCAGACTCACTACTCCTTCAATAGTGACCACGCTTCGCAGTAACGTCTAAACTTCTCCGCATCCCCACCTTCACGATCCGGATGCCACTTAAGGGCGAGTTTACGCCACGCTTGTCTTATCTCTCTTTGTGTTGCCCACTCATTTAATTCGAAACACTTAAGCGCAACACTTCGTGACATTGTCACAGATGAAACACCAACAAAATGTTTATACCGTTGCCAAAAGTCCTCTAACAAACGTTTGACCTCTCCTGTATCAGCCTCATAGTGTGACCAATCAAGATAATATTCTCTCAATGGGTTATTTTTATCTATGGCGTGCTCCCCAGAACGGTAAGAGAAAAGTTGAATGTTCATAGCTTCGACTTGCAACCACTTCTCGGGTATCAGTAACTCTTGTAGCTGATACAGAGCATTCATTAGTAAGAAGTTCCGTTTAAAAAGATCTTTTTCTGGAGATTCATCCAATGAAGGTATCAAGCCTGCGTCGGCGAGTTGAGAAGCTAAGGTGTGAATTTTCAAACCATCCACATTGTTCTTAATTAAATGTAATACCGACCAAAGCAAAGGGTTATCTGCTTGTCGATGAGATTTGACTTCGCATTCTGTAGATCCTGTCAATCATCCTCTCCTATTACACTGTGCTTTCATTTAGAGATTAGCACTTCCATCCCTTGAGTACACAAAAAAGGCCAGCATAAAGCTGACCTTGATTCTATTCGTTAGATAACACCTAACTCTCTCAATCGTTCCATTAGATAGCTATCAGCTGTGTATTTATCTGACAGTACAACCTCGGGATTTGGGTGCAAGAATAGTGGTAATGAAATACGAGACTTCTCTTGCTTCTCACCAGTTGGATTGATAACACGGTGAGTTGTCGAAGGGAAGTATCCACCACTTGCTTCTTGCAGCATATCACCGATGTTGATGATTAAGTTTCCAAAGTCACATGGAACATCCAGCCACTCATCATCCTTTGTCATGACTTGAAGGCCCGGTTCATTCGCCGCAGGCAAAACCGTCAGTAGGTTAATATCTTCATGGGCAGCAGCACGAATCGCGCCCGGCTCTTCGTTACCGGTCATTGGTGGATAATGCAGTACACGTAGTAATGTCTTTTCGCTGTTCTTGATCATCTCAGACAGTTCAATCGAAAACTTGTCACTTACTTCTTTCGGAGCATACTCTTCTACCCAGCCAAGAAGCTCAGCAGCGAATTCATTCGCTCTTCGATAGTAATCCAAAATTTGCTCTTTGAGCTCTTCTGGGATCTGTCCCCAAGGATAGACATGAAAGTACTCTTTAATGTCCTTAACTGAGTGCCCTTTAGCAACTTCAGACACACTAGGTGGGAAATAACCGTCTTGGGTCTCTACATTAAAGTGAAACTCATTCTTCCTTTCTGTGCTAAAGAACGCGTGCCAGTTCAGATAAATCGATTCTACAAGTTCTTGAGGAATTGGATGGTTTTTAAGAACCCCAAATCCCGTTTCTCTTAATGAACGTACAAACTGCTCCGCTGCATCTGGTGCTAAATAATCAACCGTTTCTAATTTCATGACTTTGCTTTCTTGTCGTTATGATTTGACGCAGATGTTAGAAAAAAGTTGGCGTTTTTTCAAAGAATCTATTGTATAGCTGTGTAAACGCTTGCGTGTTTTGTGCTATTCGTCACCAAAAACGGTTACAACTTAATTGAACGGTGTTTTATTAAAGTTATACTACGCTTACAAAAAAAGATATTAGATAGCGAATATTATGAATTACAGAACCTCGAGGCGTTACTGCCCTATTCTCACCTTTCTTACCGGTTTATATTGTCTCGTTTTTGTCTTTTCAGCGATTGCGCCAAGCTCGCGAGCAGTATGGGTGGCAGAGATTGTTCCCGCAGTGGCCATCTTATTACTCATTTGGCTAGTATCTGCTAAATTCCAGTTTTCCAAACCCGCTTACGTTTTGATGTTCATCTGGCTTGCCCTTCACACTATAGGGGCGAAGTACACGTTCGCCGAAGTCCCTTTTGATTGGTTCAATCAGTTAATTGGCTCTGAGCGGAACAACTTTGATAGAGTTGCCCACTTTTCCATTGGCCTTTACGCCTTTCCTATTGCGGAATATGTCTATCGCAATAAAGTAATGAGCAAAATTCCAGCGATCATGTTTGCGTTATTCGCCATAATGAGTCTAGCGGCAGCTTATGAAATCATAGAATGGTGGTACGCTGCCATTGCTGGCGGAGATGAGGGGATCGCCTTTTTGGGCTCACAAGGCGACATTTGGGATGCGCAAAAGGACATGCTATGTGACACGCTAGGTGCTATCACGGCATTGACACTTTTTGCTCTAAAGACGCCAGCTAAGGCTTAACATTTTGTTTTAACCAATTGAGGTAAGGTCTAAATCCTGCCTCAATGGGTAAGGCAACAATCTGTGGGACTTCATACTCGTGGTTGGCAATAATAGTTCGTTCTAGACGTGAGTAGGCCTCATTAGTCGATTTGATGATCAACAACACTTCTTTATCATGACAGACTTTCCCTTCCCATACATAGTGGCTACCGATGTTTTGCGTCTGAATGCATGCTGCGAGACGACTCTCCAATAATACCTTAATTAAGTCATCAGCTTGTCTTTCATTTGATACGGTAGTAAGTACCGTTATGGCATTGGATTTCATCAACTATTTCCCTATTTCATACGAACTTTTCCACCAACCATTTTGATTGCTGGCGTACCACGAATTAATGTATCTCTACCGAAAACACTCGCGCACTGAGGACAAACACCGAGCTCCTCCGTGAAATCTTCGGCAATCCGTTCCTTAAAACACTTGACCAGCGCGCCCTTTCCACCTTTACGATATCGAAATAGCTTAGCGCCGCATTTGGAACAGAAAATGTCGACGGTCTTCACTGGACCTTTTTTATTAGGTTTTGCCATTGTACTAACTGTTTATCTCAAGGTCGTCTGGTTTGACCCACACTTTACTGAAGTCAAACCAACCTAGCGCATTGCATTTGGCATTTTGCAAACTACCACAATGGTCTTTGCTGATACCCAGCCAACAATGAAACATAGGAATGATTTGATAACTTTGAATCAGCTTTTTACCCAATTCTTGAGCTGGGAACTTTTCATTCGCTTTTCCACGCCAATCTTCGACGATCTTAGACCATTGGTAAAAGTCTTCAGGCTTAGACATATGTTCGATATCACTGTGGCCGAGTAACCAGCCTGCTAATGCTTCCTCGCGTTTGCTAGCAATACCCATAGGGCGAATCCATATGTCGATATCATCGAATTCCGGAGAATCTAAACCATAGCGCACCAGCTTAGTTCGAATTCCATCTTGTTTTAGTAATTCTTCAATGCCCTTTGCAATCTCTGGGAACGTTGGATGCTCTGCGTAATAGGCAATTCTAATTTCTTTATCTGCGATATGTTCATACTCGGCCTTCTGCAGCTCTTGTATCTCAGAAGTCGGATGATGATACCAGCCTGGCTTAAGCCCATGCGCGGGAATCATTCCAAGTTCTTCAATGGTCTTTTCCGGTAGCTTACGGAAAATCGCTAACGAATTAATTTTTTTGCTCAGATAACGAGCCCACTGATCGTCCTTAGCAATGCCAGAGACGCGATTTAACAACAAATAGGTGCAGCCAGGGTCGAGTTCGATGTCGTCTTGAACTTCAGAGCGGGCTCCGGCAATCGGATCCGCCAATGTAGGGAAAACCAATGTAGAATGCGTTTCGTCTATAACCCATACTTCCACCGTATCCAACAAGGGACGATAACCAAAGTAGCCATCGAACGCGGATAAAATTAGTCTCTTATCATTATTGGTCGTCACACAATAAGGGCCAGTACCAATAGGATATCGATCGAAGTCATCACCTCGCATATTTTCAGGCGGCAATACCTTGGCCATATTCTCGGCAAAAAGCATCGGAGCTTGAAAATCGGGTTGTGTAAAGTAGACATCAATGACCCATGCTGATGGCGAGATCACTTTGTCCAAATGCTTATAAAGGTTAGCGCCTTTTAACGTTTCAATACTTTGAATTATGTGGTCAATTTTGAGCAGTTCACCGTTATGGAAGCGAATACCAGGTCGTATGTAGAAACGCCATTGCGTTTCAGAGATCTGTTGCCAATGGTGAGCAATATCCGGTTGTAGGACATCATTCTCGTCAAATTTAGTTAACCCACTGAATACTTGGCGTGCTATATGAATTTCAGAACGGCGCATTGGCTTAGTTGGATTAAGCATCGACAACGCGCGGTAGTATGGAAGTCGGATGACTTGTTTACCGTCTGATTGAGTTACCCCTAAGTAGCTTTGAATAACATTAGATAATCGACTTGCGTCTTTGTCGAGCACATTTAATGCATGACCAATACGCCCCTCTTCCAAGTAACGCCTTGCCAGCGTTTCGCTCACATCATTTCGATTCTGTTTGAAGATAAGTTGAGAGAGCTTTCCTCGACCTGCTGCTGGGTGCCATTCAATCCACCCTTCTTCTTCAAGTTTGTTAAGCACGATACGGGCATTTCGCCTAGTACAGAACAAAATACCAGTCACATCTTCTAGTTGTGTTTCAGCATCTTGACCTGAAAAGTGCTCAAATAAAATCTCAAATTGCTTTCTTAGGCGGGGACTGCTCATAAAGAGGAAATACCATTCGTTGACTTGGAAATAAGTTTCCTCTTTATTAGCTTATTTGGCAAGTTACAGTGTCAAAATCGCTATGCCAGTCTCATCGGAAATAGCACGAAGTTGTTCCTCACTGTCTAATTTGACGGACCATTTACACTCCGCACCATTAGCGGAAATAACGCATGCTGGAATGATAAGTTGTAACGCATCTACTTGGGCTTGCAAAGTTACATTGCTCACCGCTAGCCGCACTACCATTTCATGTGGCGTAACAATCACCTTACCTTGAGAAAAATCGACGATCATCGGCTAGCCTTTTTATTCTTTTTCACCGCAATCGTTAAGCGGCTTGTACACACTAACCTCTGCTTCTCATCGGTAATATCGATTTGCCAAACTTGAGTTGAAACACCAAGGTGTATAGGCCGTGCTGTGCCTATTACGAAGCCAGAACGCATCGCTCGCACATGGTTAGCGTTGATGTCTAATCCGACACAGTAATGGTCATTATCAACACAATAGTTCGCAGCAAGCGATCCTAAAGTCTCTGCTAACACGACAGATGCACCGCCATGAAGCATCCCCAACGGCTGATGCGTGATGCTACTTACAGGCATCGTCGCACTTAACGTGTTATCGGTGAACGCAGTATACTCAATTTGTAGGTGCTCAATTAGCGTGTTCTTAGAAGTGCGATTTAACGCCTCTAATGAGATATTCTTCTTCCAAATACTCATCGATAAATCCTATACTTAGGTGAACTAATTATAAGAATGATGCCTGTCGTTAACACGAATGGCAAATATCAAAATGTAGGTAACGCGTTTCCCCTTATTCCAACTTAGGGGGCGGATAACATTTAAGGGAGCCTCACATATGAAGACTTGGACAAAGGTTTGCTGCTTAGCAGCGATCACTACTGCAATTGCAGCATGTTCATCGTCTCCAACCGGACGGAATCAACTGATTCTGTTCTCAGACGCGCAAATGAGTCAATTAGGTGCTCAATCTTTTGAGCAAATGAAGAACGAACAAAAAGTAAGCACTGATAAGGAAGTGAATGCTTATGTTCAATGTGTGGCAAAAACCATCACAGACCACGTACCACCCCAGCCTGAATTCAGCGAATGGGAAGTGGTCGTATTCGATTCCGATCAAGTTAATGCCTTCGCACTACCAGGTGGTAAAATCGGGGTCTATACAGGGCTATTGAATGTAGCAGTGACTCCAGACCAACTCGCTACAGTTATAGGCCACGAAGTGGCTCACGTTTTGGCTGACCACAGTAACGAACGCTTATCACAATCACAACTAGCCAATACGGGACTTCAAATTACAAATACCGCACTTGGCGGCTCTCAGTATCGCGATGTCACAATGGCCGCTTTAGGTGTTGGGGTTCAATATGGAGTGATATTACCTTACGGTCGAACTCAAGAGTCAGAAGCGGATATTGTTGGGTTAGAATTAATGGCGAAAAGCGGATTTGATCCCAATCAGAGTGTCGAGTTATGGAAGAACATGGCAAAAGCATCTGGAGGGAGTCAACCACCAGAACTTCTGTCCACTCACCCATCTCACGATACTCGTATTTCAGACTTAAGAGCAAAAGCGGCGACGTTACCGAATTACGATACGATTAAACCTAGCTGTAAATAGTTCAGTTACGCCACTTCTAAGTAAAAGATACTTCGGAGGTGGCTTGATTAACCATGCACCTTTAGAATGCCGCCTAATCTCTCTATGACGACCGGGTCATCCCTTACGTTATCAAACCAAGCATCAGTCGCTGTCGCTAAAGCAAGACAAATGGTGTCGATAGGGATTGCCATTTGTTCCTTAATGCTGCTCTCATCCAGCGTGCGATATGCTTCAGGAGTGACGAATCTATATTTCTTGACCATCTTTAGAGACTTACTCATCTCTAGGCTACTACCTGTCTCATGAAAGAAAGCACATCTGAGCGCATATAACTCCTCTCCACGGAGCTGCAAGATGGTACGAGTTTGTTTATTAGTTTTTTCCGCTAACTGCGAAGAAACCCATATTTGATACCACTTTTGATACCTCGCCCTAGGTTGCTTCTGAGGGTTTTCTAGCCTGCCACATATATCGGGCAACGTGAGTGCAGTTAATAAGGCAGCATACCAATCTTCTCTTTTTAGTGATTTCCTCACTGAGTCGGTAAAATGTTTCATCTTGAGCCTTTAACATAGGATATAAAATAAGCACAAAGCGTTATTTTTTTGTCACTGACATTTTTTTGACAGTTATGAATCAAGTGCCATATTTATGATTTTAGTTTATAAAATGCAGTAGTTGAGCACAAACGTGCTCAACACATTGGGTTATAATCAATAGATCTATAAAAGTTATTTAGTATAACTAACCAAAACCATAAAATAGTATTATCCAATATTAAAATGGATAATATAAGTCATTTTCTGGACCTAACTCTTCAATTGAAGACTGTGACTTTTTATCGTAGACAGCCTTTACAATCACTTTTGAGTTATATGAATTTCTAAACAAGACCTCTTTGCCTTCACCCACTTTTTTACCATTAATGTAGTATGTAGCTTCTTTATTTGAGGACAGTTTAATGTCTTTGGTACTTATTCCAAGTTCTTTATTTATCTCTTTTATAGTAAGTAAAGAAAAAGGTTGTGTATACGTGATTGCAACGCTATAAGACAATGTACCATTAATGTTTAGGTTAGCATCTTCAACTTTTGTTGCATGAACCCTGTACTCACCAACCGTTGACTTCATGGCCTGGCTAACAATGTTTGCTTTATTTTTATTAAAACAATCACTTAAGGTCATTGAACTTGAGCAAATAACCTTTCCATCAAAGAAGACTTTTTTCTCCTTATCAGCATCGTGCTTGAGCCTCGTCTCAATGTCTTTTTTTAGTTTGGCAAGTTCTAGCTCTTTGCTCTTTTCTATGGCTTGCTTTTCGTCTTCATTATTTTTTATCTTCTTAACAAGCTGAGCTTCCTTATTAGTATCACTATTTAACTTAGCAACACTTTCATTATAAATAGCAATATTATTTTGCAGTCGATTAATAAGATACTCGTTAATTTCTTTTTTTTCACTCGTAAGATTCACTAACGAATTATATGTGGACTCTATATCTTCTTGCTTGTTACCAATTTCATTAATCACTGCATCATTATTATATCGCAGTATATCAACTTCATCGTAAAACTGTTTGAGTTTTATATTGACACTTTGGGTATCGAATTTTGTATAGATCTCTTTCTTCTTAGCCAACTCCTCTGGCGACAGTTGCAGTTGAGCAAATGAAACAGAAGGGAGCAAAACAGAGAGAAGCAATACTGGCTTTGTTATGTTCTTCATAATATTTGACGTTAATTGTTAGTTTACTTAGTTTCAATCATATCTTTGGCGATAGATAGAAACAAGCAAACGCTAACATTGTTCTGACATTTATTTCAAAGGTGAGATCATGGGCATATTTTATTCAGGTGATAAATAAGAATCATGAATGTTAATTGTCTACATCTTTAAATCTACAATAAACGAAAGCCTAAGGAACAATCTGAATCATCGTGGTTTCAGTTCACAAATGAGTTGATACGACTCCATCGCAACTCTCTTTCGTCTTTCTAAGATTCTCATCTCACTAAGACGATCCAACCTTTTACACAAGTTAATTACTAGGTACATCAAAGCGCAGGGAGACACGCAACATGCTCTTAATCGTTGCTTTGGGAGTGGTAGTAGTACTTCTCCATTTGTACGTTTTCGTGATATTGGTAAACACTCTACCTTCATTTCGGTCCAAGACACCGATAACCTGAGTGATTTAGCGTATCACGCAGAGATGCAATCGGAAGTTGTTAGCTTTTTAGCCACCGGAAGTAGTGCAATTTCTGACGCTAATTCAGTGTTAGAATAGAAGTTAATTAAGAGATATAAAGCGAGTCGTAGACTCG
Organism: Vibrio sp. McD22-P3; assembly: GCF_021568915.1. Taxonomy (NCBI): domain Bacteria; kingdom Pseudomonadati; phylum Pseudomonadota; class Gammaproteobacteria; order Vibrionales; family Vibrionaceae; genus Vibrio; species Vibrio sp. McD22-P3. Next base: position 84,169 of record NZ_JAKGTN010000022.1, read on the forward strand.
CTTTTTTCATTTTAATACATCAAGAGACATCAACAACTCTGCTATCATCATCAGCTTGGTAACGTGCCCATATCTCCTCAAGAGTTTCAGTATTGAGACTTATCCCTCTCTCTTTTAGAAAATCCTCGTTGTACAACTTTGAGTAGGAACGATCCGCCAGGTCACAGCTAAAAGTAACAATTGTTTTTCCTTTGCCCATTCTCGCAGCAGTGTACAGCGCTCCCGCAACGTTCAGTGAAGAACTGCTGCCAAGAACAATACCGTCATGTTCCGCTACCAAACGAGAGATAGCTACTAAATCCTGATCAGGCAAAGTGATTGCGTGGTTGATTTTCGCCTGCCTGAAGTTATCTACCGTTCTCATAATGCCTATCCCTTCGGTAAACGAACTCCCTGTAGATTGGTATTCTCCGTTTTGCAGAAAAGAATGAATACCTGAGCCATCAGGGTCGACCAGCCACGTTTTCAGATTTGCCTGTTGCTGCGAGAGGTAGTGAGAGTTTCCGGCAATTGTACCACCTGTCCCTACTACAGACACTAGTGCGTCTATATTGCCTTCGGTTTGTCGCCAGATTTCGGGGCCCGTGTTTAAATAGTGCGCTCGGTAATTGCTTAGGTTCTCAAACTGATCAGCCCACCAGTAATCTTCATGCTCCTCACCTATCCTCTTGGCAGTGTGGTAAAAGTGTTCAGGGTTTGCAAATGGGCAAGGGTCGACTAGCAACAGTTCTGCGCCATAGAGGGAAATCATTCGTTCTTTTTCTTTCGCCTGCCCTTTTGGCATCACGACCAACATCTTGTAACCAAGTGCCTTAGCTACTAGTGCGAGCCCGATGCCGGTATTTCCTGCGGTCCCTTCTACTATAGTCATACCGGGTTTTAGTTTTCCCGCGTCAATGGCATCGGTCACCAACTGAAGCGCGGCTCTATCTTTTATTGAACCACCAGGGTTCTGTTGTTCGCACTTGAGAAGGATGTTACAACCTGATATCTCTGAAAGGCTATTAATTCTGACCAGATCGGTGTCACCGATGAGTTCACTGACATTGTTTGCAATAGAGGCAATTGACATAATGGCTCCACTTATCTATCTGATTTATTTAGCGTGTATCTTCATTGTTAATTATCATAAGCGTAGTTAGGTGGATTGCTTAGTCAAGATAAGTGCAAAGGAAGATGGTATTTATAAAGCGCTTTCGTATAGAGAAGCTCGACGGAGTTTGGTATTTTATCTTAAACCAATTACACATCAGACCACTCGTACATTCAGTGTTTAACGCCGTAATAGCAAGGTCAACGGGTCAAATGGAAACGCCTGTAAAACTCTAAAGGAATCAATTTTTCATGTTACAGAAAACGAAACATGCCTTAGTCGTCGAAGGCGGCGCTATGCGAGGTATCTTTGCCGCTGGGGTTTTAGATGGCTTTATCGACCATAATTATAATCCTTTTGATTTTTGTATTGGAGTTTCTGCAGGGGCGACTAATATAGCCTCGTGGTTATCCAATCAACGAGGACGAACCTACACCATCATTGCTGACTACTCGTGTCGTCCAGAATTTATTAACTTCCATAACTTTGCTAAGGGTGGTCACTGGCTAGATCTCGACTGGTTATGGGATCATATCGCGATACATTATCCCTATGATATGCAAGCATTTAACGAGCAGCCTATTCCTTTCCATATTGTTACAACCGACATTAACACAGGAGCTCCTGTATACACATTAGGATCACAAAGTAATTTAGAAATGATTCTAAAGGCATCATGCTCAGTGCCTGTCGCCTACCGAACGCCTATAGATATCGATGGAAGAAAGATGATTGATGGAGGAGTTGGTGATTCAATTCCCGTGATTGAGGCGTACAAAAGAGGCGCTAAGGTCATCACAGTGGTTCTGTCGCAAAAGCAAGGCTATGTCAAACGACCACCTAAAGCACCTTGGCTACTGCGTCGATTTATGAAAAACACTCCTCTACTGGCAGAAGCTATGATCAACCGCGCAGATCAATATAACCAAACGATGGCGTTTATTAACAACCCTCCACCCGACTGCAATATTCACGTTATTACTCCCGAAGATAGTTTTTCTGTGGGACGGCTAACAACGAATAAAGACAAGCTTGAAGCGGGATATCAGATGGGGTTAAGAGCAGCAGACAAAGCGGTACAGCAAGATACATAAAGTGTGTTGTCTTTGCGCTCACCATTTTACGAATAGCTAGAACTAAAAAAGCGAGCACTAGGCTCGCTTTGAACTATTCATTTTCTATTCTGGTTACAGCAGTTCTACCGACTGCTGTGCAATCACAAACTCTTCATTAGTTGGCAATGTATAAGTACAGCTCATGCACATTCATTTTTGTAAACAATCTAAGCGGCTCAGTTCATGGCTACTATACGTAAAACAATAGATGTGACTCAACCATCGCAAGCGGTGACTTAACCCGTATCTTCAATTGGTTGTCAGATAACATCTGGAGCAAAGGCAGCTTGCTGACGACTGATGAATTAGTCAAACAAGCGACAGGCGAAACTCTAAATCCCGCGCATTTTAAAGATCATCTTCGCAATCGCTACTTATGATTGTGACCAAACAGCAGCCCGCCTGGGCTGCTTGGATTAGATATGACAGAAGAAGAAAAGCTTGAGCTCGTTAAGTCTCGTTTTGAAAATATTGACGACGATGATCTGATGGATGGGGACGAGTTCTTTGATTCACTTGATGACATTGAAGAATAAGCTGGCCCCTTCCTGCGAAGCGGGCCAACTTCAAAAATCTAAAGCTCGCTAATCCTCGCACTTGCACCTCCACAAGGGAATCATGACCAGATTACATAGTACTTTGTATTCATAGTCAACTTGTTGTATACCACAATAGACATGAGCTGGCTCCACCAGCTAGCTCGAAGTTGGACAGAAATGAACCAGGTAATTTGCTAATTTAGCAACTCATGAATTACTAGATGTATGTATGGAAAGTCGTTTACATGATTGCTTAGTATTAACTGAACTGAACACTCATTTCTAAGCCCCCTAGTTCTCAAGCTCATATTCTTTAACCATCTCTTCAACAACTCTTGTTATATAACCATTCATGATAAGTTGATCTCGTAGCGGCTCATAGTAGAACTCTTCCGATAACTCATCTATAGAGACAATGACTGCTTCTGAAGGCGGGTTTGCTATAAACATAGTTTTGGTAGGTTCTGGTAATTCATCACAAAAGATAGTGCATTGAATTTTCACAGGCTTATCAGTTTTAAACAATACGCACTCATCAGCTTCCAAGGTCGTTTGAGCTTGAAGGCGTTTTACGTTCCATTTTATGTAGTAGTTTTTAGCGTCAGATGACACCCTCAAATCCGGTATAGATACATCTTGGTAGCCACGAAGACTATGGATCTGAAATCTATCGTTATAATCTTCTTCAGCTTTAGGATCTTTAGGAATACTACTTTCAGGAACTTTGATTGATAAACCTTTATGGCGCGGAATCGTTAGCTCAATAGAGACTCCGTTTGCCAAACTACGGCTGTCATTGCACAAGGTTAAGTACAGGAGCTCTGCACCAGCCCACTCTCTAAGCACGTTTGCTCGCTCTCTGTATAATCCTTTATTCAGTTGTTTGCCAAAGTGAGTGCTTTGTATGAGTTGCATAGTTCGAAAGACAGAAGTGTTACCTAAGATCGACTCATCGAGCGTGGGCTCTTCTTGATCTGGAATACTAGCGCTATCAGGAAGAGAAACTAACTTACCACGTATAGTAAATTCTGAATCTAACTCTTCCTTGTCGCCGTTCAGTAGCAAGCAATTTAGAACTGGATACGTCGGCAACGCTGCTTTTTTGCTATCAAAGAAATCTTTACCAAGAGTTACAGCTAGGTGATACATCATACCAACAAGGACAAGTAAAACACCTACTGTGGTATCACTAGAAGCATTCAGTACAGAGCGAAGAATCTCGGACTTACCTATGTACTCTTCAAAAAGTGCCACCACGACAGCATGAAGAAAGTTTATCTGTGATTCGATTATCAGACCTATCCCAGTAAGAACAACAGCTTTAGCTATAGTGTTGTAAGCCTTGGGTCTGATTAAATCTAAAATACGCTCGGCTATATCTAGCCAACGATTTAATTTCTCGTGCATTGAATTCCCATAAAACCATACTCATATTTATGAATACAAATAACCTCAGAAAGAGTAATTATTCACTTATTGTTAGACTACCAGCTCACAATATTAGTTGTTCTGGAAGACCTATGCCGTAAATCGATCTGACTCGGTGATCATATCTCTGACAACTAGATCTCGCTAGTAATCGTTGGACATGGGTATCATAGAAACCTCCATCCGGACTTAGTATCTTTAAGGTATCGATTCTCAACGGCTCTGTAACCTGTCCAAGTCGCCCCATAAATTCAAAAGCCTGACCAGACAATCGAGCTGCATTTCGATTATCATCCAAGACCATACGATCAGCCGTTTTCAGAAGATTTCTGGCTGTTGCGAAATGGCCTTGAGATTTCCGGAACGTTTCTAGGAACTGTTCGTCAATGGGTAACGAACCTAATTGTTCGAAAGCTTCGCCCCATGGATAGGTAACTATTCCCTGATTCCGGTGCTGTGCTGATGTCAACTCTTGCCATCTCGAACCACTATCCGTAACCAATACAGATCCAGTGACCTGAGCCATTAGAAGTGCCATCTCATAGTTCGGTCCCATTCGGGTTTGAATAAGCTGACCACCTTCGCCAGCATTCATTTTCTGCAACATCACCAGCGGTGAAGCTTCAGCTTTGCGTTCTAATTCTGAAATGGTCTGCGTTGCGGTTTCCTCATCTAACCCAAATTCGCTTATTAGAGTCTGGATTTTCGCCTCTCTTGGCATCATTGCGATTGAGTTCAGCAAATCCTCGGTCGCCATGCGGAAATGTAATCGACGATCCTGCTCACAAAGGACGTCTTCTGCTTGACCTCTATCTCTCGCCATTTCCATCATGGCTCTCATTAGCTCTATATCAAATTCGCTTGGATCAGGAACGAGGTTAACCAAGCCAAGCCCAATAAACGGCTCTATTTGCAACATGAACAGAAAGTCCTTTAGAGCCTGATATTTGTATTTGCTTGGTGATTCAGTCGGACGAAACTCTGGCCTGACATTGTTCGGATTGGTTATAGGCGTCTCAATCAAAAACTCATCAAATACGGATGCCATCGGTAACGCATTTACACCAATAGTTCGTACATCTAATGAGCCTGTATAAAGTCCACGGAATTTCCCATCTGACTTGGGAAGCAATGAGTAAATATCAGTTTCACGAGGCCACAGTATTGAATAGAAGCCATAAATTTCTGATATTTGATCGTCAGATAGCTCACGCCTGACATCCAGCCACGTTTTGCCGCTATTTAGACCAAGTACATCACGAATGCAGTTGCAAAATGCTAGGTTTCGCTCACGGATACTAGCGACATCCCAAGTTGTGCGCAGATCGCCCGGAACATTAAGGCAGCAACTCTTGTACTTTCGACCGCTGCCACAACCACAAAGGTCATTTCGGCCTATTTGAGCTTCGTCGATATTCTTATTCAGATATTCGTTTTGAGGTGTAGTCCTGCCAAACGCATCCTGATAGTGAACTGAACCATCCTCGAATTGGGCAAACATTTCTCCGCCATACCTATGTAGTTCGCCAGATGGTGGTAACAGAACGTGTCGCAAGTCTGCCCAATCACAAGCCACATCATTTTCTGGGTATAGCCACTCTTCTTTGCCAGCAGCTACCGATGCTTTAGCTCTACTTTTGATGATGTGGTTAATCTGAGTGACTTCATTCGCATTCAGCTTACGAGTGTTGATAAATTCAATTGTATTAACCATACTGCTACGCATACGAGTTGCGTTGGTTCGCTGGTCAAGCGGATTGACATTATCAGTGTCCTGAGCATATTCGAGATTCGTCAAAATCAGACAGCGATTCTTGTCCAATGGAAATATCGTCTGCGATCCCTTTAACGCGATATCAGGGTCATTAGGATAACCACAAAGTTCAGACTCAGGTGGACAGGCATAGTTGTATACAGTTACTGGATGGTCTGACACAATAAACTTTATGTCAGAATCTTCAGCTGACACTAGCTCTCTGACACCTTCAGCCCATAGTGTGCAGTGGATAGTTCGCAACGACTGCATCTCAACCATGAGCTGCAATTGAGTTAGCTCAGGGTACTTACTCTTAATCCAGTCTAGGCCTTTAGGCGTTCGTAACTTCTGAGCGTCAAGGTAGGTAAATAAGTCCTGAAAATTGTGATGCCATTGGGATTGATCATCAGTTATAAACGCTCGAACAGCCTTAGAGCCATTATCGTCAATTGGACCAAATAGTTTTTGCTCAATCTCGTCATTGACTTCAGCACCAAAGAATGTCGAATATAGGTCTCTTTCATAGAAGCGTTGGGCAGACGTATGCCATTTTTTGGAGTAGACCGTCTTAAACTCACCATTTTTTAAGTCTATTTCTCGGCGTGTTAGATGACAGAGCTGATTTTCTCGCTCATCCATAAAGCCTTTCTGATGCCATTGTGGCACGTAGTGGTTGTCTCTAGTCGTTGTCACTTTATGCTACCCTACCAAAATCAACTTCATGCATATGGGTAGCGTATCTCAACACGTTGTTTTTCGGAAGTGGGAAAGTAGTTTAGTTGCTCGTGGCCGTCACATTAGTTTATTTGGGTTTAATACGACTTGTTTTCTTTATTACGACACCCAAGCTAGCTCGTTTTGGGGCAAAACCTTCTTAGAACAATCACTGAAACTAGTGTGATCACTGAAACTAGAAAAATATGGATCATGTTAGTTTTCGGAGAGTCGCTCAGTGAGGAGGCCGCTTATTCAGGTGCAGATTATAAAAATTAAAAGGTGATATCGAAAAATTTCTCGTTATACCTACCCATGATTGCGAGTGCTTAAGGAAAGTCCAGCCATTTCAATGATCGGACTACATTGTAAATATCTTAATTTTCTAGTAACTCTAATACTTTTGAACCAGTAACTAGCAATGTGTCATTCGTTGATTGCTGCGCATCAATGCTAAATACAATACTGTTCGATGATTAAGATTTGATCGCAACACCATCCAAACCTTGCGTTAGCAGCGACCATGGATTTAGCATAGCAGTTCTTAAAAATGTCTATATACTGGCGGATTTATGACGGGTTCCCTCAGAGCCCAGCGTCTCTAGTGAGTAATTGCATAAAAGGAACAAACGCAAACCCCAAAAGACAAACTCGCCTCCGTTACGGCGAAGCCGTGCCAAAATCAAAAAACCAATGACGGTCATCTAAATTATTTTTAAAACCTCGCAAGATAGGTCTGTATCAATCGAGAATGATCGCACTACCACTTTGCGACCATTTCCAAATTCACTCTCACCGCTTGCGATAGTTTCATTGATTTCCCCCCAGAATTCATACCTGACAAAAATTAATTTCACATTATATATTCGCACTCACCTATTGCGACCAATTATTAAGAAAGTGCATTTCCATTCACTAATCATGAATACTGGAGAAAGTAGGTAATTTGGGTTAAAAGTATTAACCAATTACGACAACTTGCACTATTGGGAGGCTTTGTTGCGTAATTCGATGGAACTAAATCAGGAAGTTACGATCTGATCGGCTACGTCAGTTAATCATCGTAGCCTTATGCCGAAACCTCATTACA
>NZ_JAKGTN010000023.1:0-80510 GCF_021568915.1 Vibrio sp. McD22-P3
TAATCGCTCCAATCGCAATGGACGAAGGTCTACGTTTCGCTATCCGTGAAGGTGGCCGTACAGTAGGTGCTGGTGTTGTTGCTAAGATCTTCGACTAATATTTAGTTGATAATCGCAATAAACATAAAAAGAGGAGCTTAGGCTCCTCTTTTTTTTTGTGCGACTAAATGTATTTCTTGTTCAGTAGGTTAGCTGATTGCTGCCAGCTCAACCAAAAATAGCACTAGTAATGCTAACAATTCTCGTTTATATTTATATCCGTGAATTGTTTAAGGTTGTATTATGTTTGTTTGTCTTTGCCACGGCATCTCTGATAAAAAACTGCGTAAGCTTGCTATCGAAGAGGGTATCAGCGATATGCGCACCATCAGAAAATGCACTTCTCTTGGCTCTCAATGTGGTAAGTGTGTGAAACAAGCTAAAGAAATCTTGAGCGAAACACAGACGCTTCAGCTTGCAAAAGTAAGCTAACCTCAAGACCTTCGTCTGGTCACTTTGACACCTCCCCAATAGGTTCTACAGTTATTAATGAGCCAAAGAGGAGGGTTTTGTCATGAAAGGCGATCCAATCATAATTCAACATCTCAACAAAATACTGGGCAATGAACTCGTTGCTATCAATCAATACTTCCTTCACGCAAGAATGTACAAAGACTGGGGGCTAAAGCATCTAGCCGATAAGGAATACCATGAATCTATCGATGAGATGAAACACGCTGATCATCTTATTGAACGTATATTATTTTTGGAAGGTCTACCCAACCTCCAGGACTTGGGGAAGCTCATGATCGGAGAAGACACCAAAGAGATGCTCGAGTGCGACCTTAAACTTGAGATGGATGCGATACCAGACTTAAAAGATGCTATTGCTTATGCAGAAGATACGCGCGATTTCGTCTCAAGAGATCTGTTCCAAGATATTCTCGAAGATGAGGAGGAGCATGTCGATTGGCTAGAGACTCAATTGGGACTAATTGAAAAAGTCGGTATAGAAAACTACTTACAAGCACAGTTCGTCGACGAAGAATAATCAGGCTAAATGGTTTCCAAGGGCTTAAGCAACCAGCTTGAGCCCTTTTTAAATGACATTTCTGATTAATTTTCCCTCACCCCTTGCATACCTTTTTGTGATCTGTATAATGCGTCGCACTGGTTAAGCCAGTTGTGAACCAATGAGCAAAGAGGAGTAAGTGGATTACCTCGGTAAATCACTTAGTAACGTAGACTCAGCTTATGTTCGCAGTTAATACAATTAACCCGCTATCATTGATAGTAGGCTAATCGAAAATTAGCTGACAATGCGCTCAATTAGAGTGCTACGGTTTCACATAAATCAATCGGCATTCTCTCGCCTTCGCGAGTATGAGTGGCGATATTGTTTGTGTAATAATTAATTATTGGAGCTCTGTCTCATGCAGAACCAACGTATTCGTATCCGCCTAAAGGCTTTCGATTATAAACTAATCGACCAGTCTACTGCGGAAATCGTTGAAACAGCTAAGCGTACCGGCGCACAGGTTCGTGGTCCAATTCCACTACCTACTCGTAAAGAGCGTTTCACTGTTCTTATCTCTCCACACGTCAACAAAGATGCACGTGACCAGTACGAAATCCGTACTCACAAGCGTTTGATCGACATCGTTGAGCCAACAGACAAAACTGTTGACGCTCTAATGCGTCTTGATCTTGCTGCTGGCGTTGATGTTCAAATCAGCCTAGGTTAAGGGAGATTAGAAGAATGATTGGTCTAGTCGGACGTAAAGTGGGTATGACCCGCATTTTTACCGAAGAAGGCGTTTCTATCCCTGTAACAGTTGTTGAGGTTGAAGCGAACCGTGTAACTCAAGTACGTACACTTGATACTGACGGTTATGCAGCAATCCAGGTAACTGCAGGCGAAAAGAAAGCTAGCCGCGTTTCTAAGCCAGAAGCTGGCCACTTTGCGAAAGCAGGTGTTGAAGCAGGTCGCGGTCTTTGGGAATTCCGTTTGGAAAACGGTGAAGAGTTTGAAGTTGGCGCTGAGCTAAACGTAGAACTTTTCAACGACGTAAAAAAAGTAGACGTTACTGGCACATCTAAGGGTAAAGGTTTCCAAGGCGCTGTTAAGCGTTGGAACTTCGCTACTCAAGATATGACACACGGTAACTCATTGTCTCACCGTGCTCCGGGTTCAATTGGTCAATGCCAAACTCCAGGTCGCGTATTTAAAGGCAAGAAAATGGCAGGTCACATGGGTGCTGAGCGTGTAACGACTCAAAACCTAGAGATCGTACGTGTTGACGCTGAGCGCAATCTGCTTCTTATTAAAGGTGCAGTCCCAGGCGCAACTGGCGGCAACGTGATCGTAAAACCAGCTATTAAAGCTTAACGTCTAGGAGTAAGTAATGGAATTGATGGTTAAAGGTGCTGATGCACTAACTGTTTCCGAGACTACTTTCGGACGTGACTTCAACGAAGCTCTTGTACACCAAGTAGTTGTTGCTTTTGCAGCAGGTGCTCGTCAAGGTACTCGTGCTCAAAAGACTCGTTCTGAAGTATCTGGCGGTGGCGCTAAGCCATGGCGTCAAAAAGGTACTGGCCGTGCTCGTGCTGGTACAATTCGTAGCCCTATCTGGCGTACAGGTGGTGTTACTTTTGCTGCGAAACCACAAGATCACAGCCAAAAAGTAAACAAAAAAATGTACCGCGGTGCTATGAAGAGCATTCTTTCTGAGCTAGTTCGTCAAGAGCGTTTAATCGTTGTTGATAACTTCTCTGTAGAAGCTCCAAAAACCAAAGAGCTTGTAGCTAAGCTAAAAGAGCTTGAGCTAACAGATGCGCTTATCGTGACTAGCGAAGTAGATGAGAATCTATTCCTAGCTGCTCGTAACCTATACAAAGTTGACGCACGTGACGTTGCTGGTATCGACCCAGTTTCACTAATCGCGTTCGACAAAGTTGTAATTACTGCAGAAGCAGTTAAGCAAGTTGAGGAGATGCTAGCATGATCACTGAAGAGCGTATCCTAAAAGTTCTACGTGCTCCTCATATCTCTGAGAAAGCAACTATGGCAGCAGAGAAAGCGAACACTATCGTTTTCAAAGTAGCTAAAGATGCAACTAAGAAAGAGATCAAAGCAGCTGTAGAAAAGCTATTTGAAGTTGAAGTTAAGTCTGTAAATACTCTTATTCTTAAGGGTAAGACTAAACGTCAAGGTCTACGTCAAGGTCGCCGCAGCGACGTTAAGAAGGCGTATGTGACTCTGGCGGAAGGTCAAGATCTTGACTTCGTTGGCGGTGCGGAATAACAGGAGTAGTTAAACAATGGCTATTGTTAAATGTAAGCCGACTTCCCCTGGTCGTCGTCACGTAGTTAAAGTTGTTAACGCTGACCTACACAAAGGTAAGCCTTACGCTCCACTTCTAGAGAAAAACTCTAAGAACGGTGGTCGTAACAACAACGGTCGTATCACAGTACGTCACATCGGTGGTGGTCACAAGCATCACTATCGTTTGATTGATTTCAAACGTACTAAAGATGGCATCCCAGCGAAAGTTGAGCGCCTAGAATACGATCCAAACCGTAGCGCAAACATCGCTCTAGTTCTGTACGCAGACGGTGAGCGTCGCTACATCATTGCACCAAAAGGCATCCAAGCGGGTGACTCTATCCAGTCTGGTGTTGATGCGCCTATCAAAGCAGGTAACACTCTGCCGATGCGCAACATCCCAGTAGGTTCTACAGTACACTGTGTTGAACTGAAACCTGGTAAAGGTGCACAAATTGCTCGTTCTGCAGGTGCATACGCACAAATCATCGCTCGCGATGGTGCATATGTAACTCTACGCCTACGTTCTGGCGAAATGCGCAAAGTACTATCTGAAGGCCGTGCAACAATCGGTGAAGTAGGTAATGCTGAGCACATGCTACGCGAACTAGGTAAAGCTGGTGCTAGCCGCTGGCGCGGTGTTCGTCCAACCGTTCGCGGTGTGGTAATGAACCCGGTAGACCACCCACACGGTGGTGGTGAAGGTCGTACTTCTGGTGGCCGTCACCCAGTATCTCCTTGGGGTCAGCCAACTAAAGGCTTTAAGACTCGTAAGAACAAGCGCACTGACAAGTACATCGTACGTCGTCGTAACAAGTAATCTATAAAGAGGAATCGCCATGCCACGTTCTCTCAAGAAAGGTCCATTTATTGACCTACACTTGCTGAAGAAGGTAGAGAAAGCGGTGGAAAGCGGAGACAAAAAGCCTGTTAAGACTTGGTCCCGTCGTTCAATGATCATTCCATCAATGATTGGTTTGACCATCGCTGTCCATAATGGTCGTCAGCACGTACCAGTATTCGTAACCGAAGAAATGATCGGTCACAAGCTGGGCGAATTTGCACCAACTCGCACTTATCGCGGCCACGCTGCTGATAAGAAAGCTAAGAAGAAATAAGGAGTAGATGATGGAAGCTATCGCTAAACATAACTTTGCTCGTATTTCTCCACAGAAAGCTCGCTTAGTTGCAGACCAAATCCGCGGTAAAAACGTGGATCAAGCTCTTGAACTACTAACTTTCAGCAACAAAAAAGCTGCTGTACTAGTTAAGAAAGTTCTTGAATCAGCAATCGCGAATGCGGAACACAACGAAGGTGCAGATATCGACGATCTATCAGTCGCTAAAATCTTCGTAGATGAAGGCCCAATCATGAAGCGTATTATGCCTCGTGCAAAAGGCCGTGCGGACCGTATCTTGAAGCGTTCTTGCCACATCACTGTTGTTGTTGCAGACGCTTAAGACTAGGAGATAAGCAATGGGTCAGAAAGTACATCCTAATGGTATTCGTCTTGGCATCGTTAAGCCTTGGAATGCTACATGGTTTGCTAACACCAAAGAATTCGCTGACAACCTAGACGGCGACTTCAAGGTACGTCAGTTCCTTACTAAGGAACTAGCAAAAGCGTCTCTTTCACGCATCGTTATCGAGCGTCCAGCTAAGAGCATCCGTGTGACTATTCACACTGCTCGTCCTGGCGTTGTTATCGGTAAGAAAGGCGAAGACGTTGAGAAGCTACGCACTGCTGTAGCTAAAATCGCAGGTGTACCAGCGCAAATTAACATCGCTGAAGTACGTAAGCCTGAGCTAGACGGCCAACTAGTGGCTGATAGCATCGCGTCTCAACTTGAGCGTCGTGTTATGTTCCGTCGTGCTATGAAGCGTGCGGTACAAAATGCTATGCGTCTTGGCGCTAAAGGTATCAAAGTGGAAGTAAGCGGTCGTCTAGGCGGCGCTGAAATCGCACGTTCTGAGTGGTACCGTGAAGGCCGTGTGCCTCTACACACTCTACGTGCTGACATTGATTACGCAACTTCTTCGGCTCACACTCAATACGGTGTGATCGGCATTAAAGTTTGGATCTTCAAAGGTGAGATTCTAGGCGGTATGCCAGCAGCTAACGCTGTAGAGCCAAAAGGCGATAAGCCTAAGAAGCAGCGCAAAGGCCGTAAGTAAGGAGTCGACAGATGCTACAACCTAAACGTACTAAGTTCCGTAAGGTTCAGACTGGTCGCAACCGTGGTCTAGCTAAAGGTACAGACGTAAGCTTCGGCACATTCGGTCTTAAGGCTGTTGGTCGTGGTCGTCTTACTGCTCGTCAGATCGAAGCGGCTCGTCGTGCAATGACGCGTCACGTTAAGCGTCAAGGTAAAATCTGGATTCGTGTATTCCCAGACAAGCCTATCACAGAAAAACCACTAGAAGTTCGTCAAGGTAAGGGTAAAGGTAACGTTGAGTACTGGGTAGCCCAAATCCAACCTGGTAAGGTTATGTACGAAATGGACGGTGTACCTGAAGAGTTGGCACGTGAAGCGTTCCGCCTAGCGGCTCGCAAACTGCCGTTCAAAACTACATTTGTAACTAAGCAGGTGATGTGATGAAAGCACAAGATCTACGCGAAAAAAACGTTGAAGAGCTTAACGCTGAGCTTTTGAATTTGCTACGCGAACAGTTCAACTTGCGCATGCAAGCTGCAACTGGTCAGCTACAGCAAACTCATACTCTGAAAGCTGTACGCCGTGATATCGCACGTGTGAAAACTGTTTTGACTGAGAAGGCAGGCGCATAATGAGCGAACAAATCCGTACTCAACAAGGTCGTGTAATTAGCAACAAAGGCGACAAGTCTATTGTTGTTGCAATCGAACGCATGGTTAAACACCCAATTTACGGTAAATTCGTAAAGCGTACGACTAAACTACACGCACATGACGAAAACAACGAGTGTGGCATTGGCGACACAGTTGAAGTTCGTGAGTGCCGTCCACTGTCTAAGATGAAGTCTTGGACTTTGGTTAGCATTGTAGAAAAAGCGAAGATTTAATCGTTTTTTTTATGAAAATCAAGCGGCTCCAAATTTTTTTTGGGGCCGCTTATTTTTTGTCTACCCAATCACAAAAAAGGGTGGTACAATTCGCGTCCCTTTAAAGAGGCAGCCCGACCCGAGAGGGTCTAGTTTTTAATATTTAGCGGAGCACTAACAATGATCCAAATGCAAAGTACACTTGACGCTGCAGATAACTCTGGCGCGCGCAAGGTAATGTGTATTAAGGTTCTGGGTGGCTCACACCGTCGTTATGCACACATCGGCGACATCATCAAAGTTACTGTGAAAGAAGCAATTCCTCGCGGTAAAGTTAAAAAAGGTGATGTTCTGAAGGCGGTAGTTGTTCGCACCCGTAAAGGCGTTCGTCGTCCAGACGGTTCTGTCATTCGCTTCGACCGTAATGCTTGTGTATTGTTAAACGACACTACTGAGCAACCAGTCGGCACACGTATCTTTGGTCCTGTGACTCGTGAACTTCGTAACGCGAAATTCATGAAAATTGTGTCACTAGCACCTGAAGTTCTGTAAGGAGCGTCAACATGGCAGCTAAAATCCGTCGTAATGACGAAGTAATCGTTCTTGCTGGTAAAGATAAAGGCAAGAAAGGTAAAGTAACTAAGGTTCTAGCAACCGGTAAAGTTATCGTTGAAGGTATCAACCTTGTTAAGAAGCACCAGAAGCCTGTACCGGCTCTTGGTCAACAAGGTGGCATCGTTGAACAAGAAGCAGCTATTGATGCTTCTAACGTTGCAGTCTTTAACGCGGCTACTGGTAAAGCTGACCGCATCGGTTTCCGTATCGAAGATGGCAAGAAAGTTCGTTTCTTCAAGTCTAACGGCGAAACTGTTTCTAACTAATTAGAAAGTAATTTGGAGTTCTACTATGGCGAAACTGCATGATTACTACAAGTCGTCTGTAGTTGCTGAATTGACCAAACAATTCAACTACTCAAGCGTCATGCAAGTCCCTAGGATTGAGAAAATCACCCTAAACATGGGCGTTGGTGAAGCAATCAACGATAAGAAACTGCTAGAAAACGCAGCATCTGATATGGCAACGATCTCTGGTCAAAAGCCACTTATCACTAAAGCGCGTAAATCTGTTGCAGGTTTCAAAATTCGTGAAGGCTACCCAATTGGTTGTAAAGTAACCTTGCGTGGCGAACGTATGTGGGAATTTTTAGAGCGTTTAATCTCTATCGCACTTCCACGTGTACGTGACTTCCGTGGCGTTAGCGCTAAGTCTTTTGACGGACGCGGTAACTACAGCATGGGCGTTCGCGAGCAAATCATCTTCCCGGAAATCGACTACGATAAAGTAGACCGTGTTCGCGGCCTAGACATCACTATTACGACGTCTGCTGCAAACGATGAGGAAGGCCGAGCTCTGCTGGCTGCCTTTAACTTCCCATTCCGTAAGTAAGGTGAAGGGTTACTGTTATGGCTAAACAATCAATGAAAGCGCGCGAAGTAAAACGCGCGAAGCTAGTAGCTAAATTTGCTGAAAAGCGTTCAGCTCTTAAAGCTATCATTAGCGATGTAAACGCATCTGAAGAAGATCGTTGGAATGCGGTTCTTAAACTGCAGTCTCTTCCACGTGATTCAAGTGCTTCACGTCAGCGCAACCGTTGCAACCAAACTGGTCGTCCACACGGTTACCTACGTAAGTTCGGTCTAAGCCGTATCAAAGTTCGCGAAGCTTGCATGAAAGGCGAGATTCCTGGACTTCGTAAGGCTAGCTGGTAATTGCCACTTAATCATTTGGAGTAAATCTTATGAGCATGCAAGATCCGATTTCGGATATGCTGACCCGCGTTCGTAACGGTCAGGCAGCAAACAAAGTTGCTGTAAAAATGCCTTCTTCAAAGCTTAAAGTTGCAATTGCTGCACTACTGAAAGCTGAAGGCTACATCGTTGACTTCGCTGTTGAAGGCGAAGCAAAACCAGAGCTAGAAGTTACACTTAAGTACTTCCAAGCAAAACCTGTAATTGAGCAAATCAAACGTGTTTCACGTCCTGGTCTGCGCGTCTATAAAAACAAAGACTCGCTACCAACTGTGATGGGCGGTTTGGGTATTGCTGTTGTTTCTACTTCCAAGGGTCTGATGTCAGACCGCGCTGCGCGTAAAGCAGGTCTTGGCGGTGAAATCATCTGTTACGTAGCTTAATAGGAGTAGATTATGTCTCGTGTTGCTAAGGCACCTGTCGCTATTCCAGCTGGCGTAGAGGTGAAACTTGACGGTCAAGAAATTACCGTTAAAGGCGCTAAAGGCGAACTAACTCGCGTTCTAAACAACGCTGTAGTTATTGCGCAAGAAGAGAACAACCTTACTTTCGGTCCACGCGACGGTGTTGCTAACGCATGGGCACAAGCAGGTACTGCTCGTGCACTAGTAAACAACATGGTTGTTGGTGTTACTGAAGGCTTTACTAAGAAGCTAACTCTTAAAGGTGTAGGTTACCGTGCTGCTATCAAAGGCAACGCTGTAGGTCTAACACTAGGCTTCTCTCACCCAGTTGAGCACGAGTTGCCAGCGGGTATTAAAGCTGAATGTCCAAGCCAAACTGAAATCGTGATCACTGGTTGTGACAAGCAACTTGTTGGTCAAGTAGCGGCTGACATTCGTTCTTACCGTGAGCCTGAGCCTTATAAAGGTAAAGGTGTTCGTTACGCAGATGAAAATGTGCGTACTAAAGAAGCTAAGAAGAAGTAAGGTAACACTATGGATAAGAAAGCATCTCGCATCCGTCGTGCTACACGTGCACGTCGTAAGATTGCAGAACTGGGTGCAACTCGCCTAGTAGTACACCGTACTCCTCGTCACGTTTACGCTCAAGTAATCGCAGCGAACGGCTCTGAAGTAATCGCAGCCGCTTCTACGGTAGAAAAAGCAATTCGTGAAGAAGTTAAGAGTACTGGTAACATCGATGCAGCTAAAGCAGTAGGTAAAGCTGTTGCTGAGCGCGCGCTTGAGAAAGGCGTATCTGCTGTTGCATTCGATCGTTCTGGTTTCCAATACCACGGTCGAGTAGCGGCGCTAGCAGAATCTGCTCGCGAAGCTGGTCTGAAATTCTAAGGTAGGGTTGGAAGATGGCTAAAGAACAACAACAAGCTAGTGATTTGCAAGAAAAGCTAATCGCAGTTAACCGTGTTTCTAAGACGGTTAAAGGTGGTCGAATCATGAGCTTCACTGCACTAACAGTAGTTGGTGACGGTAACGGTCGTGTAGGTTTCGGTTACGGTAAAGCCCGTGAAGTACCTGCTGCGATTCAAAAAGCAATGGAAAAAGCGCGTCGTAACATGGTTACTGTAGCGCTTAACGAAGGCACTCTTCACCACCCGGTGAAAGGTCGCCACTCTGGCTCTAAAGTTTACATGCAGCCAGCAGCAGAAGGTACGGGTGTTATCGCAGGTGGTGCGATGCGTGCAGTACTAGAAGTTGCAGGTGTACACAACGTACTATCTAAAGCATACGGTTCTACGAACCCTATCAACATCGTTCGTGCAACGATCGACGCTCTAGACAGCATGAAGTCACCAGAAATGGTTGCTGCTAAACGTGGTCTAACTGTTGAAGCTATTTCGGAGTAAGAACACCATGGCAACTATCAAAGTAACTCAAACTAAGAGCTCAATTGGTCGCCTACCTAAGCACAAAGCGTGTCTAAAGGGTCTTGGCCTTCGTAAAATCAACCACACAGTAGAACTTGAAGATACTCCGTGCGTACGCGGTATGATCAACAAGGTTTACTACATGGTTAAAGTTGAGGAGTAATCAGAATGCGTTTGAATACTCTATCACCGGCTGCGGGTTCTAAGCCTTCTAAGAAGCGCGTAGGTCGTGGTATCGGTTCTGGCCTAGGTAAAACTGGTGGCCGTGGTCACAAAGGCCAAAAATCACGCTCTGGCGGCAGTGTTCGTCCAGGCTTCGAAGGCGGTCAAATGCCTTTGAAACAGCGTCTACCTAAATTCGGTTTCACTTCTCGTAAGAGCCTAGTGTCTGCTGAAGTTCGTCTAGCTGAGCTAGCGAAAGTAACTGGTGATGTTGTTGACCTAAACAGCCTTAAAGCAGCTAACGTTATCACTAAGAACATCGAATTTGTAAAAGTTGTTCTTTCAGGTGAAATCAACAAAGCTGTGACTGTTAAAGGTCTACGCGTGACTAAAGGCGCTAAAGCTGCAATCGAAGCTGCAGGCGGTAAAATCGAGGATTAATCTCGAGGGACGAGGTACAGATGGCTAAGAAACCAGGACAAGATTTTAGTAGTGCTAAGAGCGGCTTAAACGAACTCAAGTCGCGCCTTTTATTTGTAATTGGTGCACTTTTAGTGTTCCGCGCTGGCTCTTTTGTGCCGATTCCTGGTATTGACGCGGCTGTACTTGCCGATTTGTTCGAACAGCAAAAAGGTACCATCGTAGAAATGTTTAACATGTTCTCCGGTGGTGCATTAGAGCGTGCATCTATTTTAGCACTGGGCATCATGCCGTATATTTCGGCTTCGATTGTTGTCCAGTTGCTAACTGTAGTTCATCCAGCGTTAGCCGAACTCAAGAAAGAGGGTGAGGCAGGGCGTCGTAAGATTAGCCAATATACGCGTTATGGTACGCTTGTACTTGCAACATTCCAGGCAATAGGTATCGCAACTGGCCTTCCAAACATGGTCAATAATCTGGTTGTTATCAACCAAACCATGTTTACGCTAATTGCTACCGTAAGTTTAGTAACTGGTACCATGTTCTTAATGTGGTTAGGTGAACAAATTACAGAGCGTGGAATCGGTAATGGTATTTCCATTCTGATCTTTGCAGGTATTGTTGCTGGATTGCCTTCGGCAATCGGTCAAACAATCGAGCAAGCGCGTCAAGGTGAACTGCACGTACTTCTTCTGCTGTTGATTGCTGTACTTGCTTTTGCAGTTATTTACTTTGTGGTCTTTATGGAGCGTGGTCAACGTCGTATCGTCGTTAACTATGCAAAACGCCAACAAGGTCGTAAAGTGTTTGCTGCACAAAGCACGCACCTACCGTTGAAAATCAACATGGCAGGTGTTATTCCAGCAATCTTTGCATCAAGTATTATCCTGTTCCCAGGAACATTGGCTCAGTGGTTTGGCCAAAATGGTGAGAGCAGCGCGTTCGGTTGGTTAACTGACGTGTCATTGGCTCTTAGCCCAGGTCAACCGTTGTATGTAATGCTTTATGCTGCAGCGATTATATTCTTCTGTTTCTTCTACACGGCGTTGGTATTCAACCCGCGTGAAACAGCAGATAACTTGAAGAAGTCTGGTGCGTTCGTACCCGGCATCCGCCCAGGTGAGCAGACAGCTAAGTATATTGATAAAGTAATGACTAGACTTACCCTTGCAGGTGCTCTATATATTACCTTTATCTGTCTGATTCCCGAGTTCATGATGGTCGCGTGGAACGTTCGTTTCTACTTCGGCGGTACTTCACTACTAATCGTAGTGGTAGTAATTATGGACTTTATGGCACAGGTACAGACTCATCTGATGTCACAACAGTATGATTCTGTGTTGAAAAAAGCAAATCTGAAAGGTTACGGCCGTTAATCCGGCGGTAGTCTCAGATTTCATTTACGGAGTTTAGCAATGAAAGTTCGTGCTTCCGTTAAAAAAATCTGCCGTAACTGCAAAGTTATCAAGCGCAACGGTGTTGTGCGTGTTATCTGCAGTGAGCCAAAGCACAAACAGCGCCAAGGCTAATTAAGCAGAAATTTTTACTTGAAATTAAAGGTATGGTCGAGTATATTCCTCGGCCTACCTTTTGCGTGCAAAAGAAGTAGCACTCCGCAGCGTATCCATAACGGGCTTTGCTGCGGCTATTCTTTTTAAGAAACACTAGGAGTGAATAATGGCCCGTATAGCAGGCATTAACATTCCTGATCAAAAACACGCTGTAATCGCACTAACTGCGATCTACGGCATCGGTAAAACTCGCTCTCAAGCTATCCTAGCTGAAGTGGGTATTGCTGAAGATGTTAAGATCAGTGAACTAACTGAAGAGCAGATCGATCAACTGCGTGATGGTGTAGCTAAGTACACTGTAGAAGGTGATCTACGTCGTGAAGTATCAATGAACATCAAGCGTCTTATGGACCTTGGCTGTTACCGTGGTCTTCGTCATCGTCGCAGTCTACCACTACGTGGACAGCGTACTAAAACCAACGCTCGCACCCGTAAGGGTCCGCGTAAGCCGATCAAGAAATAATCGGGAAGGTAGAGTACAATGGCTAAACAACCAACTCGCGCTCGTAAGCGCGTACGCAAGCAAGTTGCAGATGGCGTTGCGCACATCCATGCTTCTTTCAATAACACAATCGTAACTATCACTGACCGTCAAGGTAACGCTCTAGCATGGGCTACTGCAGGTGGTTCAGGTTTCCGCGGTTCTCGTAAGTCTACTCCGTTCGCTGCACAGGTTGCTGCTGAGCGTTGTGCTGAAATGGCTAAAGAATACGGTCTTAAGAACTTGGAAGTTATGGTTAAGGGTCCAGGTCCAGGTCGTGAATCTACTGTTCGCGCACTGAACGCTGCTGGTTTCCGCATCACGAACATCGTTGACGCGACACCAATCCCTCATAACGGTTGTCGTCCACCTAAGAAACGTCGCGTATAACGTTTCTAGGATAATTGGAGAAGAATCATGGCAAGATATTTGGGTCCTAAGCTGAAGCTTAGCCGTCGCGAAGGTACTGACTTATTCCTTAAGTCTGGTGTACGCGCGATCGATACCAAGTGTAAAATTGATAACGCACCAGGTGTACACGGCGCTCGTCGCGGTCGTCTATCTGAGTATGGCGTTCAGCTTCGTGAGAAGCAAAAAGTTCGTCGTATCTACGGCGTTCTAGAAAAACAATTCCGTAACTACTACAAAGAAGCAGCTCGCCTTAAAGGCAACACTGGTGAAAACCTACTTCAGCTTCTTGAAGGTCGTCTAGATAACGTAGTTTACCGCATGGGCTTTGGCGCAACTCGCGCAGAAGCACGTCAGCTAGTTAGCCACAAAGCTATCCTAGTTAACGGTAAAGTTGTAAACGTTCCTTCTTTCAAAGTTGCGGCTAACGACGTTGTTTCTATCCGCGAGAAAGCTAAACAGCAAGCTCGTATTAAAGCGGCTCTAGAAGTTGCTGAACAACGTGAAAAACCAACTTGGATTGAAGTAGATGCTGGCAAGATGGAAGGTACATTCAAGCGTATGCCTGAGCGTTCAGATCTATCTGCTGACATTAACGAACACTTGATCGTCGAGCTTTACTCTAAGTAAGGTTTAAACTAAAGAGAGGACACAATGCAGGGTTCTGTAACAGAATTTCTTAAGCCACGTCTTGTTGACATCGAACAGATCAGCACGACACACGCAAAAGTAACTCTTGAGCCATTAGAGCGTGGCTTTGGTCACACTCTAGGTAATGCACTTCGCCGTATTTTACTTTCGTCTATGCCAGGTTGTGCAGTGACAGAAGTTGAAATCGAAGGCGTTCTGCACGAGTACAGCACTAAAGAAGGCGTTCAAGAGGATATCCTTGAGATACTTCTAAACTTGAAAGGCCTAGCTGTTCGCGTTGCTGAAGGCAAAGATGAAGTGTTTATTACACTGAACAAATCAGGCTCAGGCCCTGTTGTTGCAGGTGACATCACCCATGATGGTGATGTAGAGATCGCTAACCCAGAGCACGTTATTTGTCACCTAACGGATGACAACGCTGAGATTTCTATGCGAATCAAAGTTGAACGTGGTCGTGGTTACGTTCCAGCTTCAGCTCGTATCCATACTGAAGAAGATGAGCGTCCAATCGGTCGTTTGCTTGTTGACGCAACTTACAGCCCAGTAGACAAAATTGCCTACGCTGTAGAAGCGGCACGTGTTGAGCAGCGTACTGACTTAGACAAGCTTGTTATCGATATGGAAACGAACGGTACTCTAGAACCTGAGGAAGCTATCCGTCGCGCAGCTACTATCCTAGCTGAGCAATTGGATGCATTCGTAGATCTTCGTGATGTACGTGTTCCTGAGGAGAAGGAAGAGAAGCCGGAGTTCGATCCTATTCTACTGCGTCCTGTAGACGATCTTGAACTAACAGTTCGCTCTGCTAACTGTCTAAAAGCAGAAGCGATTCACTACATCGGTGATCTTGTACAGCGTACTGAGGTTGAGCTACTTAAAACGCCAAACCTTGGTAAAAAATCTCTTACTGAGATTAAAGACGTACTTGCATCACGTGGTCTTTCTCTGGGCATGCGCCTAGAAAATTGGCCACCAGCGTCTATCGCTGAAGATTAATCGATACTAGTTAGAAGGATTAGGTCATGCGCCATCGTAAGAGTGGTCGTCAACTCAACCGCAACAGCAGCCATCGCAAAGCGATGTTCAGCAATATGGCTAGCTCTCTTGTACGTCATGAAGTAATCAAGACTACATTGCCTAAAGCAAAAGAGCTACGTCGCGTAGTTGAGCCTTTGATTACACTAGCTAAGACTGACAGTGTTGCTAACCGTCGTCTAGCATTTGCACGTACTCGTGATAACGAAGTAGTTGCGAAACTATTCAACGAACTAGGTCCACGTTTTGCTGCTCGTCAGGGCGGTTACACTCGTATCCTAAAAGCTGGCTTCCGTGCTGGTGATAAAGCTCCAATGGCTTACATTGAGCTTGTAGATCGCCCAGAAGCATCTGAAGAAGCTGCTGCTGAGTAATCAGTAGGTTCGTAAGAACTGAAAAGCCGAGCATTTATGCTCGGCTTTTTTGTATCTATAGAATTTGCTATCGATAGAACATAGCGTAGTAATGTTGACTATTGCTGCCATAAGCTACCCAACGAGTTCATTAAGCCACTGCTCGCGCCCTGTGTACCCAGATAATCCAAAATCACAGGTGTGAACTGGGAGATCAAAGCTGGGTCCAATCCTACTGATGCAAAGGCATTTTTAACACTTGCCATATTCTCTACGGAACTGAACAAACTACTATTTGTGAGTGAACTTAGCCCTGGAATTAGTGAATTCAATTCACTCCCTTGTCCTGAGCCCAACTGATTTTTAGCTAGAGAAAGCAGCGCACCAGTGCCTGTTGCTGCCTGTTGTGGTGAAATCGACAGCTCTTTAACTAAGTTGTCGACAACTGGTGAGTTAGTTTGAGCCAATTGAGAGGCGCTATTTAATAGACTACTCGCAGAGTCAGAACTAACGCCAGATATATCGAATTCGGCGTAGCTACTGAATGAGAAGGTGGTAGTTATCGCTAAGGTTAAAATCACACTTTTAGTCATGCTTTGTCCTATTAATTATTGATAGTTAAAGCATAGCGTAAAAAAAAGCAGCGCTTAATAGCACTGCTTTAGATTCAATTTAAATGTGACATTACGCTAGGATGTCTAGAAGCTCTACTTCAAATACAAGAGCAGCGAATGGAGGGATAGCAGCACCAGCACCACGCTCACCATATGCTAGGTCTTGAGGGATGTATAGTTTCCACTTAGAACCTACTGGCATTAGTTGAAGTGCTTCAACCCAACCTTTAATTACGCCAGTCACAGGGAACTCTGCAGGCTGACCGCGAGATACTGAGCTGTCGAAGACAGTACCGTCTGTTAGTTCACCGTGATAGTGAACACGTACTGTGTTCTCTGCCGTTGGTACTGTACCGGTACCTTCAGTAATTACTTCGTATTGAAGACCAGACTCAAGAACAGTTACTTCTGAACGTAGAGCGTTGTCTTTTAGGAAAGCTTCGCCGTCTGCTGCCGCTGCTTTCGCCGCTTCTTGACGAGCTGATTCTGCACGAGTGTGAAGCTCTTGAAGAGCTGCATTGATTGCGTCGATTTCGATTTCTGGCATGTCACCAGTTAGCGCAGTTGCAATGCCTTTAGCGATTGCGTCTACGTTTAGGCCTTCAAGGCCGCTACCTGCAAGTTGTTGGCCCATTTGTAGACCAATACCATAGCTTGCTTTCTGTTCTACAGTTTCTAATTTCACGTCAGACATGACGGTCTCTCTTGCTATTCGAATGAAGGTGAAAGGATACCAGTTCTAGTGTGAAACCGAAACGCTCTAACCAACTTTTACTAATTAATTCGTTTTCGTTGTTAAAGTTGTGACATTTGAATGCTATAAAAGGTAATTCCTGCGATTTTCCTATACTCTAAACGCAGGTTTTTTTAAACTGAAGCGGTTGTTTATTAGGAGACGGAATGTAATGAATCGTCGTCAAAGAAAGAAGCAAAAAGTTGACCACGTTCAAGTGCTAAAGGACAAATGGCAGGCTCTCGACTTTTCGAGCTTAAAGAAAATAAATAAGCCTGATGTTTCACAATGGACGTCAAAAATTAAGGCGTTCTGGATGAGACTTCCACGTCTTCATCGACGTCTATTAAGCGTTCTAATTCCTCTATTGGTGGTATTACTACTCATCCCAACCAAAAAGAACGAACCCGCTCAAGCGACTCAGGCCAATCAGCGAATCGCTGTAAGTGTTAATACCGAGTCTCTTAGCGAACAACCCTCCAGCGTACAGTCTGAGCAGTTAGTAGAAACCAATTGGCGTGAGTATACCGTCAAAAAAGGTGACACACTGGCGCAGGTGTTTCGTAAAAACCAGTTATCTATGGCCGACCTGAATTCGTTAGCAAGAATAGAAGGAAGCGACAAACCGTTAAGTCGTATTAAGCAAGGTCAGTTGATTCGGTTCAAATTCAGCCCAGAAGGTAATCTCGATATTCTACAAATTGAACGTGGCGATCAGTCCATCATGTTCTTTAGACTATCAGATGGAGGCTTCGGTCGGAGTAAGTGACAACGAAGTAATTAAGAGCAATTCAATAAACAAAGGGGCCTATATTGGCCCCTTTGTTTATTTTAGAAGTTTCATATCTATATGGGGGATATCGTCTTCCAGATACTCTTCAGAGCAAGCTTCAAAACCGTGTCGCGAATAATATTTTTGTAGATGAGATTGTGCGCCAATCTTTATGGTTTCATTAGGCCAAAGACGCTGGCACTCCAGCTTGGCTTGAACAATGAGATCATGACCAAGTCCGCCACCTCTATGTGATGCTTTAGTTGCGACTCTACCGATACTCACATAGTCGTAAGTAGTGCCTTTGGGTAATAGTCTTGCACATGCGACAAGAGTGTCGCCATCATAGCCCATTAAATGATGAACTCCGTTAACTTGGTCATGATTATCCAACTCAGGGTAAGGGCAGGTTTGCTCTACGACAAACACGTCGACTCGAAGCTTCAACAGTTCATACAACTCAAGTGTGGTTAGCTGGGTAAAGGTTTTAGTGTTCCAATTAATCATAGTTCTCACTTGTCACTGTTTTTTCTTAGACTAAACGGACAGCAAAAAAAAAGCCACGCATTATGCGTGGCTTAATATCGATTAACTTAATTATTTTTGTAGATCGATTTGGTAAACCGCGAAACCGACATCATCAGTAGCGACTTTCTTCATTGGATATTGACCTTTGTCCTTGATGAACTGTGCCGCTTTATCCGATGGTGATGTTTCAAAACGAACATCTAATGCAACATCCGCTTGGATAGGAGCAAAACGCCAGTTGTTATCTGCGCTTGGTGTGACTTCACCTTTTTCTTGGCTAACTTTAGAGATGTAGTTGGCCACGATAGTACGGTTTTCATCCGGTGAATCAAACGCAATAAAGTCACTGCCTGTACCTGGGAACTTGTTGCTGTATGCACGGTAGTTATTAGTCGCAATGATAAAGGTTTGTTTCATGTCGATTGGTTTACCTTTGTAGGTAAGATCTACGATTCGCTCACTGTTACCATCAAGTAGTTTGCAGTTACCATCATAACGAGCAGGCTTACTGACATCGACCTGGTAGTTTACCCCGTCCATAACATCAAAGTTATAAGTGCGGAAACCATCCCAATCGATAAGCGATTGAGGCTGGCTTGATGTCACATCAATTTGCTTGAATTGGCCAGCAGAGCACTCAAGCCACTCTTTGACTTCTTTACCGGTTACTTTCAGAGCAACTAGTGTATTTGGATAGAGATAAAGGTCGGCTGCGTTACGGAATGTAAGCTGACCTGACTCTACTTCAGTGAAGTTTGCTGGGTCATTTTTACGACCACCGGCTTTAAATGGAGCTGCAGCAGAAAGTACCGGTAAACCATCTAGGTCCGGATCACCTTGAATCATGGTCTCTACATAGTCTTTTTGCGCTAAGTTGACGATTTGAACCGTAGGATCATCCTGAACTAAAGCAAGGAAGCTGTACATCACGTCATTCGCTTTACCAATAGGTTGATTAACGAAGTCGCGTGTTGCATTGTGATCTTCTTTGACTGCGCTAACGATGCCTTTATCAGCGTCAACAAGTGGTTTCTTATTGGTAGCGTCGAAAATAGGGCGTGCTTCTGTTTGCGCTTCCGCGACTTTCCAGCTATCGCCATCTTGTTCTAACACAAGATCCATCACACCGACGTGGCTACCCCAACGGCCAGGCATAACTGCTGCAACACCGTTAATTGTACCTTTTTGGTTATCAACGCCTTGAATATTGTCAAAACCTTTACCAGGGAATACGGCATGAGAGTGACCAAATGCAATGGCATCAATACCGTCTACTTCAGATAAGTAATAGGTCGAGTTTTCTGCGCCAGCTTTGTAAGGGTCACTTGAAACGCCAGAGTGAGGAATCGCAACAATAATGTCTGCGCCTTCCTTTTTCATTTGAGGGACGAGCTTTTCAGCGGTTTCTTTAATGTCTTTGGCGAAAACTTTACCTTCTAAGTTCTTCTTATCCCATACCATGATTTGTGGTGGAACAAAGCCGATATAACCAACTTTAACTTCGTGAGCATTACCATCAGTGTCTTTGAAGGTGTGTGTTTTGATTAAATAAGGCTTGAAGTAGTGTTCGCCCGTTTTCTTATCAAATACGTTAGCGCTGACGTACGGGAAGTTAGCACCTTCCAATGTTGTCGCTAAAAACTCTAGACCGTAGTTAAACTCGTGGTTACCGATGTTACCCACATCGTAGTCTAATTGATTCATCGCTTTATAGACTGGATGTGTTTCACCAGGCTTGATGCCCTTAGACGCCATATAATCGCCCATCGGACTACCTTGAATAAGGTCACCGTTATCAACGAGAACACTGTTCGTTACTTCATTACGCGCTTCTTTTACTAGTGTGGCAGCTCGAGCTAAACCAATCTTCTGAGTTGGCTTATCTTTGTAATAGTCATAGTCCATGACATTGGTGTGGATGTCAGTTGTTTCGATAATTCGGAGCTTAATTTCATCTGCCATTGCTGGGCCCGCCATCGCTAGCATGCCACCAAGAACTGCAATTGAAATAGGTTTCACTGCCACTTTCATCTTCATATCCTTTGTAGGGGTAATTGATTTTAAACTTGCTAAGTGTAGCAATTTGTTGTGTAAGAAAGTTTACGTATACATAAAAAGTGTGATCTTAAGTGCACACTCAAGTGCAATCTGATACACATCTCGCAACTTTTGTTTCAAGCCTAGTTCCATTCGGCAAAATCGGGCGGAAGATGGATCAAAAATTCACATTGTTCTGCGCTAATAAAATCTCCTTAGTGACTTTTGGAATAAAAAATGAAATTTTAGAATTTCAGGTAATATAGAGGAGTGGTCATAATGCCATCATTCGACTAGCGAAGGATTGTTATTATGGATTCGTCTCAACCACTCCCAACGGGCAAGGTAGCCACACCAACTTTGGTGAGCAGTTATCGTAAGCCCAAGTTGCCAAGTTCAATATTACGAGCGGGTGAAGTTGCGCTAATTGGTGCAGGCCCCGGCGATCCTGAGTTACTTACCCTGAAGGCTCTTAATCTACTTCAACAAGCGGATGTCGTGCTTTACGACTACCTGGTTTCTGATGACATCATGGAGTTGGTGCCGGAAAGTACCATTTTGGTTTGTGTAGGTAAGCGTGCTGGTCACCACAGTGTTCCGCAAGAGAAGACCAATCAATTATTGGTAGAGTTTGCGCAAAGTGGACATAAGGTCGCACGTATTAAAGGTGGTGACCCCTTCGTATTTGGTCGTGGCGGCGAAGAGCTGCAGGTACTCGCGGCAGCAGGCATCCAATTTCAAGTTATTCCTGGTATCACGGCAGCGGCAGGTGCTACAGCGTATGCAGGCATCCCGCTTACTCATCGCGACTACGCGCAATCTGCATTGTTTGTTACAGGACATCTAAAGCCTGACGCTGATGATATGGATTGGTCAACCTTAGCTAGGGGGAACCAAACGCTTGTCATCTATATGGGACTGATGAAGTCCGACTACATACAGCAACAACTGCTTGCGCACGGTCGTAGTAACGCCGTTCCAGTCGCAATTATTGAACGTGGGACTCAGCGTTCACAAAAAGTGTTGCGTGGCCAGTTATCGAATTTACCTGAGTTAGCGCAACAGGCTGAATCACCGTCACTTATTGTTGTAGGAGAAGTCGTCTCTCTTGCTGACGAGCTATCGTGGTTTAATCGAGAGCATGATGAGGTTCAGCCAAACCAACGAGTCGCAAGTCAGCGCGCCTAATCACAGTCATTATTGAATCAGTCTTGTGTTGGTCACAGTGTGGCCGACATAGAAAAAGGAAGCACAACACATGGACCAAGAAAGACTCACACACCTAAAACAATTGGAAGCCGAAAGCATCCATATCATCCGAGAAGTGGCTGCCGAATTTGATAATCCAGTCATGATGTACTCCATCGGCAAAGACTCTTCTGTCATGCTGCATTTAGCGCGCAAAGCATTTTATCCCGGAAAAATCCCATTTCCGTTGCTGCATGTTGATACCGATTGGAAATTCAAAGAAATGATCGAATTTCGCGATCGCACTGCAGAGAAATATGGATTTGAGCTTTTGGTTCACAAGAATCCAGAAGGGCTTGCGATGGGGTGCAGTCCATTTGTACACGGATCTTCAAAGCACACCGATATCATGAAAACGCAGGGACTTAAGCAAGCGTTAAATAAATATGGTTTTGATGCAGCGTTTGGTGGTGCAAGACGTGATGAGGAGAAGTCGCGAGCGAAGGAGCGTGTCTACTCTTTCCGTGACAAAAACCATACTTGGGACCCTAAAAACCAACGACCAGAGCTGTGGAAAACCTATAACGGTCAAATCAATAAAGGGGAAAGCATTCGTGTATTCCCGCTGTCTAACTGGACTGAGCTTGATATTTGGCAATACATCTACTTAGAGAATATCGAAATCGTTCCACTTTATCTTGCAGCCCCGCGTCCCGTTGTCGAGCGTGATGGCATGCTGATCATGGTTGATGATGATCGCATGGAGATTGGTTCTGATGAGACTGTGGAACATAAGAGCGTACGCTTTAGAACATTAGGTTGCTATCCATTAACGGGGGCCGTTGAATCGGAAGCAAACACACTGACAGGCATCATAGAAGAAATGTTAGTGGCCACATCCAGTGAGCGACAAGGACGAGCGATCGACCACGATCA
Source organism: Vibrio sp. McD22-P3 (assembly GCF_021568915.1). Classification (NCBI taxonomy): domain Bacteria; kingdom Pseudomonadati; phylum Pseudomonadota; class Gammaproteobacteria; order Vibrionales; family Vibrionaceae; genus Vibrio; species Vibrio sp. McD22-P3. The sequence goes on from NZ_JAKGTN010000023.1 coordinate 21,855, forward strand.
GTCAGGATCGATGGAGCTTAAGAAACGTCAAGGCTACTTTTAAGGATCGAAGGAACAGATTATGAATAGCGCAGTAGAAGCACAACTTGCTGAACTAGGTATTGAAGGCTACCTGAATCAGCATCAACACAAATCTTTACTCCGATTCCTGACATGCGGTTCGGTTGATGATGGCAAGAGTACCTTAATTGGCCGTTTACTCCACGACTCTAAGCAAATCTATGAAGATCAATTGGCGGCCGTTCACTCTGATAGTCAACGAGTGGGAACAACGGGTGAGAAACCTGATTTAGCCTTATTGGTTGATGGTCTGCAAGCAGAGCGCGAACAAGGTATTACCATCGATGTGGCTTACCGTTATTTCTCAACCCAGAAACGAAAATTCATTATTGCCGATACGCCAGGGCACGAACAATACACTCGTAACATGGCGACCGGTGCGTCGACCTGTGATCTTGCAGTTATCTTGATCGATGCTCGAAAAGGAGTATTGGATCAGACGCGTCGTCATTCGTTTATTTCGAGCTTGTTGGGTCTTAAGCACTTTATCGTCGCGGTTAATAAAATGGACCTAGTGGACTTCTCTCAACAGCGTTACGAAGCAATTCGTGATGAATACCTAACGTTTTCGGAAAACTTAGGTAAAGACATCAATATCCAGATGATTCCTATCTCTGCTCTAGAAGGCGATAACGTGGTCGACTTGAGCAACAACATGGATTGGTATCAAGGAGAGCCACTGCTTGATCTGCTAGAAAAAGTCGATATCGACCAAGAGAAGCAGAATGGAGATTTCCGATTCCCAGTGCAATATGTGAATAGACCTAACCTCGATTTTCGCGGTTTTGCTGGCACCATTGGTTCAGGCGAAATACAGGTTGGCGATGAAATCAAAGCACTACCTTCTGGGAAAACATCACGTGTAGAACGTATTGTGACGTTCGATGGTGATTTGCCTCGCGCATTTGCTGGTCAAGCAGTAACGCTGACTTTAAGTGATGAGATCGATATTAGTCGCGGTGACTTGATTGTAAAACAAGACGCGAAAGTGGTGTCGTCAAATCGTCTGCTTGCTGATGTGGTTTGGATGACTGATGAGCCTTTGGCTGCAGGTAAAAGCTATGACATCAAGATTGCAGGTAAGAAAACTCAGGGCCAGCTAGAAGGTGTTCGTCATCAATATGACATTAATACACTGAAGTCTTTTGATACTGACGCTTTGCCTCTCAACGGTATTGGTTTATGTGAGTGGTCACTTACAGAGTCGGTTGCGGTAGATAGTTATGATGCGGTGCAAGATACCGGTGGTTTTATTGTTATCGACCGACTCACTAATGTCACAGTAGGTGCAGGCTTGGTTCGTGAAGCATTAGCTGAAGAACAACGTTCACCTCAAGAGCGCATGGGGGCATTTGAGAAAGAACTGAAAGCACTCATTATGAAGCACTTCCCTGAGTGGGATGCCAATATCTAACGTCTTAGTTAGTTGGAACCATTGTGACGTGAAATCAATGTAACGTAGCATTAAGCAGTAGGGAGAAGGATATGTGGGAACAAGGAGTAGTGCTAGCACTGTTGATGTCTATCATTGCTTGCTTGATCGCGACCCAGATAAAACCGAGCCTTATCTTTGCTGGTGCTGCGTTTATCGCGTTTATTTCCGGTATGTTAGAGCTTAATGCAATAGCGACCAATTTTACTAATTCGTCGCTATTAACTTTGGTGCTACTGATTCTCTCGTCTGCGGCGTTAGAAAAAACTCGATTGATCAGTTGGGTTAGTCGTTCCATTGCTACAGGCCGTTTAGGCTCTGTAGTGGCAAAGCTTGGGGTTTCTACTGCTTTGCTCTCTTCTTTTACCAACAATACCGCTGTTGTTGTGTCATTAATTGGCGCTATTAAGCGCAACCAGCGTCATGCCCCTTCAAAGCTGCTTATTCCTTTATCTTATGCGGCTATCCTTGGAGGTACACTGACGCTAATTGGTACTTCTACCAACCTTATAATCAATAGCTTCGTTGAAGATGTGGGCTTACCAAGTTTGGACTTTTTTGCACCCACTTGGATAGGACTTAGTGTCTTAGTAGGTGGAGTACTGGTACTGATTCCATTAAGTTATCTTCTGCCCAATTATGATGACGCGAATCAAGATGATTTGCCCTACTTTTTGGAAGCTAGAGTGGAGCCTGGCTCACCACTAGTGGGACGAAGTATCGCAGAGAACAATCTCAGGGCATTACGAAAGTTGTTTTTGGCCGAAGTGGTACGAGATGGTAAAACTCTGGCTTCAGTGGACCCTAACTTTGTCCTTCAAGCTAAGGATCGTCTGCTGTTTTGTGGTGATGTGGAAAGTGTTGCTACTCTTCAAGAAATTCAGGGTTTGACGTTTTTCGGACAGCACCATCTCAACGGACAGAACCTATTGGAAGTGGTGGTCAGCTCATCGGCGACCTTCTGTAATAACACGCTTAAATCGAGCCATTTTCGTGACCGTTTTGATGCTGTTGTGGTGGCGATTAGGCGTGGTCATGAACGACTAGAAGGTGGTCTTGGCAATATTATCTTACAGGCCGGAGATACATTGGTGTTGGCACCCGGTAAAGGGTTCGAACAAGCACGTCGCCAGCATCGAAAAGAGTTTGTGCTGGTTAATGACTTAGATTCCAGTGCCAAACTTGATTTTGCTAAGTCGAGTTATGTGCTGCTTGGTTTTGTTGCTGTGATTGCGTTAGCACTCACTCACACTCTCCCCATAATTAAGGGGTTAGCACTGTATCTAATCGCCGTTCTGGCCTTTGGCATCGTTAATATCGGCGAGCTAAGACGTCGCTTTCCGGTCGACATTGTGGTGATTGTTGGTTCTGCGTTGTCTATCGCGCAGTTGATGATATCTACTGGCCTCTCTGAGCGCATGGGGGCGATGTTTATCGAGCTATTCAATGGTTGGGGCGTATTTGGAGCATTAGTGGCCACTTACTTAGTGACACTTATTCTAACCGAATTGGTGACCAATAATGCTGCCGCGGCATTGGCGTTTCCCATTGGCTACAGTATGGCAGTCGGCTACGGCGTTGATCCCATGCCTTTCATAATGGCTGTGCTGTTTGGTGCGAGCGCGAGTTTTATCTCTCCTTATGGTTATCAGACTAATCTACTGGTTTTTAGCGTTGGTAATTACCAACTGAAAGATTACATGAGAATTGGGATACCTATCTCTATTGTCTATTCCGTTTTGGTATTGGCACTTATTCCCTATTTCTTTCCGTTTTAAGTATTTTTACAAGGACTTACTATGTCAAATAGTGCACTGGCAAGCGCCGAAATAAACAAAGATGAAAACGTTATTTGGCATCAGCATCAGGTAACCAAGTCAGAGCGTGCAACCTTAAAAAAACAGCAGCCAGTAGTATTGTGGTTTACGGGGCTTTCCGGTGCTGGAAAATCAACGGTGGCAGGTGCTCTGGAAACTGAACTTACGCAACGTGGTTATCACACTTATTTGCTAGATGGCGATAATGTGCGACACGGGCTCTGTCGAGACCTAGGCTTTTCTCAGCAAGATAGACGAGAGAACATTCGAAGAGTTGGTGAGCTAACAAAATTGATGGCGGACGCGGGTCTTATCGTGCTCTCGGCCTTTATCTCTCCTCACCGAGAAGAGCGAGCTTTGGTGCGTGCGCTATTACCTCAAGGCGAATTCTTGGAAGTCTTTGTTGATGCGAGCTTGGCGGTTTGTGAAGCGCGGGATCCTAAAGGGTTATACAAGAAAGCACGAGCGGGAGAAATCAAGAATTTCACCGGGATAGATTCTGAATATGAACAACCCATCGAACCAGAAATTCATTTAAATGCCGACGCATATAAAGTTGAGGAACTGGTTGAACAGTGTATTCAGGCACTGACTGAGCGAAGTATCATTAGCTAAACCGTATGATGAAACGAGTTGGCCGTGTCACCCTTCACAATGAACTTTCTATTCAGTAACTCTAGTAGTTTATCGCGGTACTGGTTATTGCTACGGTTTCCAAGCAATTGGCACAACTCGTTACCCGTTGGGGTAAATCGGTAGTAGGTTAACGTGATGCCTTTATGCTTTGGCTGCAACGTCATTTCTTTACCTTGATAACTGAGCTTAAGTGCGGGCTCTTTGGTGATTTCCCCGGACTCTAATTCGGTGGCGAGCAGGATGCCAAGCTCAACAAGTAATAACAGGCTGGAATAGGGAAATTGAAATTCACCTAGGCTTAGTTCATCAAGGCTTTCGCGTTTAGAAAAGCTAAATAACCCTGCCTGATGGCGAATACCAAGCAGTAGTTTTCGGCTAGTATCGGTACCAAAACTGCAAGCCAAAGAAGCAGCGCGTTGTAGAGTTTGTGCTTCTTTTGGCGTCATGTCTCTAAGGGTTTTTAGAGCTTTCATCGAAGTTGAACCAGGATTGGTCACTTCCCGTTTTAGCACCTGTGCCCATAGCTTTTGCATTGAGCTGTTGTGAATTTCCTTAGCCATGTCGAAATAACGCACCAGCCAGTCAAAGTCTGGCTCTCCTGCCACTTCATTCTTGCACGATGTCAGTGCGGCTTTCACAATTTGTTCTAAGTTCTTTTGTCGCTGCTCTTTACTCTGCTTTTCGCGCAACATGGCGCGTTCAAATAGGCTTTTACTTGGGGTTTCCTCTGCAATCAATGCGTCCAAACTATGTGCTTGAGCAATAGCACGTATTCTGCTGCCACTGTCCTTCATATGGTGGCTTTTTTTGTGAGCCTGTTCGTTCTGCGTGTTTGGCTCGGTAGTTTGTGATTGCTGATCGACAGGTAATTTGCTCATAAAAACGAATTCAAGATAGGCAGTAAAATTGTACGATTGATCATCAATTTAGCGATATTTTATGGTGCTGACTAGTTCTATTTATGTGAGCTATTTTCCGAATTAACAATAACGGCCATCATATTGTAAAAAATGCTGGGATAAATGATAAATTTTTGTTAAATTTGAGGTGTAACTAAGGAGGGCTTTATGAGTCACTCAGGAGAGAATAGAGTTAAAAAACACGTTTCGGTAGCATTATTGCTATGTGTTTATCTCGGAGTGCTAGCTTATCTATCTACTTTCATCAGCTAAGTAGAAGATTGATTGGCAATATGACAAGCTAGCACTGTTAACGAAATGTTTACTTTTAACGCCTCTACGCTATTCAGCGTGCATTCTAACCATCGTCATAATCTTCAATACGGATTCCATCAATCAGATAGGCAGTTTCAGCGAGCTCAGAATTGATGGTTTCCGTCTTCAATGTTCCTACCACGTAAATAACATCCCACAAACGATGTACAGGTGCACCTTCTTTAAACTTTACATAAATGATTTGGTTTGGTGGCGGTGGTGGTACGTGAATACAGGCGCCAAAGTAAGGAACCAATAGAAATTCAGTCACCATGTCTTCATCGCCTTCAAGTGGAATAACAAAGCCAGGGATCTTGACCATACTGCCATTAAGCTCTTGTCGGACAGAGCCCAATTTTGATTGCTCCATTACACCGCCAGAGTGATCAATGGCAGGCATGCCCATCGCATCAAACTGGTTGCGTTCTTTCTCGGGGATCAAATCGATCCAGTCGAGTTTTAATAGATCTGATTCATCCTGTGCTAACGCCATATGTGGCGTTAGCATGCTTATCGTTAATAATAGAATGCCAACGAGTTTAGGCAGTATTTTCATGTCAATCTCGCTAAATTCGGATGGTCATGCCATCGCTTAATGATTGTCGGTACGCGCGCAGTGCAGGGAAGAATCCAATGATCATTCCTGCGATTTGAACAAACCCTAGCAACATCCACTCATGAGCAGTAATTGCGGTTAGCGCAATATTGATACCGTAGTTTGCAGTGATGATTGGCGCAGCGACCGCTAGCATGGCATACATGCCACCAATACCGCAAATGATACCGACAGAAGTTAGAACGGTGGCCTCACTGACCAACAAGGTGAACACGTGTCGTGGTCTAGCTCCCATGGCACGTAGTATCGCCATCTCTCTTCGTCTCTCTTGTAAACTAGTCAGTAAGCTTGAGAGCATTCCCATCAAACCTGCGACGACAACAAAAATAGAGACGATAAGCAACGCTTGTTCAGCCACGCTCATCATGCCCCATAATTCATGCAAGGCGACACCTGGAAGAATGGCGCTTAGTGGCTCTTGCTTATAGGTATTAATCTGTCTTTGTAGAGCGAAGGTCTGAATCTTGCTCTTAAGACCTATCAACATGGCCGTGATTTGCTTAGGTTGGAAGTCAATCTGTTCCAGCTGTTCTTTGCTTGGTGTGTTACCCAGATTTGCACCAGATTCCCAACCAACATGTATCGCTTCAATTGCTTCAAGAGAAACATGAACGGTTTTATCGACTGGTGTCCCTGTAGGGGCGAGTATACCGACCACTTTGAAAGGGAGGTTTTCATGACGGCTAAAGCCGACATCGCTGATGCCGTGCGCAATAATGATTTCACTGCCAATATCATAGCCTAGGGATTTGGCAACATCGGAGCCCAGCACGGTTTCAAATAGCCCATTAAATTCATGGCCTGAAGAGAAGCTTAAATGTTGCTTCTGTCCATATTGGTAGTGCTCGAAATAGCTATGATTAGTTCCCATGACTCGAAAACCTTTGTGTGAGTCTCCAAGAGAAATGGGAATTGCCCAGTCAACAGCGCGATGTTGGCTAAACTCTTCATAGCTTTTCCAATCGATATTATTGGTGGCATTACCAATACGAAAGACAGAGTAGAGCAGCAGGTTCACTTGGCCAGAACGACCGCCGACGATGAGGTCTGTGCCTGAAATCGTGTTGGCAAAACTGCTTTTTGCTTGAGTTCGAATACGTTCAACACCCATGAGAAGAATAACCGAAATAGCCACCGTCATAACGGTTAATAATGCGGTGGTTTTTCGGTTGAGAAGACTTTTCCAAGCTAGTTTCAATGTAATACTCATAATGCTCTCGCTTGGTTGATATCCAGTAAATTTTCGCTTCGCGTAAATAGGGATTCGAGCGTCGGGTCGTGACTGACAAAGATCAGCGTGGAATGAGCTTGGTTAGCTTGTTCCATAAGTAATTCGATAAAAGCTTCTCGGTTATCGTGATCCAAAGCCGAAGTTGGCTCATCGGCAATAAGAAATTCAGGCTGACCAATTAAGGCACGTGCGGCGGCCACACGTTGTTGTTGACCGATACTGAGCTCAATCACTGGTTTGTTGAGAAGGTGTGAAGGCAGCCTTAAGTGTTCGAGAAGCCGCTTGGCTTCTTGCTCTAAAGGGCCCGCTACCTTGTTTTTTCTGACTTGAGAAAACCGGCAAGGTAAGGTGACGTTATCAATGACAGAGAGATACGGCAGCAGGTTAAACTGTTGGAATATATAACCGATATGATCCGCCCTAAATTTATCTCTTGCACTGGCAGATAATGATTGTAGTGACTGTCCCAGAGCGACAACATTGCCTGAAGTTGCTGTATTGATACCAGTGAGTAGCCCCAATAAGGTTGATTTCCCGCAGCCACTTGGTCCTTTTAAGAATAGATGTTCACCCTGTTCTACAGTTAGTGAAGGAATATCGAGTGTGGGGGCTTGTTCTGGGTGCCATTTGAAAGTGAGATCGGTGAGTTCGATTACTCTAGCCATAATGTCCTCTTATCCAAGAAGATGCCCTAAGAGAGCAAAGCTACTTCTTAGGGCGAGATGCTTACAGTTTAATGACAGTGTTGCCAGAGGTTAGTTCAGTTGCAGATTGTGCAGTGTCCGTTAACAGGTTAACAGAGACTTTTTCAGTTGCAGGGAAGTAGCTAAACCATTTTGTGTCAATTTGGTTTAACTTACTGAAATCACTACAGGTAAATTGGTATTGCACGTTGAACTCGCCATGTCCATCATGGTGGTCGTGGTCGTGGTCGTGGTCGTGGTCGTGGTCGTGGTCGTGGTCGTGGTCGTGGTTGTCATGACCTTTGTGATCATCGTGTTCTTTATGGTCATGATGGTCGTCATGGCCCTTATGATCATCGTGTCCGTCATGGTCATGATCGTGGTGGTCGTCGTGACCTTTATGATCATCATGATTGTGATGGTCATCGTGGTCATCATGACCTTGATGTGACTCTAGCGTATTATCAATATCAGCATCCACGAGTTGGCATCCAGCAGCCTTAGGTAGGATCAGTAGGTTATTTACGTCGTTAAGTGTCGCCTTGGCTTTGGTAAGCGCCGCTTTTTCTGCGTCAGTTTTCGGGGCATGCTCGAAGCCGACTACATCCGCGCCAGGAGCTGTAATCTCCACCAAAAGGTCTTGTCCATCTTGAGCAATATTAAACTCGACATGGCCGTGAACGTGGGCATCGTGTTGTCGGAAGTTTTCTTCTGCCACTGCAAATTGGGAGACTACGAGTCCAGCTAATAGAGTCATCTTGAGTTTCATTGGTATTCCTTAAATTTTAGTCTGTGATAACAATAGATGATTTTAGTGAGTCTAGGTAAGCAAAGGCGGCGAGCGTGCACTGATGCACTCCGGCTTTGAATGGCAGACACTATTATCTATATTGATCAATCTGGAATGAGAAACAACCACTGACGCTGCATGGAAAAGACTGACGGGAAGTGAATGGGTGCCTTTGGTAAATAAAGGGCAATGATGTTCCTGGTGGTCGATGTGAGAATCGTAGCTGTGCTCGATGGATAGGGCATTGAGAGCAAGCAGCAGCAAGCTTAAGCACAATGCAGCTCTTAGCTTAGAACCTGTTTTCATCAGTTGAATCAGCGACATGCGACTTGTTCTCGTTTAATTTTGATTTGTTATGTTATAACAAATCAAAATATTTACCAACGTAAACAATGGTCCGCTTTGGGTTTCTAACAGGAAAAAAACAATGGGAGCGACTTTGCTCCCATTATGATTTCAACATAGCGAGAGGTTATAGGTTATCGCTGATCATCGTCAGTACTTCTTGAACCTCACTATCTGTTAAAGCGCCTTCTTTAACATACAGAATCTTGCCTTGCTTATCTTGAACGATAATTGCTGAATTATCTTCTTTGAGTTGCCATGCGTTGGCGACTAGGCCGTGTTTATCGAGCACCATGGATGACCATGGGAATTCTTGCTTGCTGTCTTCAGCTGAAGATTTGACAAAGGAGCTTGTGCCCCACATTGCATCATCTTGGTTGATGATCGTCGTGGTTTGGTAGCTGTCTTCTGGAAATTTCGCATCCGTAATGGCTTTCATTAGTGGGGCATTCATCTCTTTTGAGCTACTGCGGCCAGCGATGGCTTGAATAACTCGTACTTTGCCAAGCATATCGTTACTGCTCCACGCTTGGTAAGTAATTGCGTCATTGTTGAGAATAAGCTCACCATGATCCTTCACAGATATTGAGCGTGCGTTGCCACCAACTTGTAAATTCGTGGCCATAGCAAGAGTGGGTAAACACAGCATTGCTATTGTTAGGAGAGGCTTTAGTTTCATTGTAATTGTTTCCATTACTTTGTGTTGAGCGGTATACCATAGGTTAACCTAGGAATTACCACAATGTTATTGGTGCGATTTGACCAAGAGATGTCCTTTACTTGATAAAATCATACCAAGCATAACAGTAATTTATAGTTTGTTGCAAAGATGTTAATTTATCTTTTGTGAACGAATAAATATGCTGTATACTTGTCACGAGCGCAAAAAATATTGCGACAACACTCGCATAAAGCGAGAACATGATGGTTGTACTCAAACGGATATTGAGGTTAGGTTATGCTGCGAAAGTTTACGGTTTATCGTCCGAGACAAATTGCTAAATTTGTTAAAACGCTTTTTAAGGGACAGTTTTTCATTGCGGGTATCGGGGTGTTTCGGTTCGATAACGGCAAAGTGTTACTACCAGAAGTCGGTGACAAACAAAAGCTCGATGCATTTAAAGAAATTAACATCGAGATCGCTGCGCTCGCGATGTAGAACACACTATATCAATAGAATTTTTAGAAACGCTCTTGGTGTGAAACCAAGAGCGTTTTTTGTTGTGCACCGTCTTGTTATTGAGGAGGAAAACAGACGCCTGTACCACCAATTCCACAATACCCATTAGGGTTCTTAGCGAGATATTGCTGGTGGTATACCTCAGCAAGGTAGTAGTGATTGAGTAAGGCAATTTCCGTTGTGATGGAAGTATCGCCAAGTGCCTGTTGGTATTGCTGCTGAGTCTGTTGCGCCGTCAAAAGCTGTTGCTCATCATCAACATAAATAGCAGAGCGGTACTGAGTACCAATATCGTTCCCTTGACGCATCCCTTGCGTTGGGTCGTGTTTCTCCCAAAAGACTTTGAGTATGTCTGTCAAAGAGGTTACCCGACTGTCGAATACAACACGCACCACTTCAGTATGCCCTGTATTTCCAGAACAAACCTCTTCATAGGTCGGATTTGGCGTGTAGCCACCTGCATAGCCGACGGAAGTCGAGACAACACCGTCCAGCTGCCAAAACACACGCTCAGCTCCCCAAAAGCAACCAAGACCGATAACGACAGACTGTTGATGCTCTTGAAGTGAAGCATTGAGGTCAGATTGATTGATGAAGTGTGGCTCCATTTTTGCGATGGCATGGTCACGCCCCGGTAGAGCTTGGTCTGCTGATATCATTTCCGTTTTACGCATCATAGGCTCCTTTTTGGACTATTATTGGGTGTACGAAGTTTCTGAAAACCATCAATAAAATAACGCTAATCTGTCATCATGTGGGTGGTGACTACAGACTTCTAAATTGATCGGGGTTATCATTCCAGTTCAATACAAAAACAACGAATCACAGTCTCAACAATAAAGCATGATAAAGAGAGTATTACCACCGCTAATTCTGTTGCTGTCATCGAGTTTAGCGATGGCAAAAGATGGTGTGTCATTGGATATTAATGGTTTAAGTGGTGCATTGAAGGATAATGTTGATGCCTACATATCCGCTATTGAGCCCAGTGAATACTCAACGTCACTTCGATTTCAATCTCGCCTAACCAAAGAAATCAATACAGCCCTGAATGCGGTGGGTTATTACAATGCCCGTATCGAGTTCTCCGTGGACGATAAGGACTCTGAGCTGATTGTAAACGTCAATGCAGGTGAGCCGACGAGAATCAAATTGGTTGATATTGATATCTCTGGTGAAGCGAAGAGCGATGAAGATTTTCTGCGTCTTATCCGACTGACGCCTCTTAAAGAAGGTGTCATTTTAAACCACAGCCAATACGATGCGATGAAATCAAGTATTCGTAATCTTGCTTTGCAAAAAGGTTACTTCGATGGCGGATATGTGCTGAGCCGACTCGAAGTGGTCCCTGAACTTAACCAAGCTTTTATTCGATTGCATTACGATAGTGGTATTCGCTATCAATTTGGCAAAACCACCATCACCGGCAGTCAGATCGATATTCAAAAAGTAGAATCATTACAACCATATAAAACAGGGGATGATTATCTTGCCTCTAAAGTCGGTATCCATAACCAGAACTTATCTAATACCGAATGGTTTTCATCGGTATTCGTTGAGCCTGACTTATCGCAAGTAGGTAAAGGCCGAGAGTTACCTATGAAGGTGTCATTGGCCCCGCAAGTAAAAAACCAATTTGAAACGGGTCTTGGTTATTCCACTGATGTGGGGGCAAAAGTTAAGTTCAAGTGGAAAAAACCATGGCTGAACGAACATGGCCACAGCTTTAATACCAGTCTTGATCTCTCTATTCCTGAACAACAGGTGACCGCAAGCTACAAGATTCCTTTGGATGATGTGCTGAAAGATTACTATCTCATTCAATATGGTCTAAAAAACGTAAACCGAAGTGATAAAAAGACTTTGGAATCCAACTTGGCCTTCGAGCGTCACTGGGTGCTCGATAGCGGTTGGCATCGCACCGCTTATCTACGTTATTTGGTGGAGAACTACGAGTTCAATACGCAAGGTGAGTTAGGTCAGTTCGTCTTACCTGGCCTATCGTATTCACGAGTGGTGTCTCGAGGTGGTGTACTGCCGATGAGTGGTAACAAACAGACCATCATGTTTGAAGTCGGCGACGAGCGCGCTCTCTCAGAAACTTCCGTGTTCCGCATGCGTGGAACGTCCACATGGATTTCCAGTATTGGTGAAAATCATCGTGGTATTTTTAAAGTGGATGTTGGTGCCAACATTGCTAGTGACCCTTCTAAGTTATCACCGTCACTACGATTCTATGCGGGTGGTGATAACAGTATCCGAGGTTACGACTATGAGAGTATTTCTCCTCAGGATGATGTCGGTAATAAGACCGGTGGCCAATACTTGGCGACCAGTACACTAGAGTATCAATATCGTATTACTGGAAATTGGTGGGCAGCGACGTTTTTCGATGTTGGTGATGCATTTAATGATAGTCCAGAGTGGAAACGTGGTGCCGGTTTCGGTATTCGCTGGGTGTCGCCTGTTGGTCCAGTGAAATTTGATTATGCGAAGGGGTTAGATCAGAAACCGCAAGCAGAATGGCGTATTCACTTTAGTTTAGGGCCAGAATTATGATGTTAAAAGTTTGGCGATTGACCAAGTGGGTCTCTATCGGCTTTGTGACGTTGATACTACTTATCGTGGCAACGCTGGCCTTCGCTATGTTCACTAATGCTGGGTTGAACAGCATTCTTTGGGGAGTAAACAAAGCGCTGCCTCAGTTACAGGTGTCGGAAGCCAAGGGCTCACTATTCCCTAGGTTTACCCTTAACCAAGTCAGTTTTGTCGACGAGAGTCTCCATATTGATCTTAACGCTCAGTCATTGACGTTGGCCGTTGATCTCAACTGCTTGAGCGATCCTAGGGTATGTATTAATGAACTGGCGATAACGGGTTTGAACTTTTCGATGCCTGAAATTGCACCAAGTGAGCCTTCTACCGAGCCAAGTGAGCCGCTAACGTCAATCTCAACACCCATTCCAATTGCGATCGGTAAGGTGAACTTTAGTGATATCAATTTGGATATCTTAGGCACTAAAGTGAATTGGGATGTCTTTTCTACGTCTCTTGCAATGACCGGTTCTAAACTCACGGTCGGTGATACCTTGCTAAAATCACCGAGAGTAGCGTTAGCGCCGTCGGATGAGACCAGTGCAGAACCACAAGAGCCTCAACAGGAGAACAAGCCTCAGGCCATTGAGCTGCCAGAAGTGTTAATTCCGCTCTTCGTTAATATTGCGGGAATCGAAATTCAAGACTTTAAACTTGAGCAAGATGAACCTGTCATTGTCAATAATTTGCAGTTGGTGGGCCGAGCAGGTGAACACGATGTTCATGTAGATAAACTGCAGCTAGACATGCCGCAAGTGGATGCCCTTCTTAATGGAGATATCACCTTAAATCAGGGCTACCCATTAGACCTGTTCCTTACGGCTCATCTCAAACAAACAGATTTGGCGGGTCAGAGGTTACAACTAGAGGCTAAAGGAAGCGTTGAAAAGCTATCTCTAGATAGTCAGTTTTCCGGGCTAATCACTGGTGCTTTAAATGGAGAGTTGCAGCCACTGGAACCAACACTTCCGTTTGATGCCACGATCAGTGATGCAAAAGCGACGTGGCCATTAACCGGTAAAAGTGATTATCAAGTTGCTATTGAAAGCTTGAAAGCGAAAGGCTCATTGGAAGGGTATGACGTTGCTCTAAACGCTCAAGCATCAGGTAAGGACATTCCAGATGTGGCAGTCCAGTTGATTGGTAAGGGTGACTTGAAGCAAATTGACCTAAGTGAGCTCTCTATTGATAGCTTAGGTGGCAACATTACTGGTCAGGTTATGGCGAACTGGGAGTCGCCGATAAACTGGAAAGGGGATATTAACCTTACGCACATTCAACCAGGTCTTCAATGGCCGGAGGCAGAAGGTGACATTAGTGGCCACATTGTCACCAGCGGCCAACTTACAGAAGCTGGTGGCTGGGATGTGTCGGTTCCTACCCTCGACATTGTTGGTGTACTTCGTAATTACCCTCTAAATGTTAAAGGGCAGCTAGAAGCTGCAGATACTTCGGGCAAGGGCAAGTATAAAGTTAGAACTGAAGGGCTGTCAGTCGCTCATGGCCCAAACCAACTAAGTGCAAAAGGAGCGCTCGATAAGGACTGGAATATGGATGTTCGCATCGATTTTCCTGACTTGGCAAAATCGGTTCCGGATCTCACAGGCCTTCTGAAGGGGACTGTGGGCATTAAAGGGGCGATGCTAGAACCTGATATCGCCACCGACCTAAAAGTAGAAAAGGTAAAATGGAAGCAAGAAGCCAGTATCGATAGCCTATCTTTGTCCGGTACGGCGAAACCCTTACCTCTTGAGCAAGCTCAGGCGAAACTCTCTTTAAAGGCTTCTGGGATTACTTATCAAGAACAGGTTGTCGAGAGTGTGGATCTCGCCTTAAGTGGTACCCAAGCAAGCCATACACTGTCATTGGATCTTGTTTCCAACCTCCTGTCTGCAAAGATTGACTTAGACGGTTCTCTTCAGGATAAGCCGAGTCTTGTTTGGACTGGGAGGCTTGCTGATGTTCATTTAGAGTCAGAACAAGGGCCGCTTGATTTAGTGGATCCTATCGATATCAAAGTGGATATCGATAAACAAGTGGCAGATGTCTCGGCGCACTGTTGGGCGCAAGCTGACTCGAAAGTGTGTTTGGAAAAAGATATCCAAGCTGGGACGTCAGGTGAAGCTTTAGTCACCGTGAAGAATTTCAACTTTAAACAGCTTGATGCTTACATTCCTAAAAATACCAATGTAGAAGGGACCGCCAATGTGACGGTGTGGGCCAAATGGGCACCAGAGGCTGCTCCGCAAGTGAAGCTGGATGTGAGCCTGCCTAAGGGTAAGGTCACGCAAACACTAGAAGCCCCTCTTGTTATAGGTTGGGATAAGGTGAATGTATCGGCGAATTTAGCGGATGATAAGCTCGAAGCCAGTTGGTTAGTGGACGTAACAGATAACGGCGATCTTTCTGGTCAAGTGACCTTACCGGATGTGCTTGCGGACAACAAAAAGATAGAGGGTGAGGTTAACCTTTCTACGTTTAACTTGGACTTCCTGCAGCCTGTTATTGGTGAGTTCAATAAGCTCAAAGCGAACCTTGATTCAAACATCAAAATTAAAGGGGATGCTCTACATCCACAGTTGTTTGGTGACTTTTCCATTTCGGATCTTTCCCTTCAAGGTGACATTTCGCCAATTCAAGTGAAGTCGGGTGGTGTGAACATTGCTTTCAATGGCTATGACGCCAACTTAGATGCGAAAATTCAGACTGATGATGGCGAACTGCAATTATCCGGTGAGGGTAATTGGCAGGATCTCAATGCATGGCGCACCAAATTGAGAGTGTTTGCCGATGAGTTGAATGTCGAAGTGCCACCGATGGTGAAAGTTAAGGTTGTCCCGGATATGACCATCGAGGCCAACCCACAACTGGCGAAAGTAACGGGTACGATAGGCTTGCCCTGGGGACGAATTTTGGTTGAGGAACTGCCCCAGAGTGCAGTGTCGGTATCCAGTGACCAAGTACTACTCAACCCTGATATGACGCCTATCGACAAAGAAGCAGTGGTTCCTTTCAATATCGAAAGTGATGTTGTGATTAACATCGGTAATGATTTTCGTGTATCTGCATTTGGCTTAAAGGGTGACTTAAGAGGGCGATTACAAGTTTCCCAAAAAGATAAAGGGCCATTTGTTCAAGGTGAAGTCAATATCATCAACGGTTCGTATACTTCATTTGGTCAAGACTTGTTGATTGAAGAAGGTAAAATCCTAATGACTGGGCCTGTTGATCAGCCTTACGTCAATATTACCGCGATACGAAACCCAGAGACCACAGCTGATGATGTTAAAGCTGGGGTAAAAGTAACCGGTTTGGCATCAGAGCCTAAAATCGAGATTTTCTCTGATCCAACTATGCCACAAGCAAATGCCCTTTCTTACTTGTTACGTGGCCAAGATATTGATGGCGAAACAGGTGGTAATGCACTAACCACGACCTTGATTGGTTTGAGTTTAGCTCGCAGTGGTAAAGTGGTCGGCGATATTGGCCAAGCTTTTGGTGTACAAGACTTACAGCTTGATACTGCAGGTAGTGGTAATGACTCTCAAGTAACCGTGAGTGGGTATGTTCTGCCAGGGCTACAAGTGAAATATGGGGTAGGTATTTTTAACTCCCTTGGTGAATTCACCATACGCTATCGAATCATTGAAGACTTTTACGTTGAAGCGGTGTCTGGGCTTTATAGCTCTGTAACCTTCCTGTATCAGTTTGAAGTGGATTAACACGAGCCGTTGCTGCGCCGCCGCACAACGTAATCGATTCGCGCTTTTTCTCGTATACTTATGAAGTAAAAAGCGGAATAGAGAGGGTAATATGAGGCCTTGGTTGTTGTTAATAATTGGAGGGCTGTTAGCGGGTTGTGTCCAACTACAGCCTCCCACTGACAAGAGTGATATGAGCTGGCAACAGTTTGGCGAGCAATGGGCGTTTAAGGGCTATATTGTTGAACCTGAAACGAAGCTACGCTCTAAAGTGCCTGACGTCACAGCTAGTCAATACAAAGCGTATCTCAAAGGATATCAAGAAGGTAAGAGTGAATACTGTAAACAAGATCCGTTTGTCCTAGGGCGAAATGGTAAAATCTATTACGGTATTTGTAACGATGTAGACCGAATGTATCTCGATGAGTATTGGCGTGGTAAAAATGCTCGCGCTAAGCGCTAGCAATTAGTGCTGGGGGGATCGTATGAGGCTGTTATTCATCATTGGCTTACTAATCATGTCGGGTTGTGCTCAACAAATTTCTCTTACTTCTGTTATGCCTCAAGACTGGCAGCAGTACGGTCAGGAGCAAGCTCTTATAGGGTATGAGAAACTGTCAGTTCAACAGTTACAATCTTCAACTACCATAGATTTCACGGAAGATTTATACCAGGCCTATTCTAACGGCTATGAGGAAGGTCGTATCGCATACTGTCAACAAGACCCAAGCATTCTGGGAAAGCGGGGGGAAATGTATCGTGGCATCTGTGATGATATCAAACCAACTTTTCGAACCTGGTATAACAATGGCAAAGCTTCTCGTGGCCGCTACGGCTATTAGCTCCTTTACTCTAAGCCCAAGCAAAAAGCTCTCTAATTTAGAGAGCTTTTTCATGTATTCAGCGAGCGTTATTTCGACTTAGCGCGCTCAAAGGAAGTTTCAATCTCTTCTCTTGCCGCTTGAACATCGGCCCAGCCATCGACTTTGACCCACTTACCCGCTTCGAGTTCTTTATAGCGCTCAAAGAACTGCGTGATCTGAGCTTTGAGTAGCTCTGGGATATCACCTACATCTTGAATGTGGTCGTACTCTTTAGAAAGCTTGCTATGAGGTACGGCAAAGACTTTTGCATCTTCACCAGATTCGTCGGTCATCTTAAGTACGCCTACTGGACGGCAACGAATTACTGAACCAGGCATTAACGGATAAGGTGTCGGTACCAACACGTCAACCGGATCACCGTCAAGAGAAAGCGTTTCGTTTACGTAACCATAGTTACATGGGTAGAACATAGGTGCTGACATAAAGCGGTCAACGAAAACAGCACCAGAGTCTTTGTCGACTTCGTACTTAATTGGATCGGCGTTAGCCGGGATTTCAATCACTACATAGATATCATCAGGTAATGATTTACCTGCAGGGACATTGTTTAAGCTCATTTTGACTTTCCTTTTCTGTATTCATTATTCCTTTAAGGAGGAAATAGAGGGCTGAAACACGAATCGTTTACAAAGAGTATACTTGGTTAGTTTTAAAACAAAAAGTGCCTCTATTGAGAGGCACTTCGAAGTTATTGGTCTTTATATTCTTCTAGGAAAGACTCGACTTTTTCAACCATTCGGCTTGAGCCGACGAAGAATGGGACTCGCTGGTGAAGCTCGGTAGGCTTGATATCCATGATACGTTGAGTGCCATCCGATGCTAAGCCGCCTGCTTGCTCCATGATGAAAGCCATTGGGTTGCACTCATACAGTAGGCGCAGTTTACCATTTGGGTGACTTTGCGTGCTTGGGTACAAGTAGATGCCGCCCTTAAGCAGGTTGCGGTGGAAGTCAGATACCAAGGAGCCAATGTAGCGAGACGTGTATGGACGCTTCTCTTCTGGCACATTCTCTTGGCAGTACTTGATATACTTTTTCACACCCATAGGGAAGCGAATATAGTTGCCCTCGTTAATAGAATAGATGGTGCCATCTTTAGGGATCATCATATTTTCATGAGATAGGCAGAAGGTACCGATCGATGGGTCGTAAGTAAATCCGTTTACGCCTTTACCCGTGGTATAAACCAACATAGTCGACGAGCCGTACACTACATAGCCCGCTGCAACTTGCTTGTTGCCCGGTTGTAGGAAGTCTTCTTGAGTCGGAGGAGTCCCAACCGGTGAAACGCGACGATAGATAGAGAAGATGGTACCTACTGATACATTGACATCAATGTTCGATGAACCATCAAGTGGGTCCATTAGTACAACGTATTTGGCATTTTTGTTGAGCTCTTTGTTAAAGGCTACTGCCTCATCTTCCTCTTCACTGGCAACGCCACAAACTTGGTCACGCGCTTCCAAAGCGGCTTTAAATTTGTCGTTGGCATAGACATCTAGTTTTTGTTGGGCTTCACCTTGAACGTTTTCAGAACCTACAGAACCAGTAATATCAGCAAGGCCAGCCTTGTTAATTTCTCGGTTTACGATTTTTGCAGCGAGTCGAATCGAAGACAAAAGGGAAGATAAATCACCGCTAGCGTGGGGGAAATCAGTTTGTTTCTCAACAATGAATTCGCCAAGGGTGCGCATTTCAGACATGTTATATCCTTAACTTTTCTGCTTATTTTCTTGGGGGTAGTGTGTGAGAGAAATGTGGCAACCAAACGATTGCGTTTATTGGGGGTATTCATCAACACACATGTGTATTGTAGGTGGCAGAACTTTTTAATGGTAATGAAGTAACCCTGACACGCTCCGTTTTGTATGATGAATGTCACATTTATTTCCCTAACCGCTAACTTTCTCGCTTTTGACGCACGCTTTGGGTATATATAGCGACAATAGCGTAAAATTAGACGCAAAGAGTTAAGAGAGCGAACTATGCACATTCATATTCTGGGTATTTGCGGTACCTTCATGGGAGGCGCTGCGGTATTGGCCCAGCAGTTGGGACACCGAGTTACAGGCAGTGATGCTAACGTTTATCCACCAATGAGCACATTATTGGAGTCGGAAGGCATAGAGATTATCGAAGGGTTTGACCCAGCTCAGCTCGATCCTGCTCCAGACCTTGTCGTCATTGGGAATGCGATGAGTCGTGGCAACCCTTGCGTTGAGTACGTGCTTAACCATAATCTGAAATACACTTCTGGCCCACAGTGGTTACAAGAGTTTCTTTTGCATGATCGCTGGGTGCTGGCTGTTTCAGGGACTCATGGAAAAACTACCACATCCAGTATGTTAAGTTGGATTCTTGAAGATTGTGGTTATCAACCGGGTTTCTTAGTCGGTGGGGTATTAGGCAACTTCGGTCAGTCAGCTCGTTTGGGTGAATCTATGTTTTTCGTGGTGGAAGCGGATGAGTATGACAGTGCTTTTTTTGACAAACGTTCTAAGTTCGTTCACTACCATCCACGCACTCTCATTATGAACAATCTTGAGTTCGATCATGCGGATATTTTTGACGATCTTGAAGCCATCAAACGACAATTTCATCATTTAGTTCGCACTGTTCCTGGAAACGGCCGCATCCTTGCTCCACGTAAAGATAAGGCGTTGGGTGACGTACTAGGAAGAGGGTGTTGGAGTGAAGTGGAACACACGGGAGAGAATGCGGATTGGCATGCTAACAAGTTAAAGCGTGATGGTTCGCATTTTGAAGTGTACCTACATGGCAGCAAAGTCGGGGAAGTTAAGTGGGAGCTAGTGGGGGACCATAATGTCGATAACGCCCTGATGGCTATTGCTGGAGCAAGGCATGTTGGCGTGACTCCGGATCTTGCGTGCGAAGCATTAGGCAAGTTTATCAATACCAAGCGACGCTTGGAGCTGAAGGGCGAAGTGAATCAAGTCACGGTATACGATGATTTTGCCCATCATCCAACGGCAATTGAACTGACTTTAGGCGGTTTACGTAACAAGGTCGGCAAGCAGCGAATCCTAGCTGTTTTAGAGCCACGCAGTGCCACCATGAAACGCGGCGTGCACAAAGAGACATTAGCGCAATCGCTCACTCAAGCCGATGCGGTGTTCTTATTCCAACCCGACAATATTGATTGGTCAGTAGAAGAGATAGCTCACTCATGCTCGCAACCAGCCAAAGTCAGTGACTCTATTGATGAACTGGTGCAGGCCATTGTTGAACAGGCTCAACCAGGCGATCAAATTCTGGTGATGAGCAATGGTGGCTTTGGTGGTATTCATCAAAAATTATTAGAGGCATTAGCGTAATGAAACCCGTAGAGAAAGCGATCACGCTGGCATTTACTGGTGCATCTGGCGCTCCTTATGGGATGCGCCTCCTTGAGTGTTTGTTAGCTCAAGATTATACCGTGTACTTATTGATCTCTTCCGCTGCGAGAGTGGTGTTGGCGACTGAACATAATATTAAACTGCCGAGCGGTCCGGATGCCGCGCACAAAGCACTAGTACAAAAACTGAATTGCTCGCCAGATAAGCTGGTAGTGTGTGGTAAAGAAGATTGGTTTTCACCAGTGGCTTCCGGGTCGGCAGCGCCCAAACAGATGATCGTCTGCCCATGTTCGGCTGGCAGTGTGGCTGCGATTGCTCATGGGATGTCGGACAATTTAATTGAACGTGCCGCTGACGTGGTAATGAAAGAGCGTGGTCAACTTCTCTTAGTGGTACGCGAAACGCCATTTTCAACCATACATCTAGAAAACATGCACAAACTTTCGCAAATGGGCGTGACCATCATGCCAGCTGCGCCTGGTTTTTATCATCAGCCAGAATCTATTGAGGATTTAGTCGACTTTATTGTGGCTCGTGTGCTTGACCATATGAGTATCGACCAAACTCTCGTGCCTCGCTGGGGCTACGACCAGCGATAAATCCACATCAATCAAACAAGTTTAGGGATAGATTTGGCGAATCTATGACGAAAAGGTTACAATTCGCTTTCTAAAGGTTGTGACTCACGGGGTGCACTAGCAGTGGTGCTGAGAGAAGGTAATACCTGACACCCGTATACCTGATCCAGATAATGCTGGCGTAGGGATGAGAACTCCGTTCTATGGAGGCTTTTTCTGGATCATATAATATAAAAATATATATCTAAGGATAGAACCAGTGAAAGTACATCAACTCGCTAAACTTGCTTTGGCAACGACACTTCTAAGTGCCTCTCAACTCGCTGCGGCGAACACACTTACCGTTTATACCTATGATTCGTTTGCTTCAGATTGGGGCCCTGGTCCAGCGATTGAAAAAGCATTTGAAGCTAAATGTGGATGCGATCTCAACTTTGTTGCACTAGATGATGGTGTCTCGATTCTAAACCGCCTGCGTCTAGAAGGCTCCAGCTCCCAAGCCGATGTCGTACTTGGCCTCGATAATAACTTAATGAGTGAAGCTAAAGCCTCTGGCTTGTTGGCTAAACACAATGCTGATCTTTCTGCGCTTGAGTTACCAAACGGCTGGAGTGACGATGTGTTTGTTCCTTTCGATTACGGTTACTTTGCGTTTGTTTACAACAAAGAAAAGGTAAAGAATCCACCGAAAAGCCTGAAAGAGTTGGTTGAGCAACGTGATGACCTTAAGGTGATTTATCAAGATCCTCGCACTTCAACTCCGGGTCAAGGACTCTTACTTTGGATGAAGTCTGTTTATGGTGATGACTCCAGTGAGGCATGGCAAAAGCTAGCGAAAAAGACCGTAACTGTGACCAAAGGTTGGTCGGAAGCGTACTCTATGTTCCTCGAGGGAGAGTCTGACTTGGTTCTCTCTTACACGACCTCTCCGGCTTACCATATTATTGCCGAGCAAGATAAGCGATTTGCAGCCGCAGACTTTTCGGAAGGCCATTACACTCAGGTGGAAGTGGCGGCTAAAGTGGCCAGCAGTGACAAGCAAAAGTTAGCTGATGAATTTATGCAATTTATCGTTTCAGAAGACTTTCAATCAAAAATCCCTACAGGCAACTGGATGTATCCTGTTGTTGAGAGCAAGCTGCCTGAAGGTTTTGATAGCTTAACCATTCCAAGTGAGGCGCTGACATTTAGTCCAGATGAAGTGGCGAATAACCGTAAGGCTTGGATTCGCGAGTGGCAGTCTGCGCTGATTAAGTAGTATTGGCATCTAAGAAAATCTATAGATTATCGCCCCTGTACAAGCAGGGGCAAGCCAATACTGCACCAGAGCTTCACTGGTGTGACGAATCGTTATCGTGTCTACTTCTCCATTGAGGTTATTGTGACCCAAATACCAAAATCAGGTTTAGTGATTGCTTTGCTCATTGCCATATATGTGCTGGCTTCGTTGTGGACACTGCTTTCCTACTCGTCAATGACTGATATTGCTCTGCTGTTTACGGACCCATACTATCAGCACGTAGCCAAATTTAGCTTTTGGCAAGCAAGTCTATCAACGTTGCTAAGTGTAGGGCTTGCTATCCCAGTGGCACATGCGTTTTCTCGTCGCCATTTTTGGGGAAGATCATGGTTGCTCAAATTGTTTGCGACCACCTTGGTGATGCCAGTACTGGTTGGTGTGTTTGGCATTGTCGCCATTTATGGCAATCAAGGCGTTATTGCTCAATGGTGGCTTACTTCGAACGATTCTATGCCGTTTTCCCTCTATGGTTTAAACGGCATTTTGCTGGCACACGTATTCTTTAATTTGCCTTTTGCAACTCGTTTGCTTTTAGTGACGATAGAAAGTGTTCCACTAGAGCAGCGCAAGTTAGCACTGCACTTGGGAATGAACAGCTGGCAGTGTTTTAGATTGGTGGAGTGGCCACGACTAAAAGCACATTTACCTCATGTTATTGGCTTAGTCTTCATGTTGTGTTTTACCAGTTTTGCAACCGTCATGGCGTTAGGTAGCGGTCCGAAAGCCACTACGATTGAACTAGCGATTTATCAAGCGATCAAGTTTGATTTTGACCTACAAACCGGAGCGGTTCTGGCATTATGGCAAATGTTAATTTGCGCATTACTGGTGCTGTTTATTGGCAAATTCAGTCGAGACTTGGAGGGTAAAACCAATTATAGCGACATGCCAACCATTCAACCTCAAGACTCATGGTTGAAAAAGTGCTGGGATAGCTTTTGGATCATGGCAACCCTAATGCTGGTCATTCCGCCACTTATTGCCATTGTTGCAAGTGGACTGAATGAGAAATTGTGGTCAGTGCTTGCTGATAGCAAGTTCTGGTCGGCAGTTATGACCTCGTTACAAGTGGCAATCATGGCTGCTAGTATCGCGTTAGTGGTTGGCATTGTGCTATTGAGTAGTTCACGAATGTTACGAATAAAGTCTCACTATGGCCGTGCGGATGGCGTGGAGTTTGTTGGTACGGTTATTTTGGTGACACCCGCGTTGGTATTGAGCACAGCGACTTTTCTAATGCTTCGCGGAATGACCAATGTGTTTAGTCTTGCGTTTGGGATCGTTGTCGTTGTGAATGCTTTGATGGCGCTGCCGTATGTTATCAAAACACTTAATCAGCCAATGTTGAGGTTAGCCAAGCAATATCACCTGCTTTGGCAAAGTTTAGGACTGCATGGCATTCGACGATTTTGGTTAATGGAATGGAGAGCAATCCGCGCACCGATATTGCATGCTTTCTCGATTAGTTTTGTCCTTTCTATGGGCGATCTTACCGTTATCGCGCTATTTGGAAGTCAGAACTTTAATACCTTACCGCTTTACCTCTATCAGCTGATGGGCAGCTATCAACTGCAAGCAGCGGCTGTAGTATCCCTAGTGCTGTTTATTTTGAGTATTGGTGTATTTACCTTAACGGAGTCGTTGTTAGGGCCTGTAGCGAACGAGCGAGAGAAATCATAATGTTAACAATGGATCATGTCGATTATCGCTACCACAGTGATTGGTTTCGGTTTTCTATCTCAGTAGAAAAAGGTGATGTGTTGGCGTTGATTGGCCCCAGTGGTGCAGGTAAATCGACACTGTTGGCGCTTATAGCGGGTTTTTGTCAGCCTGAATCGGGAACGATATCTGTCGATGATGAAGAGATTCAATCTAAGCAGCCGCATCAGCGGCCTTTATCAATGTTGTTTCAAGAGCACAACTTATTCGAGCACCTTTCAGTGTTCGATAATATTGCTCTAGGACTCAATCCAGCCCTAAAACTAACTGCAGAAGATCAACTGCGAGTGCGAGATGCGGCAGACAAGGTGGGTCTTATTGATAAGATTCAACGGTTACCGCCTGAGCTTTCCGGTGGGCAGAGGCAGCGAGTGGCTTTAGCTCGTTGCTTTGTTCTGCCTCACCCGATTTGGCTACTTGACGAGCCGTTTTCGGCGTTAGACCCGGTACTTCGTAAAGAAATGCTGTCGGTTGTTCACTCTCTAGCTCAAGAAAAACAAGCGACAGTTATTATGGTGACGCATCACCTTAGTGATGCCAAAGCCATTGCCAACCGGTTTGCCTACCTTAGTCATGGCATCATCACTGCTGAAGGAGACATCTCGGCGTTGACGGCGCAGCATGACAATCAAGAGCTCGCGCGGTTTGTAAAAGCGGCGCATTAGCGTTTTGCGGATATAAAAAAGGCAGCTTACGCTGCCCTTACGGTCTTAAATTGAGCGTTGAAGTTAGAATTCTTGTTCTTCTTCGTGCTTAAGTGCTTGGAAAATTTCACGGAATGCTTTCGCAGGCTTTCCAGCTTTCTTTTCTTTGTTGGCTTGACGAGCAAGTTGGCGTAGACGCTGACGGTCGAGGTTTGGATACAACTCAAGTGCATCCGCGATGGCCTCATCGCCTTGTTCTACAATACGATCACGCAGTTGCTCAAGCTTGTGAAGTGCCGCAGTAGACTGTGAGTGCTTGTTACGTACACGGTCGAGAGCCGCTTGAATTGGCTCTGGGTCTTCGGTACGCATCAGCTTACCAATGTATTGCAGTTGGCGACGTCGAGCTTCGTTCTTGAAGCGCTGGGCATCGGCGACCGCTTCTCTCAGATCTTCACTAAGAGGAAACTTATCCAACACAGCAGGCTTTAGTCCAACTAACTCTTCACCGAGTTTTTGCAACTCTTCCATGTCGTTTTTCATTTCGGTTCTGCTCACCCAAATGATTTCTTCTTCCTCTTCCCAAGGCGCTTTCTGATTTTTGCGGGCCATGTTTACTGCCTATATCACTATCTCATTACGAATATTGGCTATTTTAGCAAGAAATCTGGGGAGAATGCGAAAACCTTGTTATTCTAGTCTCAATTAAACGATAAAAGTTAGATGAATTATGGATGTAAGAGAGCAAGTTGCTCAGCAGCAAGCTGAGCTAGAAGCCGCTGTTGCAAAAGCGCTGGATATGGCTTCAGTAAATTCAGATGCCGCTGAGGTCGCTATTACTAAAAGCACTGGCTTAAGCGTCTCCACGCGCATGTGTGAAGTGGAAAACGTAGAGTTTAATAGTGACGGTGCGCTGGGTATCACGGTATACCGTGGACAGCGTAAGGGCAGTGCTTCAACCTCTGATTTGAGTGAAAAAGCCATTGCACAAACGGTAGCTGCTGCACTGGATATTGCCCAGTACACCTCCGAAGACCCATTTGCAGGGCCAGCTCCAAAAGAGTTGTTGGTAACGAATATCCCAGACCTTGATCTCTTCCATCCAGATGAGCCAAATCCCGATGTAGCTGCGCAAAAAGCGATTGCTGCTGAGAAAGCAGCATTAGCTTACAGTGACAAAATAAAGCAGAGTGATGGTGCTAGTTACGACAGCCACTATGGCGTTAAGGTCTATGGTAACTCTCATGGTCTGTTGGCCGGTTATGCGTCTAGCCGTCATAGCATTAGCTGTAGCGTCATTGGCCAAGGCCAAAATGGCGATATGGAGCGTGATTACAGTTATACCCTTGCTCGTCACCGTGATGATTTGTGGACACCAGAATCGGTCGGAGAAAAGGCTGCTATCAAAACAGTTGAGCGTCTAGACCCTAGAAAAGTCAAAACGGGTCAATACCCAGTGCTTTTTGCCAACGATGTTGCGACTGGCCTCATGGGACACTTAGTAATGGGGATTAGCGGCGGTAATTTATACCGTAAGTCGTCATTCTTGCTAGATAAACTGGGTGAACAGATTCTGCCAGATTGGTTTGCTATTGAAGAAAAACCTCACCTACTTAAAGGCTTAGCATCCAGTCCGTTTGATAACGAAGGTGTGGCAACTCAAGATTTAGATATTATCACTGACGGTAAGTTGGCGACCTACTTACTGACCAGTTACGCTGCGCGCAAACTGAATATGACGCCAACAGGGCATGCTGGAGGTATTCATAACTGGTTTGTTAAGTCGACAGGGCAAGATTTTGATGCCATGTTGAAAACGCTTGGCACTGGCCTGCTGGTAACCGAAGTGATGGGGCAAGGGGTAAATATCGTGACTGGTGATTACTCTCGCGGTGCAGCAGGATTCTGGGTCGAAAATGGAGAAATCCAATACCCAGTCTCGGAAATTACCGTTGCTGGTAATCTGGCGCAAATGTTCAAGCAAATTGTAGCAGTTGGCAGTGATGTTGAAACGCGCTCACAAATTCAAACGGGCTCTATTCTGTTGGAATCAATGAAAGTCGCTGGTGAGTAAATCTCAAATAGAGAAAAAGGGCGTAACCTGCTGGTTACGCCCTTTTTGTATCTAGCATTAGCTGATCATTATGGTAGCTAAGCCTAAGAAGACCGAAAGACCAACAACATCGGTAATGGTCGTAAGAGCCATTCCGCCCGCTAAGGCAGGGTCGATATTCATTTTTTTGAGCAGAATAGGGATGGTAACGCCAGCAATGCCAGCAACCAGTAAATTGGTCATCATGGCGGCAGAGATAATCCCGCCTAACATCCAATCACCTTTCCAAGCTACTACGATACCACCGATAATTAGAGCCCAGAGGACACCATTGAGAAAGCCGATGGCGGCTTCTTTGAGTAGCAGTTCTCGACGGTTACTGTCACCGATATGACCCAAAGCTAAGCCTCGGATTACGAGGGCAACGGTTTGGTTACCTGCAACCCCTCCCATGGAAGGTACAATAGTCATCAAGACTGCTATCGCTGCCATCTGCTCTAATGTGGCCTCAAACATATTGGAGACAGATGCTGCTGCTAAAGCGGCAAGTACGTTGGCGCCTAGCCAAACACTGCGTCGACGAGCAGATTTCACAACCGGCGCAAAGGTATCTTCATCGTCATCCATGCCCGCCATACTCATCATTGAGTGTTCGGCGTCTTCTCGGATAATATCGACCACGTCATCGATGGTGATACGACCGACTAGGTGGTGTTCGCTATCGACAACAGGGGCAGAGACCCAGTCGCGTCGTTCAAATAACGAGGCAACGTCCGAATCGCTAGTTTCAACATGGATTGCCTCATCGGCATCGTCCATGACATCGACGACTTTGACATCGGGCTGAGTGGTTAAAAGTGTGGTCAAAGAAAGGTGACCAATCAGCATGTCTTCTTCGTCTATCACATACAGTGCGTCTGTCGCTTCCGGTAGCTCACCTTTCATGCGCAGGTAACGTAGAACCACATCGACATCGACATCGCCACGAATAGTGATTACATCGGTATTCATGATACCGCCGGCGGTATCTTCTGGGTAAGAAAGGGCGGTCTCGACACGCAAACGGTCTGCGGTGTCCATTTGTGACAGGACTTCGCGCGATACGGTATCAGGCAGACTACGTAGGACATAAGCTACGTCATCGGTGTCCATGCCTTCCGTTGCTTCAGCCAGTTTTTCTGGCGCCATTTTGGAGACTAGACTATCTTTGACGTCCTCATTGAGTTCATCAAGGATTTCACCATAGTCTTCAGGGTCGGTGAGTTGCCACAGGACTTCACGACTTTTACGTGGAGAGGCTTCTAGAAGATGGGCAATATCTTCAGGCTCCATGTCCTGAAGTTGTCTTCTTACGTAAACGAAGCGGCCATTTTCTAGCGCTTCACTAACTTCTTGGAGGGTTTGGTGAGCTTGATCGAATTCTATTTGCTCCGCCATGGATGCCCCCTACACTCAACTGCTTTTTAATGTACTGAATAGTAGCTTAATTTTGGGTTCAAGTAACCTACAGGGCGCGAAGAAGTTATCGGAGAGTGGAAATAAAACAGAAAAGTGTGCGGAATCTATTCGTCTTCGTCAAAACGGTGTTCAACCAACTCGCATACCGCTTGCAGAGCATCCTCAGCCTGGTTTCCTGACGCTTTAATGGTGATGTTCTCACCTTGAGCAGACTCGAGCATAAGAAGACCCATCACGCTATCTGCTGTCGCTTCTTTCTGTTCATGATTACAAATCGTCACGGTTGCCTCGAAGCTCTGTGCTAATTCTACTAACTTGACCGCAGCACGAGCATGCAAACCAAGACGATTTTGAATGAGAACAGTGCGAGATAGTGACATTTGGATTCCTGTTAGTTGTTTTTCTCTAGCGATGCGTGACGAATTTTTACTTGATGGCCGAGCTGAGCAAAATATTCACCAATCTGCTGAGTGATATAAACAGAGCGGTGTTTACCGCCGGTACAACCAATTGCGACTGTTAGATAGCTGCGATTGTTCTTTTCCAGTTGAGGTAGCCAACGTTCAACAAAGCCTTGAATTTGTTGTTTCAACTCGATGACGTCAGGATAAGCTTCTAGGAAAGACTTAATCGGTGCATCTAACCCAGTCATAGGTCTTAATTCTGGCTGCCAATGTGGATTGGGGAGAAAACGAACATCAAATACGTAATCTGCATCACTTGGCATACCGTATTTAAACCCAAACGATTGGAAAACCATGACAAGATCTTTCTTCTCTTGGCCTTCTAATTCAAAACGAATAGCTTCGCTTAAGTCGTGTATGGATTGTTCACTCGAATCAATGATGTAGTCAGCATGCTCTTTGATGGGTTTGAGAAGTGTGTGCTCTACATCAATAGCCTGTTCAAGTGACAGTTTGTCTTTACGCTGAGAAAGAGGGTGGATACGACGAGTTTCACTGTAGCGTTTTAACAACACTGGCTTTGACGCATCAAGGAAAAGCACTTTGACGTCGTGTTGTTTAGACAATTGTTTCAACTTAGAGGTTAAGTTATTCAGGTTGTCAGGCAGGTTACGAATATCAATACTGACGGCAACACTTTGTTGGGAATCTTTCGATGAATCCACAAAGGCTTCTAGTAAATCGATTGGTAGGTTATCAACGCAGTAGTAACCAGAATCTTCTAGCACTCGCAACGCCACACTTTTACCTGCGCCTGAATGTCCACTTACAACGACTAATCGCATTTTTTCTCAGCTTGTTCTAATGGCTAACAATAATATCGTAAAGCTCTTGATCGGATTGAGCATTACGAAGTTGCTTTAGGACAGTTTTATCATTTAATCGCTCTGCCATACATGACAAAGTCTTTAAATGTTCTTTACACTGCGCATCTGGAACTAGCAGTGCGAACATAAGGTCAACTGGGCGGTTATCAATAGAGTCGAAGTCAACGGGCGCTTGGCACTGAAGTAACACCGCAACCGCTTTATCGCTGTCATGCATTCTAGCATGAGGAATAGCAATACCATTGCCAATACCAGTGCTACCCACTTTTTCACGGCTCAACATGCATTCGAACAGTTCGGTAGAGTTTTGACCAGTATGCTCTGCAGCGATTTCGCTAATAATTTCTAAGGCGCGTTTTTTACTCGTACAAGGGACTGCACTTTTGGTGCAGTCCAGAGTTAATACTTCACTTATTTGCATTTTAGTGATTACTTAATTTTTCTTTATGCTTGTTCAATTGTCTGACGAGCTTATCGACTAGCGCGTCAATGGCAGCATACATACTTTCATCATTTGCCGCCGCATGAATTTCAGCTTGATTAACGTGGAGCGTAGCTTCTGCGATCTGGTTTAATTTTTCAACTTTTAATATGACGTTAATGCTATTTATATGATCGAAAAAACGTTCCAGTTTTTGGAATTTACTCTGAACGTAGTCCTGCATTGACTCAGTGACATCGACGTGGTGGCCTTCAATTTGAATTTGCATAGACTTTCCTTCTTAGTTATTGGCCTTAAAGTAGGCGTTTACGCTGACTGGAAGGGGCGATGCCCAACGACTCACGGTATTTCGCTATTGTTCGTCTAGCAACCTGAATTCCTTGGTCAGCTAGTTGCGCTGCGATTTTACTATCGCTCAATGGCTTGGCTGGATTTTCAGCAGCGACAAGCTTCTTGATTAGTGCTCGAATGGCTGTCGAGGAACACTCGCCGCCATTGTCAGTCGATACGTGGCTTGAGAAGAAATACTTCAGCTCAAAAATGCCGCGTGGGGTATGCATATATTTCTGAGTGGTCACTCGAGAAATCGTCGATTCATGCATGTCTACAGCAAGGGCAACATCGTTGAGAACCATAGGTTTCATTGCCTCTTCACCGTATTCAAAAAAGTCATGCTGATGTTCGACAATGCATTTAGCGACTTTGAGTAAAGTTTCATTGCGACTTTCAAGGCTCTTAATCAACCATTTCGCTTCCTGCAAATTAGAGCGAATATATTGGCTGTCAGCACTGTTGCCTGTACCGAGCTTCGCGTATTGTTGATTCACTTTCAGTCTTGGAACACTGTCTGGGTTAATCTGAACTATCCATTTTCCGCGGTCTTTAAATACGGAGACATCAGGCACTACGTACTCAGTTTCATCAGGTGTTATCTTACTGCCTGGTCTAGGGTCAAGCTGTTGGATTAGCTTCAAAACTTCTCGAAGATCCGCTTCCTTAAGCTTAGTCTCTTTAATCACGAGTTTATAATCACGGTTACCCAGTTGATCGATATGATCAGACAAGACCAACTTAGCTTCAGCGAGCCATGGAGTGTCTTCAGGGAAAGTCGCGAGTTGCAGTAATAGGCAATCTTGCAGATTAAGAGATGCAACGCCTAGTGGATCGAATTGCTGAACGCGTTTTCTTACCGCTTCAATTTCATCAAGCTCAACATCCTCAATATCGACACTATCGAGAATCTCTTCACAGGACAGGGTCAGATAGCCGTAATCATCGACTGCATCAATGATGGCTAAGGCGATGGCACGATCTGTTTCAGTAAATGGCGTGAGGTCTAATTGCCAAACTAAGTAGTCTTGAAGAGACTGTGTGGTTTCACCTTGATATATTGGCATGTCATCATCCGCGGCAATACCCGTGTTACCGGTATTGGCACTATAGACATCATCCCAAGTGGTATCCATTTCAAGTTCTGTCGATATTTCAGAACTTTCAATTTGCTCAGAGCTATCTTTCGGTTCTGGTTCGCTAACTGGCTCTGCAGATACTTCTTCTTTACTTTCAGGGCTCGACTTTTCCTCATTAGAAGGCGGTGCTTCTTCCGCGGTTTCTTCCACGTCAAGTAATGGGTTTGAGTCTAGGGCCTCTTGAATCTCTTGTTGCAGATCGAGCGTCGACAATTGCAGCAAGCGAATTGCTTGTTGCAACTGGGGCGTCATTGCTAACTGTTGACCTAGCTTGAGTTGTAATGAGGGTTTCATGCAGTATTGCTAGCCTATTATTAAAATTTTATCCAAGCCTATTAAATCATAGTCTGAATTGTTCACCGAGATAAACCTGTTTTACGTGTTCATTATTGAGAACATCTTCAGGACTTCCTTCAGCAATTAGATGACCTTGGCTCACAATGTATGCTTTTTCACACACATCTAAGGTTTCACGAACGTTATGGTCGGTGATAAGAACTCCTAAGCCTCTATCGCGTAAGTGCTCGATGATCTTCTTAATATCAATCACTGAAATTGGGTCGACACCCGCAAACGGCTCATCCAGTAAGATGAATTGTGGGTTAGCGGCTAGAGCCCTAGCAATTTCGACACGTCGACGTTCGCCGCCAGACAACGCCATCCCAGCACTTTTTCGAATGTGCTGAATATTGAACTCATCCAGCAGGTCCTCTAGCTTATCTTGTCGCTCTTCTTGAGTGATCTCATTACGAGTCTCAAGCACTGCCATAATGTTGTTTTCAACACTGAGCTTTCTGAAAATGGAGGCTTCTTGTGGCAGGTAGCCAATGCCCATTTTGGCGCGGCTATGCATTGGGAGAATACTAATATCTTCTCCGTCAATAGTGATGGTGCCTTCATCACGGGCAACCAGACCAACAATCATATAAAACGACGTAGTTTTACCTGCGCCGTTAGGGCCCAGCAATCCCACTATCTGACCAGACTCAACCGAAAGACTAACGTCTGAGACCACTTTACGGTTTTTATAGCTTTTTGCTAAATGTGTCGCTTTCAATAACGCCATAAATACAATTACTTCTCTTGAATCTGTTGTGGTTGAAGCACAGTAGATACTCTTCCTTTCGAGTCGCCATCAGCGATGAGTTTTTGTGATGAGATTCTGTACTTAATGACACTGCCACGAATGATACTGTCGTCTTGAGATAGCATCGCTTTATTTGTCATGGTCAATTGATCGTTTTTCAGTGAGTAATGTAACTGTTTTGCTTCACCATATAAGGTTTTGCCGTCGTCAGTAAGTTGCGAAAATGTCGCTAGATCGCCAAAACCTTCGATAACCTGAATTGTGCCCGTTTCTGCTTCACGTGTAACAATCACTTTATCGGCATTGATGTTAATACTACCTTGTTTAAGCTTTACATCGCCTTCGAAGGTTACTTGGTTGCTTTTCATATCAAGCTGCTGAGAGTCAGAGTCAATATACACCGGTTGCTCTGAGTCTGTTGATAATGCCATTGCTGATATAGGTAAAAGTAAGCAAATACCTAAACTAAGGTGTGAGAGTTTCATATCTACTGTTCACTTTGTTATAAACCTCGGCGATATTGTCTGCGAAATTTCCTTTCATCGCTTCGCCGCGTGTTTCAAATTGAGGGCCGAGCATAATGACTTTGGTATCGGACCAAAAGTCTCTGTTGGTTAGTTTAATGCTCATCTTCTGTGTTGATAGTGTATCAAATCCTGACTCTGGTAATAGATTTTGAGCTAGAACATTGTCGTATAAAGTGAGTACTTCATCCTTGTCTAAAATGGCTTTATCTGCGGAAATTTCCCACTCTTTTGTCGTACCATTCGCGTAAATAGACAATACAGGACTTTCAAAAATAGTATTCCCTTTTTGAGCGAAATGTTCCAGATGTACGGAGTTGATCGTATAGCTTCGAATGCCGGTATCAGAGTAAGAAATGTTATGGACATTTATTCCACTGAAAGCTGGCAGTTCAATATCAGGGACAATCTGAATCGTGCTCGATTCATCCTTGGTGTACAAATAAACCGCACACCCAATAGAAATAATGGCAAGTAGACTATAAAGAATACGAGACAAACTCATATACTAAGACCTTTGTGAAGCTCTAGTTCGCCCTTTGATTCTAGGATCAGATCACAAACTTCCCTAACTGCACCGCGCCCACCCGGAATCGTAGTGACGTGATCCGCTTTTCTGGCTAGCAGTGGATGTCCATCCGCCACGCAGACGCTTAAGCCGACCTGCGCCATGACAGGCCAATCAATAAGATCATCACCGATGTAAGCCGTTTTCGATGCTGGGATAGCAAGCTTTTGGCAAATATCTTGGTATGCGGTGACTTTGTCATCTTGCCCTTGGTAAATCAAAGAAATACCCAGTGCGGTCATACGATTTTCAACGATCTGTGAGCGACGGCCTGTAATGATGGCTACTTCTACGCCCGCACTCATTAAAGCTTTAATACCGTAACCGTCACGAGTATGAAAGGTTTTTAGCTCTTCACCTTGGTTGCCCATATAAATCAAGCCATCGGAGAAGACGCCATCCACGTCGCAAATCAGGAGTTTGATGTCTGCTGCTTTATCGTAAGTGGATGAAGCCACCAAACCATAGAGCGTTTCAACTTGTTTAGACACTACATTACTCCTGCTTTTAATAAGTCATGCATATTGAGTGCACCCACGACTTTGTTATCATCGAGTAGTACAAGACCGTTAATATTCTTCGATTGCATTAAGTTTAACCCTTCAGCCGCTAGCATATTAGGCGCAGCAGTGGTTGGGTTAACGGTCATGACCTCACCAATGGTGGTGTCATGAATATCGACTCGTTTATCAAGAATACGTCGCAAGTCTCCATCGGTAAAGATACCTAGCAAGTTCATATCGTTGTCCACGATAGTTGTCATGCCAAGTCCTTTATCGGAAATTTCTAGTAGTGCGTCGCGTACCAAGGTCTGCGGACCGACGACAGGCAGCGCTTTACCTGAATGCATGATATCACTCAGTTTAAGTAGTAATTTACGACCCAATGCGCCGCCCGGATGAGACAGGGCAAAGTCTTCTTCACCGAAGCCACGAGCTTCTAATAAGGCGATGGCTAATGCATCTCCCATAACCAGAGTTGCCGTCGAGCTAGAAGTAGGTGCTAGGCCAAGTGGGCACGCTTCTTTAGGAACAGTGATTTGCAAATGAAAATCAGAGAGCTTTGCCATGTTAGATTCAGGCTTTCCAGTCATACTTACGGTAGTAATACCAAGGCGCTTAAAGACAGGAAACAAACTAATGATTTCGTGTGACTCACCAGAGTTAGAGATGGCGATAACGAGATCGCGAGCTTCAATCATACCCAAATCGCCGTGAGCAGCTTCTCCTGGGTGGACAAAAAACGCTGATGTGCCAGTGCTAGCAAGCGTAGCCGCAATTTTCTTACCAATGTGTCCTGATTTACCCATCCCCATGACAATAACCTTGCCTTGGTGGTTGAGAATCGCATCACATACCGATTCAAATTGCTCGTCAAAGTAGCGCTCAAGGTGTTGAAGTGCTTGTACTTCGGTATCTAAAACACGCTTTGCCGCGCTAACATAATCAAAACCAGACATGATAACCGCTCCTAAGCTGCCATATTAGCGAATAGATAAACCTGATAACCAAGGAATAGCACGAACAAAATAAAGCCTTCGACTCGATTAATGCTCTTAGATTTGCCCAGTGCCATTACAACCAGTAATAGCGAAACGGCCAGCATAACCCAGAAATCACGGCCCATAGCATGTTCACTGAGTATAGAAGGGTTAATGATACCTGGAATACCCATAACGGCGAGGATGTTGAAGACGTTTGAACCTATGATGTTACCTACCGCCATATCATCTTCGCCTTTTAGAACACCAGCAAGAGAAGCGGCCAGTTCTGGTAGGCTGGTACCAATCGCGATAATTGTTAGACCAATAACAAGATCGCTCATACCAAAATACTGGGCGATCGTTACGGCGCTATCTACCAGTCTATCTGCTGCGATAGGGAGGATGATTAGGCCAATCACCACCCACATAGCTGCTTTAGCGTTACTCACACCTTCTGGAATTTCGGACTCTTGGTCTTCCAGCATGGCGTCATTGTTGCCACTCTCTTTTTCTGCTTTGCTGATACGAAGCATGGCAAGGATAAATGCGCCAAATAAGGCAAACAGAATAATACCTTCGTAGAAACCAAGGTGGCTATCCCAAAGAATAAGACCCGCGATAAGCGTTACCGCGATCATTAAAGGTAGCTCGCGTCTCAGAACCGCAGATGAAATAGAAAGAGGCTTAATCATGGCCGTAATACCAAGAATAAGCGCAATATTGGCGATGTTGGAGCCTAGTACGTTACCAACCGCAGTATCCGTTTTCCCTTCTAGGGCGGCGGTGGCCGAAACCATCATTTCTGGCGCTGATGACCCCATAGCAAGAATAGTCATACCGATAACTAGTGGCGAAATACCCACATTGCGTGCCAGTGCCGCGGCGCCGAATACTAATTTATCAGCACTCCAAACGAGAAAAACCAGTCCAATTATCAGAAACACTACGGCTTCAAGCATGTTTTTATCCACTTCTATTTTTCTGAGACATTTGGCGGCTAATTTTGACGGTTTGTCGGCCAAAATGGAAGCTAATCAACAAATAAAATAACAATAGTGCGCCGAAGCTAATACGCTAATAGATAGACTAAGGTTAGGATCGAAGTCATAAATGCGCGTAATGACGCAAGTTTGTTGTAATGGGGTTTGACTCTGTAATTATCCAACCATTTGGATATAAGGGTTTTAATTGTCCGCTTGTATCATTATTATTGTTTAGCATAGGACTACTGTTAGGATGATAAGGAAATGTATGTCAAACAATGACTTGGTTTCCGTTAAGGGACTGACTTTTGCGCGTGGCTCACACGTCATTTTTGATGACGTCGAGTTGCATGTACCAAAAGGTAAGATAACAGCCATCATGGGACCATCGGGAATTGGTAAAACAACATTACTTCGTCTGATCGGTGGACAAATCTCGCCTGACCATGGGGAGATTTGGTTCGAAGGCGACAATATTCCTACGCTTTCTAGAAAACGTCTTTACCATGTTCGCAAGAAAATGAGCATGCTATTCCAATCGGGTGCACTATTTACCGACCTTAACGTCTTTGACAATGTCGCGTTTCCTTTGCGTGAGCATACAGAACTGAGTGAGTCGATGATTCGTACTTTAGTGCTGCTAAAGTTAGAGGCTGTCGGATTACGTGGAGCATCTCAACTTATGCCAAGTGAACTTTCTGGAGGCATGGCAAGACGTGCGGCGCTCGCAAGAGCTATTGCGCTTGATCCTGAATTAATCATGTACGATGAGCCCTTTGTTGGTCAGGACCCTATAACGATGGGAGTGCTGGTGGAGCTTATTGGCAAGTTGAACAAGGCACTAGACCTTACCTCTATTGTTGTTTCTCATGATGTTCCTGAAGTTATGTCCATCGCAGATTGGGTTTACTTGCTCGCTGATGGAAAAGTTGTTGCTTGTGGTACTCCTGATGAATTGAGAAGTAACCCTGATACTCGAGTCCAACAGTTCTTGCTCGGCGAAGCCGATGGACCCGTTCCATTCCGTTATCCAGCAAAAGCATTAACTGAGGAGCTGTTCTAATATGTCGTTTCCTTCAGTATGGATTCAAAAAGTCGGTCAGCGATCTTTATCTCTTTGCCAATCATGGGGTAGGGCAACCTTTATGCTATTTGGTGTCCTGTTTTCCAAACCACAGCCCAAAAAGCACTTTCCACTATTAATAAAACAGCTGCATAACGTTGGTGTGCAATCATTGGCCATTATTATGGTATCAGGGCTGTTTATCGGTATGGTCCTAAGTCTGCAAGGATATGTGGTACTCGTCGATTATGGGGCGGAGGGCAGTTTAGGACAGATGGTGGCGTTATCGCTATTAAGAGAGTTGGGTCCAGTTGTTACTGCACTATTATTTGCTGGGCGTGCAGGCTCGGCACTAACCGCTGAAATTGGCTTAATGAAAGCCACTGAACAGTTATCGAGCATGGAAATGATGGCCGTTGATCCTCTTAAACGAGTGATCTCGCCTCGTTTTTGGGCCGGGGTTATTTCCATGCCGCTATTGGCTATGATCTTTATGGCGATAGGTATTTGGGGGGGCCAACTGGTTGGTGTGGACTGGAAAGGTATCGATCACGGCAGTTTTTGGTCAGCGATGCAATCGTCCGTAGAGCTGGGTCGAGACATTGGTAATAGCGTCATTAAGTGTTTGGTGTTTGCGATTACGGTGACGTGGATTGCGCTATTTAATGGGTATGATGCCATACCGACTTCGGAAGGTATTAGTCAGGCGACAACGAGAACCGTCGTGCACTCATCTTTGGCGGTATTAGGTTTAGATTTTGTGCTTACAGCACTGATGTTTGGCAATTAAGAGTAAAGGACAATTCAATGCAACAAACCAGAAAGTTAGAATTGTGGGTAGGCAGTTTTGTCATCATCGGACTTTGCGCAATCTTGTTTATGATTTTTCAGGTTGCTGACGTGAAAGGGTTGGGCTCAGGGGATACTTATAAGCTGGAAGCAAGGTTCGATAATATCGGTAGCCTAAAAGTTCGTTCTCCTGTGAAAGTTGGTGGCGTCGTTATTGGCCGAGTCAGTGATATTAGTCTTGATAAGGAGAGCTATTTACCGGTGGTAACCTTATCTATTAGCTCGGACTACCGTTTCCCAGATACCTCGAGTGCACAAGTGCTAACATCAGGGTTGATTGGTGAGCAATATATAGGTCTAGTGCCTGGGTTTATCTTTGATGATGAAGGTTATCTAGCCGATGGTGACAGAATTGAAGACACCAAATCAGCGTTGGTGCTCGAAGATATGATAGGTCAAGTGCTCTATAGCATTGGCGGTTCCGATGAGAAAAAGGAGTAAAGTGATGTTCAACAAATGTTTACTGATATTTAGTGCCTTGATGCTCTCATTTGGTCTACATGCTAATGAGATTGATGCCACCAAGCCCTATGACATGATGCAGAAAGTCGCCGATAAAGCGTTTACTCGTTTAGCGAATGAGCAAGAGCAAATTCAGAAAAATCCTGACTATCTTAAGGTGGTAGTCGAAGAGGAACTAATGCCTTACGTGAACGATCGCTATGCGGCGTTGAAGCTACTGGGTCCTAACTTAAAAGGTGCTAAACGAGAAGATGTGTTAGAGTTTGCCAGAGCATTTCGAGAGTACTTGATTACTTCTTATGCGCAAGTTTTAACCCAATATACTGGACAGGATGTTCAATTTGGTCCAGAACCAAAAATTGATGATAAGACGACCATTATCGGTGTTCGTGTGACAATTATGGACTCACCGAGACCTAATATTAATCTCGAGTTTAAACTCAGAAAGGATAAGAAAACAGGCGAATGGAAGGCCTTTGATATGATTGCAGAAGGCATTAGTTTGCTCTCTAGCAAGCAATCTGAATGGAACAGCAAAATTCGTCAAGATGGCATATTAGCGGTAGCAGAAGAACTTGAGCAGTTGGCACAGGCGCCGATTCGTTTTGAAGGCAGCAAAAAATAATGGACACTAAATTAGTGGTTCGTAACGAAGGTGTATTAGAGCTAATTGGTAACGTTGATCGTGATACTGTACCAGAGCTTTGGAATACTATTCAAAGCGTTAATTTTGATGAGCCTGAGATGGAATTGGCGTTAGATAAAGTAAAACGGTTCGATTCTGCGGGATTGGTGATGCTAATTCACTTATTAGAGCATGCAAAAAATCGAAAGTGTCATATAATGCTCAGCTTCGTGCCCGATGAGCTGAAAATACTGTTTCAGCTGTATAACGTTGAATCAGTTATTGAGAAACACATTTAGGAGTATCTTGTGGATAGCACAAAAGTACAGGAACTATTACAAAACGCATTGAACCTAGAAGAGCTACACGTAAAAGGTGAAGGTAGCCACTACGAAGTGATTGCGGTAGATGCTCAATTTGAAGGCATGAGCCGAGTTAAAAAGCAGCAGATGATCTATGGTCCTCTGATGGATTATATTCAGCGTAATGACATCCACGCAGTTTCAATTAAAGCCTATACTCCAGAAGAGTGGGCTCGTGATAAAAAGCTGATGTCTTTGTAAGGTTTATTAATGGATAAGTTTCGAGTTATTGGATCGGATCAGCCGTTATCTGGCGAAGTGTCGATCTCAGGTGCTAAAAATGCAGCACTGCCTATTTTATTCGCTTCTATTCTGGCTGAGGAGCCTGTAGAAGTGGCCAACGTACCACATCTTCGTGACATTGATACGACTATGAAACTACTTAGCCGTTTAGGTGCCAAAGTGCATCGCAACGGTTCTGTTCATGTTGATGGTAGCCAGATTAACGAGTTGTGTGCACCTTATGACTTGGTGAAAACCATGCGTGCATCGATTTGGGCATTAGGTCCACTGGTTGCTCGTTTTGGCAAAGGACAAGTTTCACTTCCTGGTGGCTGTGCCATTGGTGCGCGTCCGGTAGATTTACATATTCATGGTCTTGAGCAGCTCGGTGCCACCATCACATTAGAAGATGGTTATGTGAAAGCGGAAGTGGAAGGTCGATTGAAGGGTGCTCACATTGTGATGGACAAAGTGAGCGTTGGTGCGACTATCACGATAATGTGTGCTGCAACATTGGCTGAAGGTACTACTGTACTTGATAATGCGGCTCGTGAACCTGAAATCGTCGATACCGCTGATTTCTTGAACAAGCTAGGCGCAAAAATCACTGGAGCAGGTACCGATACTATCACTATCGAAGGTGTAGAACGTCTTGGTGGTGGCAAGCACTCTGTTGTTCCAGATCGCATTGAAACAGGCACTTTCCTAGTAGCGGCAGCGGTATCAGGCGGTAAGATTGTTTGTCGCAATACGCATGCTCATCTATTAGAAGCGGCATTAGCTAAGTTAGAAGAAGCTGGGGCTAAGATCGAGACTGGCGATGACTGGATCTCATTGGATATGACCGATAGAGAGCTTAAAGCGGTTTCAATTCGTACTGCTCCACACCCTGGCTTCCCTACAGATATGCAAGCTCAGTTTACTTTGCTTAATATGATGGCAAAAGGTGGCGGTGTGATTACCGAAACGATTTTTGAAAATCGTTTTATGCACGTTCCTGAGCTAATGCGTATGGGCGCAAAAGCAGAAATTGAAGGCAACACTGTGATTTGTGGTGATGTTGAATCATTGAGTGGTGCACAAGTGATGGCGACTGACCTGCGAGCTTCGGCAAGCTTGGTTATCGCTGGTTGTATTGCGCATGGTGAGACAATTGTAGACCGTATTTATCATATCGATCGTGGTTATGAGCGTATTGAAGATAAGCTGTCTGCACTAGGTGCTAACATCACACGTATCGCGGGTTCTGCTGAATAATAACGATAGATTATAAATAGCCGAAATCTTAAGGTTTCGGCTTTTTTTTGAAGCCATTAGCGGAGACCAAAATGGTTGCTTTCCTACGCTGCATTGCAGTGGCGATATTTGCGGTAATTATGTTCGTATTTGGATGTGGTTACTGTTTACTTAGTCCGAGAAATCCTAAACACGTGTTTACGTTTGGGCGTTATTTTGGCGCTATGTCGAAGATCTTTGGTATTAAACTCGATCTTCGTTTACCTGAAGATGCCTACAAACGCGGTCAACACATCTATATCGCTAATCACCAGAACAACTGGGATTTGTTTACGGTATCTTCTGCCGTTACACCTAATGTGGTAACTGTTGGTAAAAAGAGCCTGCTATGGATGCCATTCTTTGGTCAGCTTTATTATTTAACAGGTAATATTCTGATTGATCGTGCTAACCGTAGTAAAGCGAAAGGTACGATTGACCAAGTTGTTGATAGCATGAAGAAAAGTAACCTTTCAGTTTGGATGTTTCCGGAAGGTACACGCTCTCGCGGACGCGGCTTATTGCCATTTAAAACGGGTGCTTTTCATGCCGCGATTGGGGCAAAGACACCAATCATTCCTATTGTGTGTAGCAGTACGAGCCATCTAAAGCTTAATAAGTGGGATAATGGTCATATCATCGTTGAGATGCTGCCACCTATCTCGATCGAAGGCTACGGCAAAGAAGATGTGAGAAAACTGGCGAATGTATGCCGAGAGCAGATGGCAGAGAAGCTAGAGCAGCTTGATGCTGAAGTGGCTGAGTTAAACAGCAAAAAATAACACTAAAAAGGGTTGTCAATGACAACCCTTTTTAATACATAGCAGAACTTACTTACGTACTGCGATAGCTTCGATTTCAATCTTCACATCTTTAGGAAGACGAGCAACTTCAACACAAGAACGCGCAGGGTAGTTAGCCACTTGTTGCTCGTCAAA
The DNA here is from genome assembly GCF_021568915.1 of Vibrio sp. McD22-P3. Taxonomy (NCBI): domain Bacteria; kingdom Pseudomonadati; phylum Pseudomonadota; class Gammaproteobacteria; order Vibrionales; family Vibrionaceae; genus Vibrio; species Vibrio sp. McD22-P3. Next base: position 63,789 of record NZ_JAKGTN010000023.1, read on the forward strand.
GAACTTACCATACACTTCGTTTACTGTACCAAAGTCGTTGAGATCTTTAACGAAAACCGTCATTTTTACGATGTCTGAAACCGTTAGGCCAGATGCTTCAACAACCGCTTTTACGTTGTCTAGAGACTGACGTGCTTGCTCAGCGATATCTTCTGACACTTCACCCGTTTGCGGATTTACTGGGATCTGACCTGAAGTCAGTACCATGTTACCAAGGTCGACACCTTGTACGTAAGGACCGATTGCTGCTGGTGCAGATTCTGTATGAAGTACTTTTGTCATCGTTTTATCCATTGTTCTGTGAATTCAAAGAGAGTCTAGACTGCCTCTAGGCTCAATAAAAATCAAGCCTACAATGTGTAGGCTTGTTTAATAATCGTGTCATTCTTAGCTTTCAGTAACGATCTCACGCGAATAGACTTTTTCGCAGTATTTGCATTTGAGACGAATGTCTTGATGTTTCTCGAACACCTTGAAGCTACTGTCTACGGGTTCATTGTGAGTAATGCAGTTGCTATTAGGGCACTCGAATACTCCCGTGATTGTTTCTGGCAGTTTTAACGCCAGCTTTTTACACACTTCATAGTTTTCAATTTGGTTGACGGTAGCATGTGGTGCATAGAGTGCCAGCTTGTTCGCTTGTTCTTCAGTGATAAACACGTTCTCTATCTTTAATAGATCCTTACAACCTAATGCTGAAGAAGGAAGGTTTAGACCAATCGTGACACGCTGTTTGGATTGATCCATAGCGAACAGTTTGAGAACTTTGATGCCAATGTTTGCTGGGATATGGTCGATAACCGTGCCGTTTTTAATTGCTTCTACTTGCAACTGGGTTTCTTTAGACATGATCAATCCTCCTTAAAGCGTTTCGTTTAGAACTAGAGCGAGCAGAGCTTCACGGGCGTACACACCGTTTTCAGCTTGTTGGAAATAATACGCATAAGGCGTTTTATCTACGTCGACAGTAATCTCGTCAACTCGTGGCAATGGATGAAGCACTTTTAGGTTATCGCGTGCGCCTTTCAATGTATCAGCAGAGAGAATATAAGCCGATTTAATGTGTGCGTACTCAGACTCATCAAAACGCTCTTTCTGTACTCGCGTCATATATAGAACATCCAGTTCAGATACTACACTTTCCATGTCGGTATGCAGGCTAAATTGGATGCCAGCTTCTTCAAGCTCTTCACAGATATAGTCAGGCATCGCAAGTGCATCGGGAGCGATAAAGAAAAAGCGAACGTTATTGAATTTCGCTAGGGCTTGCGTTAACGAGTGTACCGTGCGGCCGTATTTCAAATCACCAACAAAGGCAACGTTAATATCATCTAAACGACCCTGGGTTTCGTAGATGCTGTATAGGTCTAGCAGTGTTTGTGTTGGATGTTGGTTGGCACCATCACCTGCGTTGATAACTGGTACACCGTTTGAGAATTCAGAAGCCAGACGTGCCGCACCTTCTTGTGGGTGACGCATGACAAACGCATCAACATAAGACGAAATAACCTGAACTGAATCTGCCAGTGTTTCACCTTTTTTAGCAAGCGAGGTATTACCACCGCTATCGAAACCAATCACGTCTCCGCCGATACGTTGAATGGCGGTTTCAAATGACAGACGCGTACGTGTTGAAGGTTCAAAGAAACAGCTAGCAACAACCTTGTTTTTGATGAGTTCAGGTTGAGGGTTTGATTTTAGTTGACCGGCTGTCTGTACAATGAGTTCTAGCTCGTCACGTGACAACTCTGGAATTGAGATAATGTGCTTTTGAAAGAGCGTATTCGCCATGTTTATCTTCCCTATAGTTAAAACCAGACCAGATGGATATTCCAAGTGCGAAAGGAGCGTGCTCAATCACAGCTAGGAATGCAGGCATAAAAAAACCCCCCATAATGGGAGGTTTAGTAATCAACAGGAAATAATAACGGTGCGTGATAAGCAAAAAGCTTATCGAGAGCGTGATGTGTTGTAAAACTCGCTTGCGCCATTGATTGTTCCCCAGACAAATTGCGGAGAATTATACGCCTAAAAATCGTTAGCGCAAGCGATTACATCAAAGGTTTATCGTTAAACTACAAGTGAATTTGACTAGCTGCCTAATGTGGCGACCATGACGGCTTTGATGGTGTGCATTCGGTTTTCGGCTTCATCGAATACGATGGAGTAATCCGATTCGAATACATCATTTGTGACTTCGAGACCATTCAAGCCATATTTTTCGGCGATTTCTTTACCTATTGTGGTTTGGTCATCATGAAATGCAGGTAAGCAGTGCATAAATTTCACATCTTTGTTATTGGTAGCTTTAATCGTATCCATGTTTACCTGATACGGTTTCATTAAGGCAATACGCTCTTCCCACGCCGAGGCTGACTCGCCCATAGAGACCCAAACGTCCGTATACAAGAAGTCACAATCGGCTACACCTTGTTGTACGTCCTCGGTGAGAGTAATCGAAGCACCTGTTGATAGTGCGATAGTTTGACATTCATCAACGAGGCTTTGCTCTGGCCAAAAAGCTTTTGGCGCAACCAAACGAATATCCATTCCCATTTTTGCGGCACCGACCATTAGAGAGTTCCCCATGTTGTTGCGAGCATCCCCTAAGTAGGCAAATTTAATTTGGTGTAATAACTTGCCTTTGCCGTGCTCTAGCATGGTTAAAAAGTCAGCGAGAATTTGCGTTGGGTGGAATTCATTGGTTAAACCGTTCCAAACAGGTACGCCAGCGTGAGCGCCTAGCTCTTCAACGATATCTTGTCCAAAACCACGATACTCAATGCCATCGTACATACGACCTAGTACACGAGCCGTGTCTTTCATCGATTCCTTATGGCCTATTTGGGAGCCGGAAGGGCCGATGTAAGAGACTTGAGCACCTTGATCAAAAGCGGCAACTTCAAAAGCACATCGGGTACGAGTCGAGGCTTTTTCGAAGATCAGTGCGATGTTTTTCCCTACCAGTTTTTTTTGCTCTGTGCCGGCATATTTAGCGGCTTTAAGATCTTTAGACAGGTCGAGAAGAAACTGAATCTCTTTTGGTGAATAGTCGAGAAGCTTGAGAAAATTCCTATTTCGTAAGTTGTAAGCCATGATTCGTACCCTTTTATTTAGTTTCTTGGTTTATTTATACATAAAAATTCTTTTATTGTGAATAAGTATTTTAATTTAATGCAAAAAAAGCCCCTAATAGGGGCGTTTGATAAATAATTATGTTTATATGCCATCTCGTTCGATTGGACAGCTCATACAACGGGCTCCGCCCCGACCACGTCCTAGCTCATTACCTGGGATGGTTAGGACCTGAATGCCCGCTTTGTCATACTTTTCATTAGTATACACATTTCTCTCGTAGCCGATAACGACACCGGGTTTGACGGTGAGCACATTGTTAGCATCATTCCATTGCTCACGTTCTGCTTCGTAGTTATCACCACCCGTAGTGATGATCTTCAATTGATCAACGTTAAGCGCACTTTCTAGGGCTTTAAGATAGTTAGGTAATTTTTCAACTTGCATTTGGCCTTTACTGTCGGCGGTTAGACGCCAAGTATCCAGTTTGTCGTTGATGATCTCTGGGTACACTGAGAAGGTATCCACGTCCATATGAGTCATAACGGTATCAAGATGCATGCAAGAGCGATGTTTCGGAAGGTCAATGGCAATGACCTGAGACGCTTGTCCGGATTTAAATAGATTCGCCGCCAAGTTTTCCACGCCCTGTGGGGTGGTGCGCTCAGAGATACCAATTAATACAGCACCTTTACCAATAACAAGAACGTCACCGCCCTCGATGTTGGCGTTATCATAATGAAGATCTTCATCGCCGAAATATTTAATGAAGTCTTGACCTGCGAAGGTTGGATGCCAGCGATAAATAGCTCTTAGATGATTTGTCTCGCGTTGACGAGCGGGCTTCATCATTGGGTTCAACGATACGCCACCATACACCCAGCAAGAGGTATCACGGGTGAAAAGGTGGTTTGGCAGTGGCTCAATGACAAAATCAAGCGGCTTACTCATCTTTTGTAATATAGAAGGGGTTTTTATTGGTAGCTCAGAGTATGCGAGGCCGCCCAACAAAATAGTTGCTAAGTGCTCGTCGTCCATTTCTGTCAGATAGTTACGAAGTTCGTTAGCGAAGATAGGACCATAACGGAAATCAGAAATCTGCGTTTCGAGAAGCCATTCCTTCGCTTCAGGGACGGCAAGAGTCTCTACTAATAAATCGTGAAGCAGCAGTACTTCCACATCTTGGCTGCGTAATGTATTGGCAAAAGCGTCATGCTCTTCACCAGCGGCTTCTACAGCCAGTACATCATCAAACAGTAGTTCATGGCAGTTTGATGGCGTGAGGTGGGTTAGGGCGCGTTCTGGACGGTTTAACAATACACGGCGTAATTGGCCTACTTCCGACCCAACGTACAACTTACTCATTGTGATTCCTTTCAGTTTTGATTGCGCTATTTATGACAAGCTTGTTATCAAGATGCAAGTCAAAATGTCAGTGTTTATTACTGCAAAATCTTAAAATTGCAGTGATATTGTGGATTTAAGTAGAGAAATGCAGATAAATTTTTTATAAGAGAGTTGTGCTAGTTTCTGTGAATTCTTGCTTGAGTATGCAGGCCTCTTGAGCAGTTTTAATGCAATATTCATGAATGATATGTGCATAAAAAAACGTAAATTTGCAGAAAATACTGGGTATTGTGACTAAAGCAAAACCAGGTCAAAGTTAAGAATAGAGTGTTTGATATGCAAAATTGCCTCATAACCTTTCTGGGCGATTGTTGCTGATTAGCTATGGCTTTTGTCTAAGTTTATGCTGAAATCAGAGGTAAGTAATGAAATGTTAAAATTATGTTTCTGTGATCTCGATCTTGCTCGGTTTGAGTTCGATAACTGAAAAATAGTCAGGAAAGATCTCGGTTTGATCTTTCGATTTCAGCTGACTTCTCGTATCATTCATGCCGATAACCTATTTATAGCTGGAGCACTTTATGTCTCAACAAGATGAGTATATGTCCGTTGAAGATTTGATCGAAATTCAAAAGGAAGAAACTCGCGATATCATTCAGGCCTTAATTGAAGATGGAAGTGATCCAGAGGCATTGTATGAGATCGAACACCACCTGTTTGCTGAAGATTTCGATCGTCTTGAGAAGGCGGTTGTTGAAGCGTTCAAAATGGGCTTCGAAGTGCTAGAAGCGGAAGAGACCGAAGACGAAGACGGTAACAAACTGTTGTGCTGCGACGCGACAATGGAATCGACTCTGAATGCAGAGCAGATTGACGCACAAGTTGAAAAGCTAGTGCACTTAGCTGAGAAGTACGACATCATCTATGACGGTTGGGGTACATACTACGAGGGCGAAGATGCTCTTTATACCGATGAAGATGAAGGCGACGAAGAGTAAGCCTTAATTGTTGTTGAAAGGCCAGCTTAGCTGGCCTTTTTGCTATCTGGTGGGTTCAACTATCTTTCGATAACGGATTTGATTATACTGCGCTAAATATGATCTAGGTCAATTCACACCATGAAAAAGAATTTGGCTGGCCTATGGCAGCTGTCCCCACTTACTGATCTCTCTATACCTCAAGATGATCTCTCTTTCCCAGGCGCTTTAAGCCAGGTCTTACCTTCAGAGCTTACCGAAGAAATGATTGCCAACCAAGAATGGCACCTCATGCATGACTTTGAGTTAACGGAAGAAGAGTTGCAGAATCCGGCGGTCGATTTGGTGATCGGTGGTGTTGAGCATTATGCAGAAATTCGTATTAATGGTCGTGCAGTGTTGGATTGTGATGGCAGTGAAGCGACGTATCGTCGCGAAGTAAGAGCCCATTTACAACAGGGACCCAATCGCATTGAAATCTTGTTCTTAGAGTATGATGAAGAAGACTTGTTGATTGATCTTGATGAAGCGCCGCAGTGTTCTTTATCTGTTACCAAACCTGCAACCGAGACACGTATCGGTGTATGGCAAATGCCTTATTTGCAATTTATTCCACATGTTAGGTTAGAGCATGTAGCAATGGAACAGATCTGGCACCATGGTGGTGGCTGTGAGTTTAAAGTCGACCTTCATTATCGTACCTACCGTGCAGGTTTAGTATCAGCGTCAGTCAGATTTAACGGTATGACATTACATTTGCCTATTGATGTTCGAGCACATCATGCATCGGCTCTGTTTCAGGTTGAAGCACCTAAATATGCTGATCCGAGTCAGCCTAATCCAGATGACTTGTACAGTCTGATAGTAAATTTAGATGGGCAAGTGCAGGAATTTGATGTGGCGTTAAGTCAATCACTTTGCGTGACTCATGTAGCTATGTAGCTATGTAGCTATGTAGCGATATAGTCTTATTTGTTATCTGGCATTCAACATTGCTAGTTATGACAATTATAAGTGCATAATCAAGTTTGCTCTCTTGCTAAAAATCTCAACAAGAGAGCAAGTCGTTACTTCTATAACAAACGTTTCAGACGATATAGCTCTTCCAATGCCTGTCTCGGTGTTAGATCGTCAGGGTCGATTTGTGCCAGAGCTTCTTCCACTTCGCTTGGCTCTGGAATCAAACTCAACTGATTGGCAATGTCGACTTGTGGAGAATCGTTGGTCGTTGGCTTTTGACCTAATTGTTCCAACTGAGTGAGTTTTTGTCTCGCATTCTTTATGACCGCTTTTGGTACACCGGCCAATCCGGCGACAGCAAGGCCGTAGGATTTACTCGCCGCTCCTTCTTGAACCGCGTGCATAAAGGCGATGGAGTCACCATGCTCTACCGCATCAAGGTGAACGTTAGCGAGATGTGGTAGCTGGTTTGGCATTTCTGTCAGTTCAAAATAGTGGGTCGCAAACAAGGTCATAGCGCCAACTTTGGTCGCTAGCCATTCAGCACTTGCCCACGCTAGCGATAGACCGTCATAGGTGCTGGTACCACGGCCGATTTCATCCATTAACACCAAGCTGTTTTCTGTCGCATTGTGTAAGATGTTTGCCGTTTCGGTCATCTCGACCATGAACGTAGAACGACCAGAGGCAAGATCATCGGATGCCCCAATACGCGTAAAGATGCGATCCAGTGAACCGATTTCAGCGGACTCTGCAGGGACATAAGAGCCAATGTGAGCCATCAGTGCAATCAGTGCCGTTTGGCGCATATAGGTCGACTTACCACCCATATTCGGACCGGTAATGATTAACATTTTTCGCTCCGGGTTGAGCGAGATAGGGTTGGCAATGAATGGCTCATCCATCACCTGTTCAACGACAGGGTGGCGGCCACCTTGAATCAGAATACCGGCATTGTCACTGAGGGCTGGGCGACAATAATCGAGACTTTCAGCACGCTCAGCTAGGTTTTGCAAAACGTCTAATTGCGATAGCGCTGAAGCTAGATTTTGCAGTTGCTCCAACTGTGGCAGCAACAAATCAAACAGCTCTTCCCATAGCTTCTTCTCAATTGCCAACGCTTTAGACTTAGAGTTAAGCACTTTATCTTCATGCTCTTTTAACTCTGGAATAATATAGCGTTCGGCATTCTTCAAGGTTTGGCGGCGCACATAGTGCGGTGGTACTAGGTGACTTTGACCGCGACTGACTTGAATGTAGAAGCCGTGTACATTGTTGTAACCAACCTTCAGGGTGTCGATACCGTGGCGATCTCGTTCATCATGCTCCAGTTTCTCAAGGTAAGCTGTCGCACCATTAGCTAAATCACGCCACTCGTCCAATTCGGCATTGTAGCCATCAGCAATGACGCCACCATCGCGAATTACTACGGGTGGGTTTTCTTTGATAGCGCGCTCAAGCAGTTCTGCCAAGCTGTCCATAGGTGCGGAGTATTGAGCCAGTTGCTGCAAGTATGGGTGAGCAACAGTTTCAAGACTTAGTGCTAGCTCGGGCAAGAGGTTCAGAGCACTGCGCAATCGAGCCATATCTCGTGGCCTTGCAGAGCGAAGTGCCAAACGTGCCAAGATACGCTCGATATCACCAATTTGTTTCAACGTAGGCGAAAGCTCGGTATACAACGCATCTTGTTTGAGTTCTGAGATAGCATCAAGGCGATAGTTCAAAGTCTTAATACAGCGCATCGGTTGATGGATCCAGCGCTTCAGCATTCGGCTGCCCATTGCTGTCGCAGTGTGATCTAAGACTTCGGCTAGCGTGTTGTCTTGTCCGCCCGATAAATTCTGAGTTAGCTCAAGGTTGCGACGCGTGGCTGCATCAAGTACTACAGATTGGTCTTGGCTCACTAGCGTCAATGAACGGATGTGTGGTAGAGCCGTGCGCTGAGTGTCTTTAACATACTGAATTAAACAACCTGCAGCGCAGAGACCGAGTTCGCATTTCTCGACCCCAAACCCAATAAGATCTTTGGTACCAAACTGCTGATTCAGTTGCTGCCTTGCCGTATCAATCTCAAACTCCCAAATTGGACGACGGCGATTACCATTGCGGTTAGCCATCAGTTCAACGGGTTCAAAATCCTCAGGGAATAACAACTCTTTAGGTGCCGTGCGTTGCAGTTCTGCCAACATCGCTTCTTCGGTACTAGGTTCACAAAGTTGAAAGCGACCTGAGGTAATATCTAGCGTGGCATAGCCAAATTTACCGTTTTGGTGGTAGATTGCGGCAATTAGGTTATCCAATCGTTCCGATAGTAAGGCTTCATCTGAAACGGTTCCTGGCGTGACAATTCGAACCACGCGACGCTCTACTGGACCTTTACTGGTAGCAGGGTCGCCAACTTGCTCGCAGATAGCGACAGATTCGCCCAGTTGAACCAGTTTTGCTAAGTAGCCTTCCACGGCATGGAAAGGGACACCGGCCATTGGAATAGGCTCGCCCGCGGATGCGCCCCGTTTGGTTAGAGAAATATCGAGCAGTTGAGACGCACGTTTCGCGTCGTCATAAAAGAGCTCGTAAAAATCACCCATTCGGTAGAAAAGCAGGATATCTGGATTCTCGGCTTTGAGTTTCAGATATTGCTGCATCATTGGCGTATGTTTTTGTTCCGCTTTCACTGTCACATCTTTAGCTGCTTGTTTCAATTGCTGCTTAGGATACGTGAAACCGACGTGAGCGAAAAGGGAATATAAAAAAGTGGCTCTATGGCTTGGGGTCGTTGTCAAACATTGAGTTGTTTAGGAGTTTGCTAGATGAACACTATTGAAGAGTTAAGTTTCAACCTAGGCGCGTTACTCGAACAGAAAGATCATATCCTTGTGACCGCGGAGTCTTGTACTGGTGGCGGTGTGGCGACGGCAATCACTGATATTGCTGGTAGCTCTGCGTGGTTTGATCGAGCATTTGTTACTTACAGCAACGACGCAAAAATCGATATGCTTGGCGTCGCAACTGAAACCCTTGGACAGAATGGAGCGGTGAGTGAAGCCGTTGTTGTTGAAATGGCACAGGGTGCGCTGCAGCATTCTAAAGGGACGCTTAGCGTTGCCATTAGTGGAATTGCTGGTCCTGGAGGGGGGAGTGAAGACAAACCGGTAGGAACCGTTTGCTTTGCGTGGGCTTCACAACAAGGTTGGCTCAAGGTCGAAACCTGTTTGTTTGAAGGTGACCGAGCCGCAGTACGTCAGCAAGCTGTAATGCATGCGCTATTGATATTGTATCGTCACGTATTGGAAGACGAGCCTTACTGTTAACAAAATAACACTCGCGGCATCAACGATTTGCTGTTTGTGTCGGAAAAATTTTCATACAGGTATAGACACTGTATGAATCAACAGTATAATAAAACCATATCGCGATGCTTTTATGCATCGCTCACTAATTAGAAAACTGCCAAAGCAAGTAACTTGCGTAGAGCCTATATCCGTAAAGGATAGTTGTGGAGAAAGTAATGGACGAGAATAAACAAAAGGCGTTAGCCGCTGCATTAGGTCAGATTGAAAAGCAATTTGGTAAAGGCTCGATTATGCGCCTTGGTGATAACCGCACCATGGACGTTGAAACCATTTCAACAGGTTCACTTTCTCTAGATATCGCTCTAGGTGCTGGTGGTCTTCCTATGGGTCGTATCGTAGAAATCTACGGTCCTGAATCATCAGGTAAAACAACGTTAACGCTAGAGTGTATTGCCGCGGCACAGAAGCAAGGTAAAACATGTGCGTTTATCGATGCAGAACATGCCCTAGACCCAATCTACGCGAAGAAGCTTGGTGTTGATATTGATTCGTTACTTGTCTCTCAACCAGATACAGGTGAGCAAGCTCTAGAAATCTGTGATGCACTAGCACGCTCTGGTGCTATTGACGTGATGGTAGTCGACTCTGTTGCGGCTCTAACGCCAAAAGCAGAGATTGAAGGTGAAATGGGCGATAGCCATATGGGTCTTCAAGCGCGTATGCTTTCTCAAGCGATGCGCAAGCTAACTGGTAACCTTAAGCAGTCTAACTGTATGTGTATCTTCATCAACCAAATCCGTATGAAGATTGGTGTGATGTTTGGTAACCCAGAAACGACAACAGGTGGTAACGCACTTAAGTTCTACGCGTCTGTTCGTCTTGATATTCGTCGTACTGGTTCTATCAAAGAAGGTGACGAGGTTGTTGGTAACGAAACTCGCATCAAAGTTGTTAAGAACAAGATTGCAGCACCATTTAAACAAGCTGAGACTCAAATTCTATACGGCCAAGGTTTCAACCGTTATGGCGAGCTTATTGACCTAGGCGTTAAGCACAAGCTTGTTGAAAAAGCGGGTGCATGGTACAGCTACAACGGCGATAAGATTGGTCAAGGTAAAGCGAACGCATGTAAATTCCTTCGCGAAAACCCAGAAGCGGCACAAACGATTGATGCGAAGCTTCGTGAAATGCTACTAACACCAGCACTGGAAGAAGCTCCAGAGCAAGGTGAAGCGCCAGCTGAAGAGTTGTAAGCGTTAACAACCTCATTGAGATAAGCCCTGCAGAGCAGGGCTTTGTTGTATCTGTACTTTGTTCGTCGAGTGACTATGTTTCAACGAAAACCACCATCATTGTCAGCGAAAGAAGCCGCGATTCAATTGTTGAGTCGTCGAGATCATGGTGAGTATGAGCTTTATCAAAAACTTGCTTTTAAAGGCTACGAAGAATCTGAAGTAGAAGCGGCGTTAGATTTTTGTCGTGATTGTCGCTATTTGGATGACTTGCGTTTTGCCAAGAGCCAAATTCGTCAGCATGTATACAAGGGTCATGGTGAGCGTAGAATTCGCCAAGAATTAAACCAAAAGCGCGTCTCAGATTCTGTCGTTGATGAAGCGATGTTAGAGGAGCAAGTGGACTGGTTCGAGTTGGCTAAAACAACGGCGGAGAAAAAGTTTCGACTCGGAAAATCAAAAGATCCGAAAGAATACGCCAAACAAGTGCGTTTTTTGCAGTATCGAGGTTACACATTTGAACAGATTAACTATGCACTAAATGCCCTTGAGAATCCTTAGTTCACCTGCAACCACTTGTCCTAACGCGATTAATCTCTAATTTCTTCCAGTTTCCTGCCTTTTTTACCAGAATACTAGGCGAATCCTTACTCATGGGGTTACAATACGTCCCCAAAATCTAACTCGAATTATTTCAGGAAGAGCTGCATGTACATGAGCACAGATGAGGTTCGCAACGCGTTCCTTAAGTTCTTTGAGAGCAAAGGGCACCAAATCGTAGACAGTTCATCGTTGGTTCCACACGATGACCCAACTCTGCTTTTCACCAACGCCGGTATGAACCAGTTTAAAGACTGTTTCCTTGGCTTAGAAAAGCGTAACTACACTCGTGCCACTACGGCCCAGCGTTGTGTTCGCGCTGGTGGTAAGCACAACGACCTTGAGAACGTTGGCTTCACTGCTCGTCACCATACTTTCTTTGAGATGCTGGGTAACTTCAGCTTTGGTGACTACTTCAAAGAAGATGCTATCAGCTTTGCTTGGGAGTTCTTAACAGAAACGTTGAAACTGCCAAAAGATCGCCTACTTGTAACGGTTTATGAAACCGACGATGAAGCGTTTGAAATCTGGAACAAGCAAATTGGCGTGCCAGCGGATCGCATTGTTCGCATTGGCGACAAGAAAGGCGGCAAGCCATACGAGTCAGACAACTTCTGGCAAATGGGTGATACTGGTCCTTGTGGTCCATGTACAGAAATTTTCTATGATCACGGTGAGCACATCTGGGGTGGTCGTCCTGGTACCCCTGAAGAAGATGGTGACCGATTCATCGAGATCTGGAACAACGTATTTATGCAGTTCAACCGTCATGCAGACGGTACTATGGAACCGCTACCTAAACCATCGGTTGATACTGGTATGGGTATTGAGCGTATTTCTGCCATCATGCAAGGCGTTCACTCAAACTACGAAATCGATGTGTTCCAAACATTGATCAAAGCTGCAGCTGAAGTTATTGGTTACCAAGATTTATCAAACCAATCTCTACGCGTAATTGCAGATCATATCCGTTCATGTTCATTCCTAATCGTTGACGGTGTGATGCCATCTAACGAAGGTCGTGGTTACGTACTACGTCGTATCATTCGCCGTGCAGTTCGTCACGGTAACAAGCTCGGTGCGCAAGGTGCATTCTTCCACAAGCTTGTTGGTACTCTTGCCTCTGTTATGGGGAGTGCGGGCGAAGAACTTAAGAAGCAACAAGCCGTTGTTGAAAAAGTACTTCGCATCGAGGAAGAGAACTTCGGGCGTACTCTTGAACGTGGTATGACAATCCTGACAGAAGCTCTTGATAACCTTGGTGATGAAAAGGTTCTTGATGGCGAGACAGTATTCAAGCTCTATGACACTTACGGCTTCCCAGCAGATCTAACTAACGATGTGGCTCGTGAACGTGAGTTTACTATCGATGAAGAAGGCTTTGAGAAAGCGATGGAAGCACAGCGTCAGCGTGCTCGTGAAGCCGGTCAGTTTGGCACGGACTACAATGCTGCGATTAAAGTCGATACTGACACTGAATTCTGCGGTTACACAGGCACAGAAGGTTCAAGTTCTGTTGCTGCTATGTTTGTTGAAGGCGCAGAAGTTGATGCGCTATCAGCGGGCGACAAAGCAATTGTGGTGCTAGAACAAACGCCGTTCTATGCAGAGTCAGGTGGTCAGTGTGGTGATGCAGGTGTACTGAAAACAGCGGCTGGTCTATTCAAAGTAGAAGATACCCAAAAACTGGGCAACGCGATTGCACACCATGGTGAGCTTGTCGAAGGTGTTCTAGCAAAAGGTGATGAAGTCGATGCGATTGTTGATGCACAGCGTCGTGCTGCTATTTCATTGAATCACTCTGCAACTCACTTGTTGCACGCTGCACTACGCCAAGTACTTGGTGAGCACGTTACACAGAAAGGTTCTTTGGTGAAGCCTGATAACTTACGTTTCGACTTCTCTCACTTAGAAGCGATGACGAAAGCAGAGATCAAAGAAGTTGAACGTCTGGTTAACGCGCAGATTCGCACTAACCACGTTATTGAAACTAACGTGATGGATATCGAATCAGCGAAAGCCAAGGGAGCGATGGCTCTGTTTGGTGAGAAGTACGATGATGAAGTTCGTGTTCTATCTATGGGCGACTTCTCAACGGAGCTTTGTGGTGGTATTCACGCAAGCAATACGGGTGATATTGGTCTGTTCAAGATTACATCGGAAGGTGGTATTGCTGCTGGTATTCGTCGTATCGAAGCCGTCACTGGTGAAGCGGCACTAGACGCTATCGAAGCTCAAGCTTCTCAATATGAAGAGAAACTAACTGATGCGGCAAGTAAAGCTAAGTCATTAGAAAAAGAGATTCAGCAACTGAAAGATAAACTTGCAGCGGTTGAAAGTGCCAACATTATGGGCAAAGTAGAAGAGATTGCGGGTACGCAAGTTCTTGTTGCAGCTCTAGAAGGTGCAGATAGCAAGAACCTTCGTACTATGATGGACAATGCGAAAAACCAAATGGGCAGCGGTATTGCGTTTATTGCGAACGTAGCAGATGGCAAAATTGGTTTGATTGCAGGTGTGACGAAAGACCTTACGGGCAAAGTAAAAGCAGGCGACCTTGTTAAGATGGTTGCCGAGCAAGTTGGCGGTAAGGGCGGCGGTCGTCCTGATATGGCGCAAGCAGGGGGCTCTGATGTTAAAGCGCTACCTGAAGCGTTAAAATCGATTCGTAGCTGGTTAGAAGAGCGTCTATAACTCTTTAATCGACATCATAAAATGCCCAATCAATGTACGTTGATTGGGCATTGTTGCTTTTGGTCTCGGTGCATTTAAAGTACCAATTGCATAATACCTGCTGAAGAGCTGATTTAATAAGTGTGCGTGTGGACGTCGCTTAATATAAGGGAGCGGCTAAATTGGCCGTAATTTCAAAAATCGACAACGTAAAGTTGTCTTGGGAAGGTGAAGACTGGTGAAAAGACCACTAATCGTGCAAAAGTTCGGTGGAACTTCTGTTGGCTCTGTAGAACGCATTCATAATGTTGCAGAGCACGTAATTCGAGCTAAAGCGTCGGGCAAACAAGTTGTTGTTGTCGTATCTGCGATGTCAGGAGAAACCAATCGATTGGTTGATCTGGCTAAACAGATCGACAAAGTACCCAATGTTCGTGAACTGGATGTCTTGTTATCTGCTGGTGAGCAAATTTCTATGGCATTACTATCCATGACGTTAAGTAAACTTGGACACGCAGCGGTTTCTCTTACTGGCGGACAGGCAAGAATTGCCACTAACAACAACCACAACAACGCAACGATTAGTAGTATTGATACCAGTGTGATTGATGACTATTTGGCTCAGGACAAAATTGTCATAGTGGCGGGCTTTCAAGGCGTGAATGAAATTGGTGACATTACGACTTTAGGTCGAGGTGGCTCTGATACGACGGCGGTCGCGTTAGCCGGAGCGCTTGAAGCTCAAGAGTGTCAGATATTCACAGACGTTGATGGCGTTTACAGTTGCGACCCAAGAATTGTCAGTAAAGCAGAAAGGCTTGATACCATTGATTTTCCTACCATGCATGAAATGGCACACAAAGGGGCGAAAGTCTTACATTTGCCTTGTGTTGCTTATGCATGGAAACATCAAGTGCCGCTTCGTGTGTTGTCGAGTTTCGAACCGGGCGAAGGGACCTTAGTAGCTGGCATGGAATCGAGGCCTGGAATTAGCGGCTTAGCAATACGAAAACAAATAATGGCTCTATGTATGATGGCAGAGCACGCTGATATCGTTGATAAACAGCGCCAAATGCTAGGGGTTGATGATTGCCATTGGGTGACAGATTCCACCTACAAGCAATTGTTAGTGGGCCAAGAGTGTTGCGATAAGCTTCGACTGGTTATTGATGAGAAAGTGGTAGCGACTCAAGAGGTTGCGTTATTGACGCTTGTTGGCGCCGATGCAAAGGCGCAAGCATCACAATATCAACAACTTCTCAACTTATCAGACATATCTGTTCTACACTTTTGTGAGGATAAGCACTCAATTACGTTAGTAATGGAACCGGGAGCTATCGACAAAGCGGCTAACGTACTGCATGATAACTACATTATCACCAGTGAATCCGTTATGAGAGAAGAAAAACAGGTACATTTGGGGTAAATACTTTTCATAAGATAGTTTACGAAAATATAACTTTTGTTGGATAATAAGTTTCGTAGCAAGATAATTAGAGAATACTCAAGGAGCAAAGAATGCTGATTCTGACTCGCCGTGTTGGCGAAACGTTGATGATTGGTGATGAAGTCACTGTTACTGTACTAGGTGTTAAAGGTAACCAAGTTCGCATTGGTGTTAACGCTCCCAAAGAAGTTTCAGTGCATCGTGAAGAAATTTACATGCGCATTCAGGCGGAAAAAGGAAATGGTAACGTTGCTTCAGGCAACTACTAATCCAAACTGAGAGGGCTGGCGTTATGCCGGCCTTTTTGTTGCGCAAAATTCGTCGCTTAATAGAGGCACTAAGTCGGATTTTGTGTAGGAAAGCTACGATTAAATGGTGGTTTGGTTAATTTGCCAACGCTTAGTCTGTTTTTTCCTAATTTTACCAAGAAAATGTTTGACTTATTTTTGGTAAATCGTAATATGTGCCTCCGCAAGACGGTGAGGTGGCCGAGAGGCTGAAGGCGCTCCCCTGCTAAGGGAGTATACGGTTTGTAGCCGTATCGAGGGTTCGAATCCCTCCCTCACCGCCATTCTTGCGAAGTGTTGTATAACACTGTTCTTATTGAACATATTGCGCGCTCGTAGCTCAGCTGGATAGAGTACCTGGCTACGAACCAGGCGGTCGAAGGTTCGAATCCTTCCGAGCGCGCCATTTCTCTCTTCGGAAAGAAATACTGCGGTGAGGTGGCCGAGAGGCTGAAGGCGCTCCCCTGCTAAGGGAGTATACGGTTTGTAGCCGTATCGAGGGTTCGAATCCCTCCCTCACCGCCATTTATTGACTGTTTCAGTCAATTTTTTTGTTCAAAAAGAAATTAAATGTGATATGCTTCACAACCTTGCGCGCTCGTAGCTCAGCTGGATAGAGTACCTGGCTACGAACCAGGCGGTCGAAGGTTCGAATCCTTCCGAGCGCGCCATTCTTTTCGAATGATAGGTTAGGTAAAAGATTTAAGTGAGACTTAATTCAACACCTGTTACAGCATAAGCTGTACAAAGACTTGTTGCGCGCTCGTAGCTCAGCTGGATAGAGTACCTGGCTACGAACCAGGCGGTCGAAGGTTCGAATCCTTCCGAGCG
>NZ_JAKGTN010000024.1:0-80044 GCF_021568915.1 Vibrio sp. McD22-P3
ACAGATTGATAGGTTTATATTGTTAAAGAGCTTGTTTTGAGCTTTGCTCAAAACGGACGGCCATTTTAGCGAGATAAGTTGTCGTGTCAACCACTTTTTTCAACTTATTTTACCAAGCTTCTTAGAAGCTTGAGGCCTTCTGACTGGGTGCGAACTTTCGTCTGCGTTCCCGTGTCAGCGAGGGGGCATTATAGAGATCGAAATCTTCTTGGCAACCCTTTTTTTTAAGTTTTTCGCATTTTTTTATCGTTCGATTAAAAACAGCTCAAAACGACGCAAAAATCGACATTTTCTTATTATAGCTGAGCAAATTTATCCGCAAACAAGCTGACTTTATCCCAGTTAGTGTATTCCACTTCCTTTGAAGTATCTGTTTCTCCGCCGGTCATCGTCATAATCAGTTTAATCATAAAGCGGTCAAAAGGATTATAACGTGGGTAATACAATGCGCCGGCAAACACACCTATTAACTCCGGTTGCCAAGGTGACTTTTTCAAGAACGTCTTTATATAAGCACTGCCTTCCGGCGTGTCTTTTCCTTGTTCTTCTTTTCTTGCGGTCAGATTGACGCAGAAGAATGCGGCTTTCATTGATGCTAACTTTGTACTGTTAGCATTTAAAAACTGATAGAGTTTTTTATTTAAATGACCATATCGGATTGATGCCCCAATAAGCACTTTATCGAACTCATCAAGATTAATGTTCATGTCTTGGTGTAGATTGACGATAGTGGCGGCATCATCACCTAATTGCTCAGCAATACGCGTAATAATTTTTGTCGTTTGTCCTTCACGAGAAGAATAGAGATAGAGAACTTTTTCCACGATGTTTCCTTTACCTTAATAAGCAGGCTGGTTAACTACGCCAAAATGCAGGAGTTAATAGAATAAGAAGGGTAAACACTTCAAGTCGGCCAAATAGCATCGAAACGATGAGCACCCACTTAGCGCTATCATTGACTTCACCAAAGTGGACAGCTACTTCTCCAAGACCCGGGCCCAGGTTGTTCAACGTAGCCGCAACTGCGGAGAACGCACTAAGCTCATCCATACCAGTAGCAATTAACGCTAACATACAGACCACAAACACCAGTGCGTAAGCCGAGAAAAATCCCCATACTGCGTCTACTACACGCTGAGACAATGCTGTCCCACCCACTTTGATGGTATATACCGCTCTTGGGTGTACAAGGCGTTTCATCTCACGAGCGCCTTGCAGAGTAAGTAATAAAATACGAATTACCTTCATACCACCGCCCGTTGAGCCTGCACATCCACCAATAAAAGAAGAGAACAGTAGCAACACGGGTAAAAACAATGGCCATTCCGAGAATCCAGTAGTGGTAAAGCCCGCCGTCGTCGAAATAGATACTGACTGGAACAGTGCCTGATCAAACGCATCGTATACCGAGTTATAGGAGTGATGCTTCAATAAAATAAGGAAGCAGATCAGGAATAACACCGCCTGTATAAAAATGAAGGCTCTAAACTCGGGATCCTTCCAATAATACTTAGGATGTACTCCACCTGAAGCAAATGCAGCAAAGTGTAAAGAGTAGTTACAGGCCGATATAAGCAGGAATACCACGGTAATCATATTAATAGCATGGCTATCAAAGTAACCCATGCTCGCATCATGAGTGGAAAAACCGCCAATCGCAATGGTTGAGAAACTATGGGCTATCGCATCAAACGGTGTCATACCTGCTACCCAAAATGCCGCTGCACAAGCGATAGTCAAGCTTAAGTAGATGTACCAAAGCGCCTTTGCTGTCTCAGCAATTCGAGGCGTCATTTTGCTGTCTTTCACCGGACCAGGGATTTCAGCCCGATATAACTGCATACCACCGATGCCTAGCACCGGTAAAATAGCGACGGCGAGTACAATGATCCCCATACCCCCAAACCACTGTAGTAATTGACGGTAAAACAATATCGCTTTAGGTAGCTCATCTAAACCAACAATAACCGTCGCACCGGTAGTGGTTAAGGCGGAGAATGATTCAAAGAATGCATCGGTTATCGACACATTAGGGAAATCGGATATAAGGAACGGTAAGGCGCCGGCGCTGCCGATTACTGTCCAAAACAAAACCACAATAAGGAAGCCATCACGAGCTTTGAGCTCGTGTTTGTGACGTCGGTTGGGAAACCAGAAAAAGCCACCACAAACTAATAAGACAAAAAAGGTCGTAACAAAAGGTACACCCGCACCATCACGATAGATGAGCGCGACAAGGGCTGGCGCAAGCATTGACACACTGAACAGTGCTAAAAGAAGCCCGACAATGCGGATTATGGATCGAAATTGCATATATGTTGAATGAAGCTACGCTTCGTTACGTCCTAGTTGTGTTCTACTGGAGAAACCATTGCCTTGGCTCCACTTTTATTAATTATGCTTTGCGTGAGTGCATCAACCTTATTCACCTCAACTTCTACAATAAGAATAACCTTATCGCTATAGTGAGATTCCACTTCTACTGCAGAACACTTACTAAGTTCAGACTGAGCCGTGGCTACAAATGCATAGTCTAACTCTAGTCGTAATTGTGTGGTGATTTTTTTTTCTATTGTTTGAATTAGCTTAAGTGCTTGTTGAACTCCTCCACCATAAGCTTTCACTAATCCGCCTGTTCCTAGCTTGATTCCACCAGAATAACGGGTAACAACGGCCGCCAATTCTCCAATCCCGGAACCGCTTAACTGTGCCAAAATAGGCTTTCCTGCAGTGCCAGATGGTTCACCATCATCACTAAAGCCCCACATCATCGAATTCTCTGGACGACCAGCTACAAAGCCCCAACAGTTATGTCTGGCACTACTGTGTTCTTTCTTCACATCATCGATAAACGCTTTGGCACTTTCGATACTTGGTGTATGGGCAATTTGTGTGATGAAGACACTCTTTTTGATTTCTTCTTCAAAAATCACAGAGTGCTCTGGTATCAAGTATGCAGTTGAGTTCATTAGGATTTATGAGATCTGTAGCTTAAAAAGGGTATTCTATCACGGGTGAATAGGATTGACTCCAAGATTGGACCACGGTCATAATGTTAAACAGTTGTTTAAAAAATGTATTGAAATTAAATTCAATGCGGTTCAATATTAGACAACTGGTCTAACCAGAAGCAAAAACAATAACTACCGCTTTCGCACAATCACGGATTGTCTGTCACGGAGAATGACAATGATTTACCAATCTGAAACCCTACAGGTAAAGGAAGTACACAACGGCATCGCCGAACTGTGTTTTAGCTCTCCCCAGTCGGTCAATAAACTTGATCTGGCTACTCTTGAAGCCCTAGACAAAGCACTTGATGCTCTTGCAGCATGGAATGATTTAAAGGGTCTAATCCTCACTACAGATAAAAGCGCATTTATCGTTGGCGCCGATATCACGGAATTCTTGGGATTGTTTGCCAAACCAAAAGCAGAACTCAAAGAGTGGCTTGGTTTTGCAAATAGCATCTTCAACAAGTTAGAAGATCTACCCGTTCCGACACTTTCAGCCCTAAAAGGTCACACGCTTGGTGGCGGTTGTGAGTGTGTATTAGCAACAGATTTTAGAATTGGTGACAAAACCACCAGCATCGGCCTTCCAGAGACAAAACTTGGCATTATGCCTGGCTTTGGCGGCACTGTGCGCCTACCACGCCTCATTGGTGCCGATAGCGCGATGGAAATCATCACACAAGGTAAAGCATGTCGCTCAGGTGAAGCGTTAAAGCTTGGTTTACTCGACGCAATCGTCGAAACCGATGCACTGTATGAATCTGCACTTAACACGATTCAATTAGCCATCAATGAGAAAATCGATTGGAAAGCACGCCGCCAAGCGAAAGTGTCTCCACTGACACTGAGCAAGCTTGAAGCGATGATGAGCTTCACTATGGCTAAAGGTCTTGTTGCTCAAAAAGCAGGCCCACATTATCCAGCACCAATGGCTGCAGTAAAAGCCATTGAAGAAGCAGCTCGCTCTGGCCGAGATCAGGCTCTTGATATTGAAGCAAATTACTTTATTCAACTAGCTGGCTCTGATGTAGCCAACGCACTAGTTGGTATCTTCCTTAACGACCAATACATTAAAGGTCTTGCTAAGAAAGCCGCGAAGTCAGGTAAAGACACCGAACGTGCTGCCGTGCTAGGTGCTGGCATCATGGGTGGCGGTATTGCTTATCAGTCTGCGCTTAAAGGCGTACCCGTAATCATGAAAGATATTGCTCAGGCTTCTTTAGAGCTTGGCATGACTGAAGCATCCAAACTGCTGAACAAACGCTTGCAACGTGGTCGTATTGATGGCTTTAAGATGGCTGGCGTATTGGCATCTATCACTCCAAGCCTTCATTACGCAGGCATCGAACAGAGCGATGTGATTGTCGAAGCGGTCGTTGAGAATCCAAAGATAAAGGCATCAGTATTGAGCGAAGTCGAAGGATTAGTCGGTGAGAATACTGTCATTGCATCGAATACATCGACGATTCCTATTAATGTACTTGCGAAGTCACTCAAGCGCCCAGAAAACTTCTGTGGTATGCACTTCTTTAATCCAGTCCACCGTATGCCACTGGTTGAAATCATCCGTGGTGAGCACACGTCAGAAGAAACCATTAATCGTGTTGTGGCTTACGCAGCAAAAATGGGTAAATCGCCAATCGTCGTTAATGATTGCCCAGGGTTCTTTGTTAACCGCGTACTCTTCCCTTACTTTGGTGGCTTTAGTCAGCTATTAAGTGATGGTGCTGACTTCATTCAGATTGATAAAGTCATGGAGCGCAAGTTTGGTTGGCCTATGGGGCCTGCTTATCTTCTCGATGTTGTTGGTATCGATACCGCTCACCACGCTCAAGCTGTCATGGCGGAAGGTTTCCCTGAGCGTATGGCGAAAGAAGAGCGCGATGCAATCGATGTTCTCTTTAGTAACACTCGCTACGGTCAGAAGAATGGCTCTGGCTTCTACGCGTACACTACAGACAAGCGTGGTCGACCGAAGAAAGCACCAAGTGAAGACATCACTAGCTTACTAGAACCGGTTTGCAAACCAAGCCAAGCGTTCGACGACGACACCATCATTCAACGTATGATGATTCCAATGATCAACGAAGTAGCACTGTGTCTTGAAGAGGGCATCATTGCAACACCACAAGAAGCCGACATGGCTCTAGTATATGGATTGGGCTTCCCTCCATTCCGCGGTGGTGTATTCCGTTACCTAGATAGCATTGGTATCGATAACTACGTAGCAATGGCAAAACAATACGAGTCATTGGGTGCAATGTACAAAGTCCCTCAGTCGCTAGTAGACATGGCAAGCTCTGGTAAGCGCTTCTATGAACTGCAGCAAACTGGCTCACTGTAATTACCCATTGGAAGAGGAATATCAAAATGAAAAATGTTGTCGTTGTTGATTGTCTTCGCACACCGATGGGTCGTTCCAAAGGTGGTGCATTTAGACATCAACGTGCTGAAGATCTATCAGCGCATCTTATGAAAGGAATTTTGGCTCGCAACCCACAAGTCAAACCTGAAGAAATTGAAGATATCTATTGGGGCTGTGTACAGCAAACATTAGAGCAAGGCTTTAACGTGGCACGTAATGCAGCACTGCTCGCGGGTTTACCTATTGAAATTGGTGCGGTTACCGTTAACCGTTTGTGTGGTTCATCAATGCAAGCTCTGCATGACGCGGCACGCTCTATCATGGTTGACGATGCGGAAATCTGTCTTATCGGTGGTGTAGAACACATGGGTCATGTCCCAATGACTCATGGCGTTGACTTTCATCCACAGTTGTCAAAGAACGTTGCCAAAGCAGCAGGCATGATGGGTTTAACAGCTGAGATGCTAGGTAAACTCCATGGAATTAGCCGCGAACAACAAGATGAGTTTGCTGCCCGCAGTCACCAACGTGCACAAGCCGCAACCCTAGAAGGACGCTTCAAAAACGAAATTCTACCAACAGAAGGTCACGCAGAAGACGGCTCTCTCTTCACTTTAGATTACGATGAAGTTATTCGTCCGGAAACTAACGTGGAAGGTCTATCTAAGCTACGTCCTGTATTTGACCCTGCCAATGGCACTGTCACTGCCGGCACGTCATCTGCGCTATCAGATGGTGCTTCTGCCATGTTGATAATGAGTGAAGATAAAGCTAACGAGCTAGGTTTACCTATTCGTGCAAAAATCCGCTCAATGGCCATTGCTGGTTGCGATCCTTCCATTATGGGTTACGGTCCAGTACCTGCGACTCAAAAAGCACTGAAGCGTGCAGGTTTGACGATGGGTGATATTGATATTGTTGAACTTAACGAAGCATTTGCTGCTCAGTCACTGCCTTGTGCGAAGGATCTGGGTCTATTAGATGTGGTAGACGAGAAAGTAAACCTTAACGGTGGTGCTATCGCGCTTGGACACCCATTGGGCTGCTCAGGCTCTCGCATTTCCACCACCCTTATCAATATTATGGAAAGCAAAGATGCCAAGATCGGTCTAGCGACCATGTGTATTGGTTTGGGTCAAGGCATTGCAACCATATTCGAACGTCCATAACCCCATCTGAATGTAAAAACAGCTCCGCTTGCGGAGCTGTTTTTATTTATGCATAAAATGCATACATCAAATGTTCAAGTTTCATTTTTTTTTTACCTATTTGTCGCCTACACTTTGCAGCAGATAACACGTCAACTCATTGGAGATAACCATGTTCAAAGCACTGTTACTTAACCAAGAAGATAAAAAAACAATCGCTACTATTTCTCAAGTAGATGAGTCTCAGCTTCCAGAAGGTAATGTAAAAATAGATGTAAAATATTCATCTTTGAACTACAAAGATGGGTTGGCGATTACAGGTAAAGGCAAAATTATTCGCAATTTCCCAATGGTACCGGGTATCGATCTTTCTGGCGTAGTGTCTCAATCTGATGACCCTCGTTATAAGGAAGGCGACGAAGTGGTTCTCACTGGCTGGGGGGTCGGTGAGAATCACTGGGGTGGCATGGCAGAGAAAGCAAGTCTAAACGGTGATTGGTTGGTGCCAATGCCTGCTGGCCTAGATGCAGAAAAGGTCATGGCTATCGGTACTGCTGGCTTCACGGCTATGCTTTGCGTGCAAGCGATTGTTGATGCTGGCATCAAACCAGAAGATGGTGAAGTACTGGTAACCGGCGCAAGTGGTGGTGTCGGTAGTGTATCAGTAACGCTACTAAACCAACTCGGCTACAAAGTCGCAGCAGTCACAGGCCGTGCTTCAGAAAATGGTGAATTACTCACTTCTCTTGGCGCTTCTCGTATTGTTGAACGTAGTGAACTTGAAGAGCCAGCTAAGCCACTTGAGCGTCAAGTTTGGGCTGCAGCGGTTGACACTGTAGGTAGCAAACTTCTCGCGAAAGTATTGGCTCAAATGAACTATAACGGTGTGGTCGCAGCATGTGGTCTGGCAGGTGGTTTTGATTTGCCAACAACCGTTATGCCATTCATTCTACGTAATGTCCGCCTACAGGGCATTGACTCAGTAATGTGCCCTCGCGAGAAACGTATCAAAGCATGGGAACAATTGGCAACTTTACTTCCAGAATCATACTACGCACAAGCGAGTAAAACAGTGGCGTTGGAAGAAGCGATTCAAGCAGCAGAAGATATCACTAATGGCGCTATCACTGGCCGTGTGACAATTAAGATCTAATCTTAGCTAACATATAATTGAAAAGGCTCTCATGATGAGAGCCTTTTGTATTTAATACGCATTAGTACCGAGTATTTGCTTATCATTAGCAGGGCTTGGATTACCGTACTCTCCATTATGATTATGAAAAGCTTCTTTCGTCGACTTAATATCACCATCAAAGCGTGGATCCTGTGGTCGTTCATGGCTGTCCATAAACAACGCGATATCCCAAGCTTGCTGATCTGTTAATGTTCCACCTTGCCCCAAAGGCATGTTGTGTTTTATGAACGTAGCAGCAGTATTTACTCGATGCATTCCTGCTCCCCAGTTAAAACTATCCGGCCCCCAAAGTGCAGGAAAGACATAACGTCCACCCACCTGTCGTCCTTGTCCGTTTTCACCATGGCATACAGAACATTCTTTTTGATAAGCTTTTTCACCACGCTTGTAACTAGGTGCCTTCACAGGTTTCTCTAGTTTTCCAAATCCTCTTCCAGGCAACTTGTTATCAACAGAGACCCCAAACGACAACCAATAAGAGTAAGCATTAAGGTCCAATATTTCCTGACTTAATACCTCTGGGGGTTGACCATCTTTTGCGTTCATAGAATAAAGAAAACAACCTTGCAATCGATCTTCAAACGTATTTACTCGTTTATTTTTAGAACGATAGGCAGGGTAAGACACAAACGCAGCCCACATAGGTGCCGCATTGGCTACACTCCCCCCTCCAAGATGGCAATTGGTGCAGTTCATACCATTATTCACTCTTCCCGTCGGTTTCAATTGCTGGGTATTCATAAACAATGAATATCCACGCTTTATCGACTCCCCCAATTCACCCTTTGGTAAGTTATCCCAATGAGATACTTGATGAAGGGTTTCACCTTCGTTCAACGTCCTACCAGGCTCTATGGGGTGAAGCTCTTTATATTGATCAGCAAAGGCAACGAAAGTAAAACCAGCAAGCAAAGCGATTAGATAATGAGTTTTCATAAAGAACCTCCTTGCGATGAGAAGTATTCCGCAACAGCTTCGATTTCTTCTTCACTGAGTGCTTTAGAAATAGTTACCATCGTCCCCAACAAACCCGGAGGGCGTTGATCATTTTTCCAAGCGTTGAGTTGATTGATTAAGTAGTCTTTATTTTGCCCTATAAGCATAGGAAAACTTGGTGCAACCCCCACCCCATTAGGTCCGTGGCAACTGACACAAGCTGGTACATTGCTATTCCATTTACCACTGTATGCGATTCGTTCACCCAATGGCATATCAGCAGGCCACTTATCACCTCGCCATTGCAAGGTTTCAGGAGTATCAACGGGAATGGAGGCATAGAAATCAGCAGCGAGTACCAGCTGATCATCTGCAACGTCGTGAACGATAGGCTCCATAAAGCTGCTAGTTCGATGACCAGATTTAAACGCAAGGACTTGAGCCTCTAAGTAGGCTTTAGGCTGCCCTCGAAGGTTAGGGATGGTGTTTTCTCTACCAACACCATCAGAACCATGACAGTCGATACACGCCTCCATGATGTTATTGGCGAGAGCAGTATGAGTAAGGCTTATAGCAGCTAGCCCGACGATAATCCTTTTAATATTCATTGCTCATTCCTTTGTTGTTTTTAAGTCAAACTAGGATAAAGATTAGTGAATACAAGGAAATGAAGGTATCAATTCAACCGACTGCTAGCCTAACCCTACATCTTCAATTCTTTTAGTAATCAATTTTCCACATTCTTGTTTCAACACTTTGCGCAACCATTGCTGGGACTCAGAAGTATCGCAGCGTGAGTGCCAAATCAACGAATAATCAAATGGTGTGAACGTAAATGGCAATGGCTTAATTACTAAGTCATATCGCTCTGCAACCAAATACGCTAAATCGGCAGGAACGGTAATAATAAGAGGCATGGAATCAACAATCGCCAATGCCGCTTCAAGGTGATAAGCCCGTAACACCATTCTTCTTGGATTCTGATTAACCAATGCAGCATCAAGTAATGATTTTACGCCATCGCTTATCGCAATCATGGCGTGTGGCGCATTAATATAGTCTTCGAGTAATAGTGGCTTTTCCGCAAGAGGATGCTGTTTAGACACTAAACATGAAACCCCTACAGGCCCTAATATATCTTGATGCAAAGGTGAGACAGAACCTGATGGTCGACAGATAGCCATATCTACCTTATCGGTACTCAGCTGCTTAAAAAGGCTCTCGTGTTGCAGTGGGGCAAACTCTAGCGAAATGTTAGGCGCCTGCTGATACACCATAGGCAAGGCATAAGGAAGTATGGTCTGCATAGCGTAGTCAGTAGTAGCGATAAGAAAACGCTCATTGCAGTAATATGGATTGAACTCACTCGGTGTTAACAATTGGCGGAATGATTCTAACGGCGCATCAATTTGTTTGCAGATCTCCAATGCTTTACTGGTAGGAATGATCCGTTGCCCTTGACGGGTAAACAGAGGATCGCCCAGTAAATCTCTGAGCCGACCTAAAACACGACTGGTCGCTGACTGGCTAAGGTTCAAGCGCACTGCTGCTTGACTAACACTGCCTTCTTCGACCAACACTTTTAACGCAACCAACAGATTCAAGTCACGACGATAGATTTCTTCGAGTTCCATAAACACTTCCTAACGGGTTCTTTTATAGTGTACACCGAGCCCGAATATCTTTACCTAGCGCCAGATAAAAAAAATCCCGCCTTTGACAGCGGGGAAGCCCAAGAAAATGGGGATAGTGTCGGAATGTCGTATAGTGTTAGAAATCTAAATTAGCCAGATGTTTATAAAATGTTAACTTTCTTGTTCTTCTGAAACATCTTGCCAGCGTCTCATCTCAATCCAAATCCCTAGGATTGAGGCGCTTAATCCAATTAAAGGAACAAAGCTCGGCTCTGCTGAAGTCTTTAATACCAGGGCACAGAACGCAATAAAGCAAAGCACTGAATAAATCGTCAATCTATCTAAAGCGGTTAACATAGCTACTCCCTTGCTTCTTTGTTACCAACTTGTTAAACAAAGTTAAAACAAAAAAATCCATTTGCCAAGAGTTATTGCATATTTTTTCTTCATAAGTAGAATTTGAGCTGTTTTTTATAGATCAGAGCACACCATGACAATCAATACAGACCTAGCAACGCAAACATTAGAAGCAGAAGGCTTGCGCTGTCCAGAGCCAGTGATGATGGTCAGGAAGACAATTCGTAAAATGGAACAAGGAGAAGTGTTGTTAGTGAAAGCTGACGATCCTTCTACTACGAGAGACATCCCAAGCTTTTGTCGTTTTATGGATCACCAATTACTTGGCTCGCAAACAGAATCTATACCTTACCTTTACTTAATCAAGAAAGGTCTCGCGTAAAGAATCAAAAAAGGTCTCGCGTAAAGAATCAAAAAAGGCTGCATCATGCAGCCTTTTTACTATTCATCATATTCAAGCGTTCGGACTTCCGATTGCAACTGCTTAATCTGCTTTTGCATCGCACGTATTTCATTGTGCATGGGAATGAGGTGTTGCACCCTAATCCACGACTCTACAGAGAGTCCAGCCATCACAATGGCACCGACAACCATAGGTGTCCACATGTCGGTGAGCACCATTCCAAGAACCGTTAAAACAAAACCGAACGTAAATAAAGAACTCTGACTTTTCGCGGTCATTCCTGTGTAACGTGTAAGCATAGTATTGCCCTCTCGCTAGGATCCACATGATTAAAGTAGCATGACAATTGTGACACTAATATGTCACTCATCACGAAATTCACTAGATTCGTGCCAGAGTTTGATCTTGGATAAATCACAGTTAGCTAGTTGATATTGTTATTAAAAAATAGCCGCACCAATTGCTAATAATACAAACAGAATGGCGGTAACCCGGCGAATCCAATCTAATGGCAATTTATCCGCTGACAACTTTCCTATCAGTACTACCGGAACATTCGCCAACAACATACCAATAGTGGTTCCTAGAACCACCAGCATTAAGGCATCGGCATACTGCGCCCCTAATATTGATGTCGCAATTTGAGTTTTGTCACCAATCTCTGCGATAAAAAACGCAATGAAACTGGCCACAAATGGTCCTTTGTTGGAGATACTTTCCTCTTCATCCAGTTTATCGGGAATCAGTACCCATCCGGCCATGGCTACAAAACTTACGACAACAACCCACTTCAGAACTTGAGGCGAAAGGTAATCGGCGACGACAACTCCTAACCAAGCAGCAAGTGCATGGTTGGCTATCGTTGCCAGAAAAATGGCTGCAATAATGGGAATAGGTTTACGGTAACGACTGGCTAACAGCAATGAGAGAAGTTGGGTTTTATCCCCAATCTCAGCTAAGGCGACAGTAGTAATTGAAATAGCTAAAACGCTCACGACATGCTCTAAGGGGCAGGGATTATAGTTTTTAACCTATAGATAAACCTCGCACCCCACCCCGGTTCACGATGTTTATCTAAGGTCTTGCTAAACTTGTTGGCACAAGTCTCGAACGCCATGGTGATTTTGCACCAATTATGTTGACGAACGAATTCTGACTCTTGCTAGAGTCCGAATAAGCTACTCCCCAAAGATGGCGGTATTGTAATCACACTAACCATCAAATTCAACAATAACACTGTCCCTTAAGCCGCAGTTGAGCGAGAAATGCAAAAAACTGACCTTTTTTCGCATAATGACGATTAATTAACCACTTTTACCCCTACTCCCCCAAGGAATTACTGGGTATACTTGATCGTTATTTTTACCTTTTTCAGATAAAGAATCGCGCGAATTGACTATGCAAAAATACGATATCAAAACCTTCCAGGGAATGATCCTCGCGCTGCAGGATTATTGGGCACAAAATGGCTGTACCATTGTACAACCTCTAGATATGGAAGTAGGTGCGGGCACCTCTCACCCAATGACATGTTTGCGCGCACTTGGCCCTGAGCCAATGTCGACAGCTTATGTCCAACCATCTCGTCGTCCGACTGACGGCCGCTATGGTGAAAACCCGAACCGACTACAGCACTACTATCAATTTCAGGTAGCGCTAAAGCCATCTCCAGACAACATTCAGGAGTTATATCTAGGCTCACTAGAAGTACTTGGTATCGACCCACTAGTGCATGACATTCGCTTCGTAGAAGACAACTGGGAAAACCCGACACTCGGTGCTTGGGGTCTTGGTTGGGAAGTATGGCTAAACGGTATGGAAGTCACTCAGTTTACTTACTTCCAGCAAGTGGGTGGTCTTGAGTGTAAGCCAGTAACCGGCGAGATCACTTATGGTATCGAGCGCCTTGCTATGTATATCCAAGAAGTAGACTCTGTTTACGACCTAGTTTGGAACATTGCACCAGACGGAAGCAAAGTGACTTATGGTGATATCTTCCACCAAAACGAAGTTGAGCAATCTACATACAACTTCGAGCACGCTGACGTAGACTTCCTATTCTCATATTTCGATCAATGTGAGAAAGAAACTAAAGAGCTACTGGAACTAGAGAAACCTCTTCCTCTTCCAGCTTACGAGCGCATTCTAAAAGCCGCTCACGCGTTCAACTTGCTTGATGCTCGCAAAGCTATCTCTGTAACAGAGCGCCAACGTTACATTCTTCGCATCCGCAACCTGACTAAGTCAGTAGCAGAAGCATACTACGCATCACGTGAAGCACTTGGCTTCCCAATGTGTAAGAAATAAGGCGAGGAGACAGTAAACATGGCAAAAGAATTTCTAATTGAACTAGGTACTGAAGAGCTACCACCAACACAACTTCGCACTCTTGCTGAAGCATTTGCAGCAAACTTTGAGTCTGAACTTAAAGATGCAGACCTAGCACACGAAGGTGTGAAGTGGTATGCCGCACCTCGTCGCTTAGCACTTAAGGTTTCAGCGCTGGCTGAAGGTCAAGCTGACAAAGTGGTTGAAAAGCGCGGCCCAGCAGTATCGGTAGCATTTGATGCTGATGGCAATGCAACTAAAGCAGCACAAGGCTGGGCTCGTGGTAACGGTATTACTGTTGACCAAGCAGAACGTCTAGTGACTGACAAAGGTGAATGGCTGCTATTCAAACAAGAGGTGAAAGGTCAGGCAACGTCTGAGATCATCGTTGAACTTGCAGCCAAAGCACTCGCTAATCTACCTATCGCTAAGCCAATGCGTTGGGGTGATAAAACCACTCAATTTATCCGCCCAGTTAAAACGCTGACGATGCTAATGGGTTCTGACCTTATAGAAGGCGAAATCCTAGGCGTAGCGTCTGATCGAACTATCCGTGGTCACCGCTTTATGGGTGAGCAAGAGTTCACTATCGAATCAGCAGAGCAATACCCAGCGATCCTCGAAGAACGCGGTAAAGTGATGGCTGATTATGACGCACGTAAAGCCATCATCCTAGCGGACTCTCAAAAAGCAGCGGCAGCGGTTGGCGGTGTAGCTGATCTCGAAGATGACTTAGTAGAAGAAGTGACGTCCCTGGTTGAATGGCCAGTAGTACTCACTGCGAAGTTTGAAGAAGAATTCCTAAAAGTACCTTCTGAAGCGTTGGTTTACACCATGAAGGGTGACCAAAAATACTTCCCAGTTTATGACGAGAACAAGAAGCTACTACCAAACTTCATCTTCGTTTCTAATATCGAATCGAAAGAGCCTCGCTACGTTATCGAAGGTAACGAGAAGGTTGTGCGTCCTCGCCTAGCCGATGCCGAGTTCTTCTTTAATACAGATCGCAAGCGCCCGCTTATCGACCGTCTACCTGAACTAGAGCAAGCTATCTTCCAGAAGCAGCTTGGTACTATCAAAGACAAAACGGATCGCATCACTGAGCTTGCTGGCTACATCGCTGAGCAAATCGATGCTGATGTTGAAAAGTCTAAGCGTGCAGGCCTATTGGCTAAATGTGACCTAATGACATCTATGGTATTTGAATTTACTGATACTCAAGGTGTGATGGGGATGCATTATGCCACGCACGACGGTGAAGATGAGCAAGTAGCGCTAGCACTATACGAACAATACATGCCTCGTTTTGCAGGCGATGACCTACCAAGCACTGGTATCTCATCCGCTGTCGCGATGGCAGATAAGCTAGATACTATTGTTGGTATCTTCGGTATTGGTCAAGCACCTAAGGGCTCTGACCCATTTGCACTTCGTCGTGCATCGCTAGGTGTGTTGCGTATCATCGTAGAAAACGGCTACAGCTTAGACCTTACAGACCTTATCGCAAAAGCGAAGTCACTGTTTGGCGACAAGCTAACCAATGCAAATGTTGAAGAAGACGTACTTGAGTTTATGCTTGGTCGTTTCAATGCATGGTACAAAGACGAAGGCTTCAGCGTAGACATCATCCAGGCGGTGTTAGCACGTCGTCCGACTAAACCTGCAGACTTTGACCATCGTGTGAAAGCAGTGTCTCACTTCCGCGAACTGGAAGCGGCAGAATCACTTGCAGCAGCAAACAAGCGTGTGGGCAATATCCTAGCGAAGTTTGATGGTGAACTCGCAGCCGATATCGACCTTGCACTTCTACAAGAAGATGCAGAAAAAGTACTGGCAGAAAACGTAGAAGTCATGACAGAGGCACTGGAGCCTGCTTTCGCTACAGGTAACTACCAAGAAGCGCTAAGCAAGCTAGCAGATCTTCGTGAACCGGTTGATGCTTTCTTCGACAACGTAATGGTAATGGCAGACGATGAGGCGCTGAAGAAAAACCGCCTAACACTGCTGAACAACCTACGTAACCTATTCTTGCAAATTGCTGATATATCACTGATTCAAAAGTAATTTTCTAGAAAAACAGCAAAAGCCCAGTTACCTAACTGGGCTTTTTTTTATTCCCACCACAAATAGTGCTTTGCCTCACAGTTTCATTAATGTATGTTCAAACATTAATCTTGCCATCAGCAGGATAAAAAACCGAAAAAATATAACAAGTGAACACAATGAACTAGGTACAGCAATGCAATTTTCTAAGTTTGGTGAAAAATTTAATCGTTACTCAGGTATTACCCAATTAATGGATGATCTCAATGATGGCCTCCGCACTCCAGGTGCCATTATGCTCGGAGGTGGCAATCCAGCCGCTATTCCAGCAATGCTCGAGTACTTTCACCAAGCCAGTGCAGATATGCTTGCCAACGGCGATCTCGTCGCAGCTATGGCTAACTACGATGGCCCACAAGGTAAAGATGCCTTTGTTAAAGCGCTTGCTAAGCTGCTGCGTGAAACCTATGGCTGGGCAATCACAGAAAAGAACATCAGCCTAACCAATGGTAGTCAAAGCGGCTTTTTCTATTTGTTCAATTTGCTTGCAGGTAAGCAATCCGATGGCTCGCACAAGAAGATTCTATTGCCTATTGCTCCCGAGTACATTGGCTATGGCGACGCGGGCATTGACGAAGATATCTTCGTCTCTTATCACCCAGAAATTGAATTACTCGACGGTGGTTTATTCAAATATCATGTGGATTTTGAACACCTGAAAATCGATGACTCTGTTGCCGCTATCTGTGCGTCGCGTCCAACCAACCCGACGGGTAACGTGCTAACTGACGAAGAGATCCACAAGCTCGATAAACTGGCTCGTGCTAACAATATCCCACTGATTATTGATAATGCTTATGGTCTGCCATTCCCAAACATCATTTTTGAAGATGTAGAGCCATTTTGGAATGAAAACACCATCCTATGTATGAGTTTATCCAAACTAGGGTTACCTGGCTTACGCTGCGGCATTGTCATTGCGAGTGAAGAAGTCACGCAAGCGATGACCAATATGAATGGCATCATTAGTCTTGCTCCTGGGAGCTTTGGCCCTGCGCTTGCCAATCATATGATTGAAAAAGGTGATCTGCTGGATTTAAGCTCGAATGTCATTAAGCCTTTCTATCAACAGAAATCATTGCGTGCGGTAGAACTACTGCAATCAGCCATAACCGACCCACGTTTTAGAATTCACAAACCAGAGGGTGCAATTTTCTTATGGCTTTGGTTTGATGAATTACCGATTACTACCATGGAGCTGTACCAACGACTGAAAGACCGTGGTGTATTAATTGTTCCTGGTGAATACTTCTTTATTGGTCAAGAAGACGAATGGGATCATGCTCATCAGTGTTTACGCATGAACTACGTGCAAGACGATGACAAGATGCAGCAAGGCATCGCTATCATTGCGGAAGAAGTAGCAAAAGCCTACGCAGAAGCCTAACACTAAAAAGAGCGCCTTATGGCGCTCTTTCACTCTTTATTTCCGAGTATTGTTTCAAGGCAAATATTAGCCTTCGATCAGTTTATTACCACCGATCTCAATTTTACGCGGTTTCATCGCTTCTGGTATTTCACGTTCTAGGTCAACATGAAGCAAGCCATTCTCCATGCTTGCACCGACCACTTTCACATAGTCTGCTAGCTGGAACTTACGCTCAAAGTCGCGTTCTGCGATACCTTGGTAAACATAGTTTTTACCTTCTTCAGCTTTACGTTCACCCTTAACAATCAACAGGTTCTCTTTTTGAGTAAGATCGAGCTGCTCTTCAGCAAAGCCAGCCACAGCCATAGTAATACGGAAGTGGTTCTCGTCTTGTTGTTCGATGTTGTAAGGAGGGTAACCACCTGAAGAATTTTTCGCGGTGTTCGCTTCCATCATATTAAATAGACGATCGAAGCCGATTGCGTTGCGGTATAAAGGAGTGAAATCTACAGTTCTCATAATACTATCCTCAGTTAAGCAATAGTCTTAGCTCTTTATTCATAAGAACTAAGGGGATTCATGGCTTATTCCCTGATGTTTGTCGATAAACGGGACATAAGTTGGAATCAATCTAAATAGTGTGCTGCCACCGTTATCCTCTTTTGAGCAATAAGGGATCAGCGATTTCCGAGGCCCATAAGTTGGCATCCTCTTCATTACCTTATATAGGGATGATGTACTCCATATTCAAGAGAGCCCTACTCTTTTTTCTATAAACGGACACTCACTATCAACAATAAGAATACGCGAGTAATAAAAAACGCCACCCTAAGGCAGCGTTTTTATTTAGCAGAACAACCCGTCTATACGTCTAGGTTGGCCACTTTCAGTGCGTTTTCTTCGATGAAGTTACGACGAGGTTCTACTTGGTCACCCATCAACGTGGTAAACAGTTGATCAGCGCCAACCGCGTCTTCAATCGTCACCTGCATCATACGACGAGTCTCTGGATCCATGGTTGTTTCCCACAGCTGATCAGGGTTCATCTCACCAAGACCTTTATAGCGTTGTAGGCTTAAACCACGACGTGACTCTTTGATTAACCACTCAAGAGCATCAACGAAGTTTGTAACTTCTTGAGTACGCTCACCACGTTTGATGTAAGCACCCTCTTCAATCAGACCGTCTAACGCTTCTGACGTATCTGCCAATTGGCGATACTCTTTCGAGTTGAGTAGATCAACACTGATAACGTGCTCATGAGTCACGCCATGGGTACGAACCACAACTTTAGGTAGGTTTACACCCAGTTCAGCGTGCTGTTCTACTTCAAAGCTGTATTGGCTTGCGCCCACTTCTTTGTTGTTTAGCTGCTCAACAAGCTGTTTAGACCATGCTTCCACCGCCGCAGCGTCATGACATTGCTCAGCCGTTAGACGTGGTACATACATGAACTCGCCAACCATAGCATGTGGATAACGACGACTCATGCGATCAACCGTTTTAACTGCAGCGTTGTATTGCTGAACTAGCTTCTCAAGTGCTTCACCAGCCAGTGCAGGTGCTTCAGAATTAACATGCAGTGCCGCGTTATCTAGAGCCAGAGATACTTGATACTGGTTCATGGCATCTTCATCTTTAATATACTGCTCTTGCTTGCCTTTCTTCACTTTGTAAAGTGGTGGCTGAGCAATATATACGTAGCCACGCTCAATAAGCTCTGGCATTTGACGGTAGAAGAACGTTAATAGCAGCGTACGAATGTGAGAACCATCCACGTCCGCATCGGTCATGATAATGATGTTGTGATAACGCAGTTTGTCTGGGTTATATTCATCACGACCAATACCACAGCCAAGTGCCGTGATAAGCGTTGCCACTTCTTGTGAAGAAAGCATCTTATCGAAGCGCGCTTTTTCTACGTTAAGGATTTTACCTTTAAGTGGAAGAATCGCTTGGTTCTTACGGTTACGACCCTGCTTGGCACTACCGCCCGCAGAGTCACCCTCCACTATGTATAGTTCAGAAAGCGCTGGGTCTTTCTCTTGGCAGTCAGCCAGTTTGCCTGGTAGACCGGCTAAATCTAGTGCACCTTTACGACGCGTCATCTCACGAGCTTTACGTGCTGCGTCACGAGCACGAGCAGCATCGATGATCTTGGTACAAACAATCTTCGCTTCACCTGGGTTCTCAACAAGGAACTCTGACAGTTTCTCACCCATCGCAGACTCAACCGCTGATTTCACTTCAGATGAAACCAACTTGTCTTTGGTTTGGCTTGAGAACTTAGGATCTGGCACTTTCACCGAAACGATAGCAGTTAGACCTTCACGCGCATCATCACCTGATGTTGCGGTTTTCGCTTTCTTAGAAAAGCCTTCTTTATCCATAAACGTGTTTAACGTACGCGTTAACGCCGCACGGAAACCAGCAAGGTGAGTACCACCATCACGTTGAGGGATGTTGTTGGTAAAGCAATAGATGTTTTCTTGGTAACCATCGTTCCACTGCATCGCCACTTCGACAGTAATGCCATCATCACGTTCGTTATCGAAGTGGAAGATTTTTTGGATGATTGGTGTTTTATTGGTGTTTAGGTGCTCAACAAACGCTTGGATACCGCCTTCAAACATGAAGTGATCCATTTTGTCTTCTTCACGCTTATCAATCAGCTTGATAGACACACCAGAGTTTAAGAACGATAGCTCACGAAGACGTTTTGCTAAGATATCGTAATGGAATTCAATGTTAGTGAAGGTTTCTTCACTTGGCCAGAAACGGATTTCCGTACCCGTTTTATCCGTATCACCAATGACTGTAAGTGGCGCTTCTGGCTCACCATGGTGATAGGTTTGCGTATGAATTTGACCGCCACGATGAATGGTTAGCGTCACTTTTTTCGACAATGCGTTTACTACCGAAACACCTACACCGTGCAGACCACCCGATACTTTGTACGAGTTGTCATCAAACTTACCACCCGCGTGAAGTACCGTCATGATAACTTCTGCAGCAGAAACCTGCTCTTCTGGGTGCATTTCAGTCGGGATACCACGACCATCATCGCTAACAGAAACAGAGTTGTCCTCATGGATTGTCACAATAATGTCGTTACAGTGACCAGCCAACGCTTCATCAATTGAGTTATCAACCACCTCAAAAACCATGTGGTGCAGACCGGTTCCATCGTCCGTGTCACCAATGTACATTCCCGGACGCTTACGTACCGCATCCAGACCCTTTAGTACCTTAATACTCGATGAATCGTAATTTTCTGACATGAGTTTCTCTCACTATTTACCTGGTTCTATTGTGCCATGTTCCACATGAAACATCTTGCCATTTTCGTCAATCATATCGGCGACTTGGCTTTGGGTAATAGAACTTACAAAAACTTGAGCGTTCGTCTGTTTTAGGTAATCCGCTAAGCGTTTACGACGAAGGCTATCTAATTCGGAAGCAAAGTCATCTATTAAATAAATGCACTGCTTACCGGTCAACTCGGCGAGATGCTGTCCCTGCGCTAAACGCAATGCACACATCATCAGTTTTAGCTGACCTCGAGACAACACATCCTCAACTGGTGTGTTGTTCACTTTAATTCTTAAGTCGGCTTTATTAGGTCCACTAAAGGTGTACCCTAAGCTCTGGTCTCGTTCAAAGTTACGCTCTAATAGCTCAGCATAGGGCGTATCTTTTTCCCAACCACGGTAGTAGCCAAGTTTGATTTCAAACTCGGGCAAAAACGACTGACACATTTCCTCAGCAAGAGGTTGCATCTGTTCGACATAACACCGACGCCAATCATCAATTTGTTCCGCCAGTTGGGCCAAATCACGATCCCAATAGCTCAGTTCTCGATAACTGGTTGCAGTCTTAAGCAGAGCATTACGCTGCTTACTTAAACGCTTAAATCGTCCCCAAGCTTCATGAAAGCCTGGTTCAGAGTGAAACACACCCCAATCGATAAAAGCGCGACGAAACTTAGGTCCATCCGTCAGTAATTCAAATCCTTCAGGGTGAATTAGTTGCAGCGGTAATACCTTGGCAAGCTGAGCCAATTTTTGCCCAGATTGACCGCCTATTTTAACCTCAGTTGAGCCATCACGCTGCTTATTAATGCCAACGGGTATCTCAAATTGATCCGAGTTCAAAAAACGGCCATGAACGAACAGCTCTTGGCAGTCATTTTGAATGACTCGTCCTGTCAAAGAACTCTTAAAAGAGCGTCCATGACCGAGCAAATATATGGCTTCCAATACGCTGGTTTTGCCACTGCCATTGGGGCCAATAATAAAGTTAAAGCCTGTAGATAGTTCTATATCACAGGCTTTAATATTACGAAATTGCTGTACGATTAAGCGCGTAAGCGGCATAACATCATGCCTAGCTTAGAGACGAATCGGCATCACCACATACATGGCACTGTCATCTTCGCTATTTTCAATCAACGCACTCGCATTGGCATTCGACATAGAAATACGAACCTGATCGCAACGAAGCGTGTTCAGTACATCCAAAACGTATGACACATTGAAACCAATTTCTAATGCATCGCCTTGGAATTCGACGTCTAACATTTCTTCCGCTTCTTCCTGTTCAGGGTTATTCGCGGTAATGCGCATTTCATTTTGGTCGAGATTAACTCGCACACCACGGAACTTCTCATTGGAAAGAATGGCGGCGCGTGAGAATGCTTGTCGTAGTTCGTCGCAATTGGCTTCCAATGTTTTATCGGTATTTTGCGGCAAAACACGGCGATAATCCGGGAAACGACCATCAACGAGCTTAGAAGTAAAGACAAAGTTATTCACTTCCGCACGGATATTAGAGCTGCCAATTTGCAGCGTCACAGGTTGCTCAGGAGCATCTAATAACTTAGACAGTTCCTGCACACCTTTACGCGGTACGATAATTTGTTTGTTATCAAAGCTGCCTTCAAGTGACACCAAAGCAACAGCCATACGGTGGCCATCAGTGGCAACAGAACGAAGCGTGTTTTGGTCTAACTCAAACAGCATACCGTTGAGATAATAACGAACGTCTTGGTTCGCCATTGAAAATTGTGTTTTTTCTATCAGTGATTTAAGTTCAGCTTGAGTAACGGTCACCGCCACTTCTTGTTGCCAATCTTCAATATTTGGGAAATCACTGGCTGGTAAAGTCGATAGCGAGAAACGACTGCGTCCAGAACGTACTTGTACACGATCGCCTTCTAACACGATAGTGATAGTAGAGTCATCCGGCAGTCCACGACAAATATCTAGGAACTTGCGTGAAGGTACCGTCACACTACCCGCTTCAAACTCACTCTCTAGCGTCACTTTACTTACTAGCTCAACTTCTAAGTCGGTTGCAGTAAGAGAAAGCACCCCTTCTTCAACCTTCAACAGCAAATTGCCCAAAATAGGTAATGTTGGTCGTCCACCCAGTGCACCAGAGACTTGTTGTAACGGCTTTAATAAGTGATGACGTTCGATAGTAAATTTCATAGATAACTCTTCGTAAAGCTGGCAATCCATGCCACTTATATGCGAAATACAATAACTTGAATGCTAATTATAGCGATTATGCCATTATTATGAAGAAAGCGTACGAATTAAGTTCGAATAGTCTTCTTTAATATCGTGACTTTCTTCGCGTAGCTGAGCAATCTTACGACAAGCATGAAGCACTGTCGTGTGGTCACGACCACCAAATGCATCGCCAATTTCTGGAAGACTGTGGTTGGTAAGCTCTTTCGCCAAAGCCATCGCCAACTGGCGAGGACGCGCAACCGAACGAGAGCGACGTTTGGACAATAAGTCAGCCACTTTAATCTTGTAGTACTCAGCAACGGTCTTTTGAATGTTGTCTATAGTGACTAGCTTCTCTTGTAGTGCTAATAGATCGCGCAGCGCCTCTCGAACAAAGTCGATAGTGATAGGACGGCCAGTAAAGTTCGCGTTGGCGATAACACGGTTAAGTGCCCCTTCCAACTCACGAACATTAGAACGTAAACGCTTAGCAATAAAGAACGCCACCTCATCAGCAAGGTGAATTTGATGATCTTCTGCTTTCTTCATCAAAATTGCCACGCGGGTTTCAAGCTCTGGTGGCTCGATCGCAACCGTCAAACCCCAACCGAAACGGGATTTTAGACGATCCTCTACCCCATTTATCTCTTTAGGGTAGCGATCAGAGGTAAGGATGATCTGTTGGTTACCTTCTAATAGAGCATTAAAGGTATGAAAGAATTCTTCTTGAGAACGTTCTTTATTTGCAAAGAACTGAATATCATCGATAAGCAATGCATCAACGCTACGATAGTAACGTTTAAACTCTTCAATCGCATTGTTTTGTAGTGCTTTTACCATGTCTTGAACAAAACGTTCAGAGTGCATGTACACAACTTTCGCGTTCGGCTTGTTATCAACAATCGCATTGCCTACCGCATGCAACAAGTGGGTTTTACCCAGACCAGTACCGCCGTACAAAAACAGCGGGTTGTATGCCGCACCAGGGTTATCCGCAACTTGACGTGCAGCAGCTAAGCCAAGTTGGTTCGACTTACCTTCAACGAAATTATTGAATTTATGCTTGATATTAACGTTCGAGCGATGATTGATATCTGAGACTTCTGCTTCATCGTCCCACGTTTTATGCACAGGCTGACGTGCTTGCAGCTGTGCTGGTGCTGAAGATTCTGCCGCTACATCAGCGGCCGTCTTAACAGGCTTAGGCGCTGGTGGCGCAGAAACTGGTTTACTACCCACTTCAAATCGTAAGTTAGGTACGTCATTACCGCAATACTCTTTGAGTAAACGGTTGATGCTGTTTAAGTATCTGTCACGTACCCAATCTAATACAAAGCGATTAGGCGCAAATAGAGTTAGGGTGTTGTCATTAAGTTCAGCTTGTAATGGTCTGACCCACATGCTGAATTCGGTAGCGGGTAGC
The DNA here is from genome assembly GCF_021568915.1 of Vibrio sp. McD22-P3. Taxonomy (NCBI): domain Bacteria; kingdom Pseudomonadati; phylum Pseudomonadota; class Gammaproteobacteria; order Vibrionales; family Vibrionaceae; genus Vibrio; species Vibrio sp. McD22-P3. The sequence goes on from NZ_JAKGTN010000024.1 coordinate 23,792, forward strand.
TCTTCTTGTAGTCGTTGCGAACATTGCAACCAAAGCGAAGATGACACGGTGCTCTCACTCTATTTATTTGAATTGGAAAAGATTGGTAATTTTACCTGTTGATAACCAAGATCGCCAGTAAATGATCAGTGATCCAGTGAATAAGATCTAAGTTATTCACAATTTTTTCGGTTGAATTCGCTTGATCCACACAATTTGCCCTAATTTTACTCACAAATGAATGCACAAAACACAGATCTACCCACAAAAGCAGTATGTTGATCTAACTTGTGCATAGATCAACGTTCAAGCTGTCATTATCTTTTTGTTTAATATTAATAGAGTGATGAAAAAGCCAGCATTCAACCCCGAGTTTGTTATGGTTAATAACAACTAGTTATTTAACTTATCGACATGTTTACCAGTAACATCCTCTCCATAAATATCAGGAGTAGTAAAATGAAAAACTGGATTAAAGGCCTTCTAACCGCTTTAGCGCTTTCTGCAACCGTATCTCAAGCAGCATATGCTGCGACACAACAAGAAGTGAAAGTCGGCATGTCTGGTCGCTACTTCCCATTTACGTTTGTTAAACAAGACAAGTTACAAGGGTTTGAAGTCGACCTTTGGGACGAAATTGGTCGTCGCAATGACTATAAAGTAGAGTTCGTGACGGCAAACTTCTCAGGTTTGTTTGGTTTGCTTGAGACCGGTCGTATCGACACGATTTCTAACCAAATCACTATGACAGATGCTCGTAAAGCGAAGTATCTGTTCGCAGACCCATATGTTGTTGATGGTGCTCAAATTACCGTTCGAAAAGGTAATGACAGCATTCAAGGTATTGATGATTTGGCAGGTAAAACAGTCGCAGTGAACCTTGGTTCAAACTTTGAACAACTGCTACGTAGCTACGATAAAGACGGCAAAATCACCATCAAAACTTACGATACAGGTATTGAACATGACGTCGCACTAGGCCGTGCTGATGCTTTTGTTATGGATCGCCTTTCTGCACTTGAACTAATCAAGAAAACAGGCCTGCCACTGCAACTTGCAGGTCAACCTTTTGAAACCATCGAGAATGCTTGGCCATTCGTAAACAACGAAAAAGGTCAAAAGCTGCAACAAGAAGTAAATAGCGCACTGGCAGACATGCGAGCTGATGGTACGCTAGTAAAAATCTCTGAGAAGTGGTTTGGTGCTGATATCACTAAAAAGTAAGTGATTACTATTGATACGCCCACTACTCTTGGTAGTGGGCGTTTGTTTTTCTAAGAGTTTGGTACTGTTATGGGATTTGATTTTCAATACATGCTTGAGTTGATGCCGATACTGTTGAAGTATCTTGGTACAACCATGGAAATGGCGGTATGGGGACTGCTGTTCTCATTGATTCTATCGGTTATTTTAGCCAACATTCGCGTGTTTAAGATCCCGGTATTGGATCAGCTCAGTCAGCTCTATATAAGCTTTTTCCGTGGTACTCCATTATTGGTTCAGCTGTTTCTGCTTTATTATGGCTTACCACAAATTTTTCCTTGGATGGTTGGGCTCAACGCCTTCAGTGCCGCAGTAATAGGCCTGACTCTGCACTTTGCCGCTTATATGGCAGAGAGTATTCGTGCCGCCATTATCGGCATTGACCGCAGTCAGATGGAAGCAAGTCTTTCTGTAGGTATGACAACTAGCCAAGCCATGCGTCGTATCATTTTGCCGCAAGCAACTCGCGTAGCCCTACCATCATTGATGAACTACTTCATTGATATGATTAAGTCGACGTCGTTAGCGTTCACACTTGGTGTGGCAGAGATTATGGCGAAAGCCCAAATGGAAGCATCATCCAGCTTCCGATTTTTTGAAGCATTTCTTGCCGTCGCGCTCATATACTGGGGTGTTGTGTTAGTACTTACTCGCGTACAAATTGTCGCAGAGCAAAAACTGAATAAGGCTTATCAACGATGATTACATTAAAAAATATCCACAAGCGATTCGGTGACACCGAAGTGCTCAAAGGCATCGATATTGATATCAAACAAGGCGAAATTATCGTCATTATTGGTTCTAGTGGTACCGGTAAGTCTACCTTATTACGTTGCGTCAATTTCCTGGAACAAGCAGATGAAGGCCAAATCTCTATTGACGATGTCTCGGTAAACTGCCAAAGCCATACTAAAGCAGAAGTATTGGCACTAAGACGCAAGACTGGCTTTGTGTTTCAGAACTACGCTCTATTCGCGCACATGACTGCGCGTCAGAATATTGCGGAAGGTTTGATCACAGTAAAGGGCTGGAAAAAAGAGCAAGCTCTTGAGAAAGCACAACAAATTCTCGATGACATCGGTCTAGGAGACAAAGGGGATCAATACCCAGCTTCCCTTTCCGGTGGTCAACAGCAGCGTGTAGGTATTGGCCGAGCGATGGCATTACAACCTGAGCTACTGTTATTCGATGAACCAACTTCAGCACTCGATCCTGAGTGGGTAGGTGAAGTACTTAACCTTATGAAAAAGCTCGCAACACAGCATCAAACCATGCTTGTTGTGACCCACGAAATGCAGTTTGCCAAAGAAGTCGCCGACAGAGTGATCTTCATGGCTGATGGCCACATAGTGGAACAAGGTACACCAGAGCAAATTTTTAACGATCCACAAGATATCCAACTGAAGAAATTTCTAAATCAAGTTGGGATCGAATAGGATCCTTGCGCTCTGGCTCACAAAAAGTATAATTCGCCAACCGGAATTGAAGTTGAACTGATTATTGACTCTTGACGAGTCAGTGATTACAATTCCGCCTCTTTGTTGAGAGGCGTCGGATTTCCTCTCTATATATAGAGTAGGGAAATATGTCCCACGCCGGGTTCAACGAGAACCTAAAACTACTGATCAGTAAAGGTAATAACCATGTCTAAACGCACTTTTCAACCTTCAGTTCTAAAGCGCAAGCGTACTCACGGTTTCCGTGCTCGCATGGCGACTAAGAACGGTCGTAAAGTAATCAATGCACGTCGTGCTAAAGGCCGTGCACGCCTATCAAAATAATTTTCTATTTTGAATAAGCACGCCTTTATTCGGGAGTTACGTTTGTTAACTCCCGAGCATTATCAAAACGTATTTAAGCAAGCTCATCGAGCTGGCTCCCCTCATTTCACCATCATTGCTCGTAAAAACTCTCTCTCACACCCTCGTCTTGGTCTTGCGGTTCCTAAAAAACAGATAAAAACAGCTGTTGCTAGAAATCACTTCAAGCGTCTGGTACGTGAAAGTTTTCGTAACAAACAACATGAACTTCCAAGCAAAGATTTTGTTGTAATTGCAAAGAAGAGTGCGCAAACTCTAAGCAATGAAGAAATGTTCAAACTTCTAGATAAGTTATGGCATCGCCTGTCTCGCCCTTCGCGTGGTTAGCTATCGGACTCGTCTACCTATATAGGTGGATTATCAGTCCTCTTATCGGACCTCGTTGTCGGTTCACCCCAACCTGTTCTCTTTACGCTATAGAAGCCTTGAAAGCTCACGGTTTTGTAAAAGGATGTTGGTTATCAGGCAAACGTCTATTAAAATGCCATCCTTTGAATGAAGGGGGATTTGACCCCGTTCCACCAGTCCAAAAACAAGACAGAGATAAATAACGATGGATTCTCAACGTAATATTCTGTTAATCGGTTTGGCTTTAGTTTCTTTTTTGCTGTTCCAACAATGGCAATCGTATAAGAATCCAGCGCCAGTTCCGACCCAACAGACGCAAAGCAGTACTCTACCTGCGCCATCTTTCGCTGATGAGCATGATCCTGCACCTGGTCAAAGCCAAACTGCTGCAGAAAAAATCATCACAGTGAAAACTGACGTACTAACGCTAGGTATTAATACCGTTGGCGGTGATGTAGTAACAGCAAAATTAAACGAGTACGCAACTGAGTTAGAATCTAGCGAACCGTTTGAACTTCTAAAAGACGATCAAGGTCACCAGTTTATCGCTCAAAGTGGTCTGGTAGGTCCTCAAGGTATTGACCTAAGCAGCACAAGCCGTCCAGCTTATACCGTGTCTGCTGACAGCTTTACCATTGCTGACGGTCAAGATGAACTACGTGTTCCAATGACATTTGAAGCGAATGGCATCTCTTACACCAAAACCTTCATTCTAAAACGTGGCAACTACGCGATTGATGTTGAATACGATGTAGACAACAACTCTGGCCAAAATGCAACGTTCGGCATGTACGCTCACCTTCGTCAAAACTTACAAGACAAAGGCGGCAGCATCACAATGCCAACATACAATGGCGGCGCATACTCAACTCAAGACGTTCGCTATAAAAAATACAGCTTCGAAGATATGCAAGATCGCAACCTGTCTCTTAACCTGACTGACGGTCAAGGTTGGGCAGCAATGATCCAACACTACTTCGCAGCAGCATGGATTCCTCGTGAAGCACCAGGTACTAACCTTTACACTCGTGTAATCGGTAACCTAGGTGATATCGGTGTTCGTATGCCAAACGCAACAATTGCAGATGGCCAATCAGCAACACTGAAAGCTACACTTTGGGCAGGCCCTAAACTTCAGAAGCAAATGGCTGAAACTGCGCCAAACCTAGATCTAGTAGTAGACTACGGCTGGTTATGGTTCATTGCAAAACCACTTCACACGCTACTATCGTTCATTCAAGGTATCGTTGTTAACTGGGGTCTAGCTATCATCTGTTTGACCTTCATTGTTCGTGGTGCCATGTACCCACTAACAAAAGCTCAATACACCTCGATGGCGAAAATGCGTATGCTTCAGCCTAAGCTGCAAGCAATGCGTGAGCGTATCGGCGATGACCGCCAACGCATGAGCCAAGAAATGATGGAACTGTACAAGAAAGAGAAAGTAAATCCTCTAGGTGGCTGTCTACCAATCTTGCTACAGATGCCAATCTTCATTGCACTTTACTGGGCACTAATGGAGTCGGTTGAGCTGCGTCATTCACCGTTCTTTGGTTGGATTCATGACCTTTCAGCTCAAGACCCATACTACATTCTGCCTCTACTAATGGGTGCAAGTATGTTCTTGATCCAGAAGATGAGCCCGACAACAGTAACCGATCCAATGCAGCAGAAGATCATGACCTTTATGCCGGTTATGTTTACCTTCTTCTTCCTATGGTTCCCATCAGGTCTAGTTCTTTACTGGTTGGTATCGAACATCGTTACTCTGATTCAGCAAACCTTGATTTATCGAGCGCTGGAGAAGAAAGGATTACACTCTAAGTAGTCCTGCTGATTGGTTAACAATACGCGAATAGAATAAAAGGCGGCCTAAATGGTCGCCTTTTTCATTTACCATGATTACAATTTGGCTAAAGTACTGCGATTAGGCAACACAATGACAACAGACACTATTGTGGCACAAGCCACAGCCCCAGGCCGCGGTGGCGTGGGTATTATACGAGTATCAGGCCCTCTTGCTGCTGAGGTTGCCTTACAAGTGACAGGGAAAACGCTTAAACCGCGCTACGCCGACTATCTGCCATTTAAAGCACAGGATGGCAGCGAGCTTGACCAAGGGATCGCTCTATACTTCCCTAACCCACATTCGTTTACTGGTGAGGACGTTCTTGAACTACAAGGACACGGTGGCCCTGTTGTTATGGACATGCTGATTAAGCGTATCCTGCTCATTCCGGGCGTTCGTCCAGCAAGACCTGGCGAATTTAGTGAACGCGCATTCCTCAACGATAAAATGGACTTAACCCAAGCAGAAGCCATTGCCGATTTAATTGATGCCAGTTCAGAAGAGGCCGCGAAATCGGCACTGCAATCTCTTCAAGGACAATTCTCTAAACGCATTCAGGTGCTGGTGGAATCGCTAATCCATTTACGTATTTATGTCGAAGCGGCTATCGACTTCCCAGAAGAAGAAATCGACTTTCTAGCAGATGGCAAAGTCGCTGGTGACCTGCAACATATCATTGATAACTTAGAGTCCGTTCGTAAGGAAGCCAATCAAGGTGCCATTATGCGCGAAGGGATGAAAGTGGTTATTGCAGGTCGCCCTAATGCAGGTAAATCTAGCCTACTCAATGCCCTATCTGGGAAAGAGTCTGCTATCGTTACCGATATCGCAGGCACGACTCGAGATGTCCTGAGAGAGCATATCCATATAGACGGAATGCCACTGCATATCATTGATACCGCAGGTCTACGTGACGCTTCCGATGAGGTAGAACGTATTGGTATCGAGCGAGCTTGGGAAGAGATTGAGCAGGCCGATCGCGTTCTCTTCATGGTAGATGGCACCACAACAGATGCTACGGATCCAAAAGAAATCTGGCCCGACTTTATCGATCGCCTACCAAGTTCGATCGGCATTACCGTAATCCGCAATAAAGTTGACGAAACAGGCGAAACGCTAGGGATCTGCCATGTTAATGATCCAACCCTAATTCGACTTTCTGCACGCACTGGTGAGGGTGTGCCAGCTTTACGAGAACACCTAAAAGCCATTATGGGCTTCTCTGGTGCCAATGAAGGTGGCTTTATGGCAAGACGTCGACACCTTGATGCGTTAGAGCGAGCTGCTGAGCATCTCGATATCGGACAGCAGCAACTAGAAGGTTATATGGCGGGCGAAATTCTGGCTGAAGAACTTCGTATTGCCCAGCAACATCTGAATGAGATTACTGGAGAGTTTAGCTCCGACGATCTGCTTGGTCGTATCTTCTCTTCATTCTGTATTGGTAAATAAGGAACATTAATGATTCATATCATCACAGGTAGCACACTTGGCGGTGCGGAATATGTCGGTGACCACTTGAGTGACCTACTTATAGAACAAGGGCTAGAAACTACAATCCACAATCAGCCTGAGTTGAGTGACATTGAGGCCGAAGGGATTTGGCTTTTAATCACCTCAACGCATGGAGCTGGAGATTACCCAGATAATATCCAGCCTTTCATCGCAGCTCTGCAAGATACACCACCTCGCATGTCGAACGTGAAATACGCTGTCGTTGGCATAGGTGACTCTAGCTATGATACGTTTTGTGCAGCCGGTAAACACGCTTATGAGTTACTTGAAGACATCGGCGCGACACCACTGACAGACTGCCTGCAAATCGATGTTCTCAACGATCCCGTGCCTGAAGACGCTGCGGAAGTTTGGCTCAATGAACACATGAGTAAGTTTAGCTAGAAGCAAACACTTAATAATAAGCGGCTTTGGCCGCTTTTTTTATGCCTGTGAGTAACTCTTCAACTTCAATTCACTCATAACGAGTAATTTATGACCAATCAATCTGTGGATAAAATATGATCTTTTCGGTGAAAAACCTATATTTATCCAAAGAACAACTTTCAAGGCCTCCTTCCCTTGTGTATAACTAGCCTTTTTGATCCCAACTAATACAGTGCCAGATCAACACTAGATCACAACAAGCGATCACGAAAAGATCCATGGATTTGTTGATCATTTTCGACTTATCCACAGAGATCGAGGATCCTAATAATAGATCTAATAAAAGATCATATATATAGATCTTATCTTTATATTACTTATTTCTTGGATCCAAAAAATGTGAAAACCGTTTTTCTCACTTCAAGAAAAGCGGTAGAATACTGCTCCTTTTGGTTTGTCTAAATTTCTCGATTGAATACTGAGGTCGGTTCATGCTTTATCACGAAACATTTGATGTCATCGTAGTTGGTGGCGGACATGCAGGAACGGAAGCCGCACTCGCATCTGCTCGTACAGGGCAAAAGACACTACTGCTAACTCATAATATTGATACGTTAGGTCAAATGTCATGTAACCCTGCCATTGGTGGTATTGGTAAAGGACATTTGGTTAAAGAAGTGGATGCTATGGGTGGTTTGATGGCAGAGGCCATTGATCATGCAGGTATTCAATTTCGTACGCTGAATGCGTCAAAGGGTCCAGCAGTTCGTGCCACACGCGCTCAAGCAGATCGTGCGTTATACAAGGCTTATGTGCGTAACGCCCTAGAAAACACACCAAACTTAACACTATTCCAACAGTCGGTGGATGACTTGATCGTGGAACAAGATCAAGTACGCGGTGTAGTAACTGAGATGGGATTGAAATTCCATTCGAGATCCGTTGTATTAACGGTTGGTACTTTTTTAGGTGGTAAGATCCATATCGGTATGGAGAGCTCTTCTGGCGGTCGTATGGGTGATCAACCATCCATTGCACTCGCGGCGCGTTTGCGAGAGTTACCATTTCGCGTAGATCGTTTAAAAACAGGTACACCTCCACGTATTGATGCTCGAAGCGTCGACTTTTCTGCACTAGAAGTGCAGCATGGTGATAACCCTACGCCTGTTTTTTCTTTCATGGGTAACCGCAACCAACATCCAACGCAGATTCCGTGTTTCATTACGCACACGAATGAGTCCACGCATGAGGTGATTCGCAATAACCTCGATCGAAGCCCAATGTATGCCGGCGTGATCGAAGGTATTGGACCGCGCTATTGCCCTTCTATTGAAGATAAGGTCATGCGTTTTGCGGACAAAAATAGCCATCAGATCTTTATCGAACCTGAAGGTTTAACCACGCATGAGCTGTATCCAAACGGTATCTCAACCAGTTTACCGTTTGATGTACAGGTACAAATCGTTCGTTCAATGAAAGGTTTTGAGAACGCGCATATTGTTCGCGCTGGTTATGCTATCGAATACGATTTCTTTGACCCTCGTGATCTAAAACAGACTTACGAAACCAAGTTTATTTCTGGTTTGTTCTTTGCTGGCCAGATTAATGGCACCACCGGTTACGAAGAAGCGGCGGCACAAGGTCTAATGGCAGGTCTAAACGCTAGCCTCTACTCGCAAGGCAAAGAAGGCTGGAGCCCACGTCGTGATCAGGCTTATATGGGCGTACTGATTGACGATTTATCAACCATGGGTACCAAAGAGCCTTATCGCATGTTTACATCTCGTGCGGAATATCGTCTATTGCTGCGTGAAGACAATGCGGATATTCGTTTGACTGAACATGCGCATAATCTCGGTTTAATTGACGAGAAACGCTGGTCGCGATTCAACGAAAAACTGAATAACATGGCGACCGAACGTCAGCGCCTAAAAGAAACATGGGTTAATCCAAAATCTGAAGGTATCGAAGCACTTAATGTGCTACTGAAGACCCCTATTTCTCGCGAAGCAAGCGGTGAAGATCTACTACGTCGTCCTGAATTGAACTATTCACAATTGACGTCATTAGACGCATTCGCACCCGCGATGGAAGATCAACAAGCCAGTGAGCAAGTTGAGATCCAGGTGAAATATGAAGGTTATATTCAGCGCCAACAAGATGAGATAGCTAAGTCGCTTCGTCATGAAAACACCAAGATCCCAGCCGATCTTGATTACAGCGATGTGAAAGGGCTGTCTAACGAGGTCGTTGCCAAGCTGACAGAAGCAAAACCTGAAACGGTTGGAATTGCTTCCCGTATTTCTGGTATTACACCCGCAGCGATTTCCATCCTGTTGGTTTACTTGAAGAAACAAGGAATGCTTAAAAAAGGTGAAGCCGCGTGAGCAACAACTTATCCGCAAAACTTGAACAATTATTATCAGAGACCTCATTAGAGGTCTCTGAACTTCAAAAGCAGCAACTTGTGGGCTATGTCCAATTACTTGATAAATGGAATAAGGCTTACAACTTGACTTCGGTGCGTCGACCTGAAGATATGTTAGTGAAACATATCCTTGATAGCATCATTGTTGGTGAGCACCTCGAAGGTGAGCGTTTTATTGATGTTGGAACGGGGCCGGGACTGCCAGGGATTCCTTTGGCTATCATGCATCCAAACCGTTCATTCACTTTGCTTGATAGCTTAGGTAAGCGTATTCGTTTTATCAAACAGGTGGTTCACGAGCTTAAACTGTCTAATGTGACTGCGGTTCAATCTCGAGTCGAAGAGTTTGATCCTGAAGGTGGCTTTGATGGTGTTCTGAGCCGAGCCTTTGCCTCTATGACCGATATGGTGAATTGGTGTGAACATTTACCAAAATCACAGAGTGGTCGCTTCTATGCATTAAAAGGTCAACTTCATGAACAGGAAGTCTCAGAGCTACCGGAGTGGTGTTCTGTGATCGATATCAAACCTTTGCAAGTTCCTGAGTTGGAAGGTGACCGTCATCTTGTAATCTTATCCAAGAAGGGATAATGGAGAAGTTGTCGTGGGAAAAATTGTCGCTATTGCGAACCAAAAAGGTGGCGTTGGTAAAACTACCACGTGTGTAAATTTAGCGGCATCAATGGCTGCCACTAAACGTAAGGTATTAGTGATAGATCTTGATCCGCAGGGAAATGCGACGATGGCCAGTGGCGTCGATAAGTATCAAGTTGAAACAACTGCTTACGATTTGCTGGTTGATGAGCTTCCTTTTGAACAGGTAGTTTGTCAGGACACTTCTGGTCAGTTTGACCTCATCGCTGCTAATGGAGATGTTACGGCAGCTGAAATTAAACTCATGGAAGTGTTTGCTAGAGAAGTGCGTTTAAAACATGCACTTGCGCCAATCCGCGATAACTATGATTTCATCTTTATCGATTGTCCTCCCTCTTTGAACCTACTTACAATAAACGCAATGGCTGCTGCTGACTCTGTGTTAGTGCCAATGCAATGTGAATACTTTGCCTTAGAGGGACTGACGGCATTGATGGATACCATCAGTAAGTTGGCAGCGGTAGTCAATGAAAACCTGAAGATCGAAGGGCTACTACGTACCATGTACGACCCTCGAAATCGTCTTGCTAACGAAGTGTCTGAACAATTGAAAAAACACTTCGGAGACAAGGTTTATCGAACCGTTATCCCTAGGAATGTACGCCTCGCAGAAGCGCCAAGTCATGGTAAACCAGCGATGTACTACGACAAGTATTCCGCCGGTGCCAAAGCTTATCTTGCCCTTGCTGGTGAGATGCTACGACGCGAAGAAGTATTGGCTTAACGCTCTTAAGGAAAATAGATTCAATGTCTAAACGTGGTTTAGGCAAAGGGCTCGACGCGCTTTTGTCGACGAGTTCTATTGCCAGAGAAAAACAACAAGTCGCAACGCAAAGCCAAAGCCTATCTACCGATGGTGATCTGGCTGAACTTTCAATCAATAGTCTGCGCCCTGGTATTTACCAGCCGCGTAAAGATATGGCTCCTGAAGCACTCGAAGAGCTCGCAGCTTCCATTCAATCGCAAGGTATTATTCAACCTATTGTGGTCAGAAGTGTTGGGCATGAGCAATTTGAAATTATTGCTGGTGAAAGACGCTGGCGAGCGGCAAGACAAGCTGGCCTGAAAATGGTGCCTTGTCTGGTGAAGAACGTTCAGGATCGTGCTGCGGTTGCGATGGCGCTAATTGAGAACATTCAACGTGAAGACCTAAATGCCATTGAAGAAGCTCAGGCTCTGGAAAGGCTACAAGACGAATTTGAATTGACCCACCAGCAAGTGGCCGATGTGATTGGTAAATCACGTACTGCGGTCAGTAACTTGCTGCGTTTGAATCAACTAGAGCCATCTGTGAAGAAGCTAGTTGAAGCGAAACAGATAGATATGGGTCACGCTCGCGCACTATTAGCATTGGAAGGTGAAGTTCAATGTGAGGTTGCGGACACTGTTGCTAAGAAACAGCTGACGGTTCGTCAAACCGAAGATTTAGTGAAAAAGTGCTTAAAACCGAACTCTTCAGAGAAAAAACAGTCAGAAGACCGTGATGCTAAAGAAATTTCACATCGTTTAAGTGAAATTCTGGGTGCAAAAGTGTCTCTTGTACGAAATGCAAGCGGAAAAGCAAAAGTAACGATAAGTCTTGATGAACCTCACAAATTGGAGCAACTTATTGCCAAGCTTGAGAGCTAAATGAGATAATTGATGTAGGTCAATTATTTATAAATTGAAATTTTGTGCGAAAGTTATGGTTTTGTGAACGAAATAGCACCTTTTTGGTGCTGTTTGATTGCAATAACTTTGTCGGAAAGTATAATTTTCGCGAATCTCCCAGCACAGTAGTAATTTAGGTGCATTGTGGAAAAAACTATAGGTAAGAATACATGGTAGCTGTGCTAGCTAGACCAGGACGAGAGCTTGCAAAGCGATTGTTACTGATTCAAGCCAGCGCGGTTACATTGGTAGCTGTTGGAATGGCAGTAGCTGTAAATGCTGAGTGGGGAATTTCAGCGCTCATTGGTGGTGGCAGTTTTGTTATCGCTAATGCGGTTTTTGCATTGTGTGCATTTTTGTTTAGTGGGGCTCGAGCAGCGAAAAAGGTTGCCGCGTCTTTCTACGCAGGAGTGACTCTGAAAATCCTCATTACGGTTGCTCTATTCTCGATTGCTTACATGTATATTCAGGTGGAAGTGATTCCCTTGAATCTCACTTTTTTACTGGCCGTCTTAATTAACCTTATGGCACCAGTAATATTCGTCAACAACAAAAAATAGGATGAGTTATGGCTGCGCCAGGTGAAGCGCTAACATCGGCCGGATATATCACTCACCACTTGACCAACCTTTCTTTAGGAAGTCTCGGTCTAGTGGAGGAGACGAGTTTCTGGAACGTACATATCGATAGCCTGTTTTTTTCTGTGTTTACTGGTCTGATATTCCTAGGAGTGTTTCGTTCAGTAGCTAAGAAAGCAACAGCTGGTGTGCCGGGCAAGCTGCAGTGTTTTGTTGAAATGATCGTGGAATTCGTTGACGACAACGTCAAAGAAACGTTTCATGGACGCAACGCGCTAATCGCGCCTTTAGCACTAACTATCTTCTGTTGGGTATTTTTAATGAACGTCATGGACCTTGTTCCAATTGACTTCTTACCTTACCCTGCAGAGCAGATGGGCATCCCTTATCTCAAAGTGGTTCCTTCTGCTGATGTCAATATCACCATGGCTATGGCGCTAGGTGTTTTTGCTCTGATGATTTACTACAGCATCAAAGTAAAAGGTCTAGTTGGCTTTACAAAAGAATTGACGCTACACCCATTTAACAATCCAATCATGATTCCTTTCAACATGCTGATCGAAGTCGTGTCTTTGCTTTCAAAGCCACTGTCTCTCGGTATGCGTCTGTTCGGTAACATGTTTGCGGGTGAGGTGGTCTTCATTCTTTGTGCTGCAATGCTACCATGGTATTTACAATGGATGGGCTCACTACCATGGGCGATATTCCATATTCTGGTTATTACGATTCAAGCCTTCGTGTTTATGATGCTAACGATTGTTTATCTATCAATGGCACACGAAGACAGCGATCACTAACTTTATTAACGCTTTTTATTTGGGCAAATTTAAGCCAACAACTATAAATTGGAGATAGTAATGGAAACTTTACTGAGCTTTTCTGCAATCGCCGTAGGTATCATTATCGGTATGGCAGCATTTGGTACGGCGATCGGTTTTGGTCTTCTAGGTGGTAAATTCCTTGAAGGCGCGGCTCGTCAACCTGAAATGGCTCCGATGCTTCAAGTTAAGATGTTCATCATCGCAGGTCTACTTGATGCGGTTCCTATGATCGGTGTTGTTATCGCACTGCTATTCACATTCGCGAACCCATTCGTTGGTCAGCTAGGTTAATCAGCTTTTTCTCAGACAAGTTTCGGACTTGTCACCTGATTAAACTTTAGCTCGTCAATGAACCATTAGAGGGGTAGCTGTTGTGAATATGAACGCAACTCTGCTAGGTCAAGCAATCTCATTCGCACTATTTGTGTGGTTCTGCATGAAGTATGTATGGCCACCAATCATGAATGCGATTGAAGAACGTCAGAAAAAAATTGCTGACGGTCTAGTAGCCGCTGAGCGCGCTGCTAAAGACTTGGATCTAGCACAAGCCAACGCTTCTGACCAAATGAAGGAAGCGAAGCGCACTGCAACAGAGGTCATTGAACAGGCAAACAAGCGTAAAGCACAAATTGTTGATGAAGCTCGTGAAGAAGCTTTGGCAGAACGCCAAAAGATTCTTGCTCAAGCTGAAGCAGAAATTGAAGCTGAACGTAACCGTGCCCGTGATGAGCTGCGCAAACAAGTTGCAACTCTGGCTGTAGCTGGTGCTGAGAAGATTCTTGAGCGTAGTATCGATAAGGATGCGCAAAAAGATATTCTCGACAATATTACTGCGAAACTTTAAGGCGAGGGGCGCATATGTCTGAATTGACTACAATCGCACGCCCCTATGCTAAAGCAGCATTTGACTTTGCGGTAGAAAAGCAAGCATTAGACCAATGGGTTGAAATGTTAACTTTTGCCGCTGAAATTACCAAGAATGAAGACATTGCAGACTTGTTATCAGGTTCTGTAACGGCGAAAAAAGTCGCTGATATCTTCATTGCCGTTGGTGGTGAACAGTTTGATGAATTCGGTCAAAACTTGATTAAAGTTATGGCTGAAAATGGTCGACTAGCAGCCTTGCCGTATGTGTTAGAAGAGTTTGTAGCTTTCAAAAAAGAGCTAGAAAAACAAATTGATGTTGAAGTGATTTCAGCGTCAGCTCTAAACGACGAGCAACTTGCAGCGATCAGCGACAAACTTGAGAAGCGTTTAGAACGCAAAGTTAAGCTGAATTGCAGTGTAGATGAGACCCTACTTGGTGGGGTTATTATTCGAGCCGGAGATCTTGTAATTGACAACTCAGCACGTGGTCGTTTGAACCGCCTGAGTGAAGCAATGCAGTCTTGATGGGGATTGGAGCATGCAACTTAATTCCACAGAAATTAGCGACCTAATCAAGCAGCGTATCGAATCTTTCGATGTTGTGAGTGAAGCTCGTAATGAAGGTACTATCGTATCGGTAAGCGATGGTATCATTCGCATTCACGGCCTAGCGGACGTGATGCAAGGTGAAATGATTGAATTACCGGGTGGCCGTTATGCACTAGCACTTAACCTTGAGCGTGACTCGGTTGGTGCGGTAGTAATGGGCCCATATGCTGACCTTAAGGAAGGCATGAAAGTAACAGGTACTGGTCGTATTCTTGAAGTACCAGTTGGTCCAGAATTGCTTGGTCGTGTTGTAAACACGCTAGGTGAGCCAATTGATGGTAAAGGTCCAATTGAAGCTAAACTTACGTCACCAGTTGAAGTGATTGCACCGGGTGTAATCGACCGTAAATCGGTTGATCAGCCAGTACAAACTGGTTATAAGTCAGTTGACTCAATGATCCCAATCGGTCGTGGTCAGCGTGAGCTTATCATCGGTGACCGTCAGATCGGTAAAACCGCTATGGCGATCGATGCAATCATCAACCAGAAAGACTCTGGTATCTTCTCTATCTACGTAGCGATTGGCCAGAAGGCATCTACAATCGCAAACGTTGTGCGTAAACTGGAAGAGCACGGTGCACTACAAAACACTATCGTTGTTGTAGCATCTGCATCTGAATCTGCTGCACTGCAATATCTTGCGCCATACTCTGGTTGTGCAATGGGTGAGTACTTCCGTGACCGCGGTGAAGACGCTCTGATTGTTTATGATGATCTATCTAAGCAAGCGGTAGCTTACCGTCAGATCTCTCTACTACTTAAACGTCCACCAGGCCGTGAGGCATTCCCAGGTGACGTATTCTACCTCCACTCACGTCTACTAGAGCGTGCAGCTCGTGTAAACGAAGAGTACGTAGAGCGTTTCACTAACGGTGAAGTGAAAGGCAAGACTGGTTCTTTAACTGCTCTTCCTATCATTGAAACTCAAGCAGGTGACGTTTCTGCATTCGTACCGACAAACGTAATCTCGATTACCGATGGTCAGATCTTCCTACAAACTGAAGCCTTCAACGCGGGTGTTCGCCCAGCGGTTGACCCAGGTATCTCAGTATCTCGTGTAGGTGGTTCAGCACAGACTAAGATCATTAAGAAGCTATCTGGCGGTATCCGTACTGCACTAGCTGCTTATCGTGAACTAGCGGCATTCGCACAGTTCTCATCTGATCTAGATGAAGCAACTAAGCGTCAGCTAAGCCACGGTCAAAAAGTTACAGAACTAATGAAGCAGAAGCAATATGCTCCAATGTCTGTATTTGACCAAGCACTAGTTATCTTTGCTGTTGAGCGCGGCTACCTAGATGATGTTGAAATCAACAAGATTCTAGACTTCGAAGCAGCGCTTCTATCGTATGCTCACAGTCAATATGCTGATCTTGCAAAAGAGATCAACACTACGGGTGCTTACAACGATGATATCGAAGCTCAGCTTAAGAAACTGACTGACGATTTCAAAGCAACTCAGACTTGGTAATTGGTGGGTGACCTTTTGGTCACCACTTATGGAGAGTAACGATGGCCGGCGCAAAAGAGATACGTAATAAAATCGGTAGTGTGAAAAGCACTCAGAAAATTACGAAAGCGATGGAAATGGTAGCAGCTTCAAAAATGCGTCGTTCGCAAGATGCGCGTGAAGCTTCTCGTCCATACGCTGAAACTATGCGTAAAGTGATCGGTCATTTGGCAAACGCAAACCTAGAGTACCAACATCCGTACCTAGAAGAGCGTGAAGCCAAGCGTGTTGGTTATGTCATTATTTCTACTGACCGTGGTCTTTGTGGTGGCTTGAACATTAACTTGTTTAAAAAAGCCATTGTAGAGATGCAAGGTTGGAAAGATAAAGGTGCTGAAATCGAGTTAGCTATTATTGGCTCAAAGGCGACAGCATTCTTTAACAACAGCGGCGCAAAAGTAGCGGCACAGGTATCTGGTCTGGGTGATGAGCCAAGTCTAGAAGACCTAATCGGTACGGTAGGCGTTATGCTGAAGAAGTATGACGAAGGCGAATTGGATCGCCTGTACGTAGTGTATAACCACTTTGTGAACACTATGATTCAGGAACCAACGATCGATCAATTGCTACCTCTGCCTAAATCTGACAGTGAAGAGATGCAGCGCGAACATTCATGGGGCTACATTTATGAGCCTGAGCCAAAACCACTACTAGACGCACTATTGCTTCGTTATATCGAATCTCAAGTGTATCAAGGTGTGGTAGAGAACCTTGCTTGTGAGCAAGCGGCTCGAATGATTGCAATGAAAGCTGCAACGGACAATGCGACCAACTTGATTGATGATCTAGAGCTTGTGTACAACAAGGCGCGTCAAGCGGCTATCACACAAGAACTATCAGAAATCGTTGGCGGCGCAGCTGCGGTTTAAGCTTAGGTAAAACGAAATAGATTAGAGGATTAACGATGGCTACAGGTAAGATCGTACAGATCATCGGTGCGGTAGTCGACGTAGAGTTCCCACAGAGTGACGTACCAAGTGTATACGACGCTCTAAACGTAACGGACTCTAAAGAGCGTCTTGTTCTTGAAGTTCAACAACAGCTAGGCGGTGGCGTAGTTCGTTGTATCGTAATGGGTAGCTCTGATGGTTTACGTCGTGGCGTAACAGTAGAGAACACAGGCGCGCCAATCTCAGTACCAGTAGGTACTAAGACTCTTGGTCGTATCATGAACGTACTTGGTGATGCGATTGACGAGTGTGGTGAGATCGGTGCAGAAGAAAGCTATGCGATTCACCGTGAAGCGCCAAGCTACGAAGAGCAATCTAACGAAGTCGCTCTTCTAGAAACGGGTGTTAAAGTAATCGACTTGGTTTGTCCATTCGCTAAGGGTGGTAAAATCGGTCTATTCGGTGGTGCAGGTGTAGGTAAGACCGTTAACATGATGGAACTTATCAACAACATCGCATTACAACACTCAGGCCTATCCGTATTTGCGGGTGTAGGTGAGCGTACTCGTGAAGGTAACGACTTCTACTTTGAGATGCAGGAAGCGGGCGTTGTAAACGTTGAGAAGCCTGAAGAATCAAAAGTAGCAATGGTTTACGGTCAGATGAACGAGCCTCCAGGTAACCGTCTACGTGTTGCTCTGACTGGTCTAACAATGGCAGAGAAGTTCCGTGACGAAGGTCGTGACGTACTGCTGTTCGTTGATAACATCTACCGTTACACACTTGCAGGTACAGAGGTATCGGCACTTCTAGGTCGTATGCCATCTGCGGTAGGTTACCAGCCAACTCTTGCAGAAGAGATGGGTGTACTACAGGAGCGTATCACGTCAACAAAAACTGGTTCTATCACGTCTGTACAGGCGGTATACGTACCAGCGGATGACTTGACTGACCCGTCTCCAGCAACAACGTTCGCGCACTTGGATGCAACGGTTGTACTTAACCGTAACATCGCTGCTATGGGTCTATACCCAGCGATTGACCCACTAGATTCAACATCTCGTATGCTTGATCCACTAGTCGTTGGTCAAGAGCACTACGAGGTAGCTCGTGGTGTGCAGCAAACACTGCAGCGTTATAAAGAGCTGAAAGACATCATCGCGATCCTAGGTATGGACGAGCTATCTGAAGAAGATAAGCAAGTTGTATCTCGTGCTCGTAAGATTGAGCGTTTCCTAACTCAGCCTTACCACGTAGCGGAAGTATTTACTGGCGACCCAGGCATCTACGTACCTCTTAAAGAGACTCTACGTGGCTTCAAAGGTCTACTAGCTGGTGACTACGATGACATTCCAGAGCAAGCGTTCATGTACTGCGGTACTATCGACGATGCTATCGAGAATGCTAAGAAGCTATAAGGCTAAATAGGAGGCGATATGGCAGCAATAACCTTTCACCTAGACGTAGTAAGCGCTGAGAAAAAGCTTTTCTCTGGTCGCGTAGAAACGTTCCAGGTGTCCGGTAGCGAAGGTGAACTTGGTATTTTCCATGGTCACACACCGCTGCTGACCGCTATCAAGCCTGGTATGGTGCGTATCGTTAAACAGCACGGCCATGAAGAGTTCATTTATGTCTCTGGTGGTATTGTTGAAGTTCAGCCAGGCACAGCGACTGTGTTGGCTGATACAGCAATTCGTGGTGAAGAACTAGACGCAGCGAAGGCGGAAGAAGCCAAGCGCAAAGCTGAGGAACATATCCAGAATCAGCATGGCGACATGGACTTCGCGCAAGCGGCCAGTGAACTGGCTAAAGCCATTGCTCAGCTTCGAGTAATCGAGCTGACAAAAAAACGTCGTTAATTCAGTTAAACTGAACTAACCGCGATGAAAAAGGCGACCTATGGGTCGCCTTTTTGCTTAATTTTTATTAGAAATTTACCCAATCCATTTAACACTATTGTCATTCATAGCTAGAATGACGTTAGCTTAATTAACGTCAATGGTTTGATAATAATGAAATTCAGTGCAGTTGTTCTTGCTGCGGGGAAAGGAACCCGCATGTATTCCAATAAGCCTAAAGTGTTGCATACACTTGCTGGCAAACCAATGGTAAAACATGTCATCGATACTTGTGAAAGCTTAGGTTCTCAGAATATCCACCTTGTTTATGGTCATGGCGGTGAAATGATGCAATCGGCTTTGCAACAAGAAAAAGTAAACTGGGTTCTACAAGCCGATCAGTTAGGGACAGGTCATGCTGTTGATCAGGCATCTCCTTATTTGGCGGATGATGAAAAAGTGCTGGTCCTCTACGGTGATGTACCTCTTATCTCCGAAGAGACTATTGAAAACCTATTAGATGCTCAGCCTACAGGTGGTATCGCTTTGCTTACTGTCGTTCTTGATAACCCTATGGGTTATGGTCGTATCGTGCGTAAGAATGGTCCTGTTGTTGCGATCGTTGAGCAAAAAGACGCCACAGAAGAACAAAAGCTGATTAAAGAGATCAATACGGGTGTGATGGTGGCAACCGGTGGAGACCTTAAACGTTGGTTGTCCGGCTTAAGCAATGATAACGCGCAAGGTGAGTATTACCTGACAGACGTGATTGCAGCTGCTCATAATGAAGGTCGTGCAGTAGAAGCCGTTCACCCGGTAAACCCTATTGAAGTTGAAGGTGTGAACGACCGTGCTCAGCTTGCTCGTCTAGAGCGTGCATTCCAATCTATGCAGGCGCAGAAGTTACTAGAGCAGGGGGTTATGCTACGTGACCCTGCACGTTTTGACCTTCGTGGTCAGTTACAGTGTGGCATGGACGTAGAAATCGATACCAATGTCATCATCGAGGGTAGTGTAACTCTTGGCGATAATGTAGTTGTAGGTGCAGGTTGCGTACTGAAAGACTGTGAAATCGATGATAACACACTTGTACGCCCGTATAGCGTAATCGAAGGTGCGACAGTTGGCGAGGAGTGTACTGTTGGCCCATTTACACGTTTACGCCCTGGAGCTGATTTACGTAATGATTCGCACGTTGGCAATTTTGTTGAAGTGAAGAATGCGCGTCTAGGTGAAGGTTCGAAAGCTAATCACTTAACTTACCTGGGTGATGCCGAAATTGGCCAGCGCACTAACGTTGGTGCTGGTGTTATTACTTGCAACTACGACGGTGCAAATAAGTTTAAGACAGTTATCGGCAATGACGTTTTTGTCGGTTCTGACAGTCAACTGATTGCTCCTGTGATTATCGCTGATGGGGCAACGATTGGTGCGGGCACCACATTAACCAAAGATGTAGCTGAAGGTGAGTTAGTGATTACTCGCGCAAAAGAGCGCAAAATTACAGGATGGCAGCGTCCAACCAAACAGAAGTAAACTCTTCCATTAGAAAGGGCCTCATTGAGGCCCTTTTTTGTCTCTTGATACTTATTGTTAGTGGCTTGGAATAGCAATACGCTTTTCCAGCCAGCGTACAGCTTGTGAGACCAATAGTATTAATACTAAGTACTCGAGTACCAAAAACGTATAGATTTCTAAAGGTAAGTACTCATTTACAACCAGCTCATTGGCGCGTCTAGTTAGGTCACTTAGCCCGATAACGCTTACTAATGATGACATTTTGAGGATATAGACAAACTGGTTACCGAGTGGTGGCAGTATCTGACGAAAGGCTTGCGGTAAGATAACCAGTCGCATCTTCTGCCAATAATTGAGGCCGAGTGACTCAGCAGCTTCATGCTGACCACGAGTCACTGCCTGAATACCGCCACGGAACACTTCTGCCATAAAGGCACTTTCCGCGATAGTAAGTGCTATCACTCCTGCCCAAAAATGGTTGAGGGAAATGTCTAATAACGTGGGCATGCCGTAGTACACCCACAGTAACAAAACTAGAACGGGTATGGAGCGAATAACTTCGACATAGACTCGATTAATGGCGCGCAGCCAGGGCTTCTCTGACAAGGCTGGAAAGGCAACAAGCAGACCTATAAGCATGGCAAACACCATACTTAGTAAGGATACATAGATAGTGTCTTTAAAGCCCGCCAATAGAAAGCCGAGGTTAGTTTTTCCTTGTTCAGTTGAGGGATCAAGTACATACCAACCCCACTCATAGTCAGAACAGCCACTTAGAAGTGGTAGGCACAAAACAACAGTAAGTAATCGATAGCTCACAATCGTCCCTAATTATTCCTGAAAAATCCATCTGTTACTGCTATGTTATCAAGGATGTACCACTAATGTTTAATAATTTTAGGGACTATTCAATGAAGAAGTGGATTCTGGGTTTTATTATTACTTTTCTTTCTATCGGTCAGGTAGCGGCTGAAACCAGTCGTCTGCAGAAGATCTTG
Organism: Vibrio sp. McD22-P3; assembly: GCF_021568915.1. NCBI lineage: Bacteria > Pseudomonadati > Pseudomonadota > Gammaproteobacteria > Vibrionales > Vibrionaceae > Vibrio > Vibrio sp. McD22-P3. The sequence goes on from NZ_JAKGTN010000024.1 coordinate 45,293, forward strand.
GATTCAGGTGTATTGCGTGTAGGCACTACGGGTGACTGGAACCCGATGACCATGAAAGATCCTGCGACCAATTCGTATCGTGGTTTCGATATTGACGTGACGACAGAACTTGCCAAAGATCTTGGTGTTAAAGTGGAGTACGTGGCAACGGATTGGAAAACGTTAGTAAACGGTATTACTGCTAACAAATACGATATGACGGGCAGTGCGTCGCTTAATATGTCTCGCGCTAAAGTGGCGGGATATAGCCAGCCCTATTTTTATCTGGCATTTGTCCCCGTGGTTCAAAAGAAAGACCTGGAGAAATTTTCTGATTGGGCCGATTTTAACAAACCTGATGTCAAAGTGGCTGCCACGCTCGGTACCGTGCAAGAGAAAATGGTGAAAGACTTTTTTCCTGATGCTGAGCACATTGTTATTGAAGCACCAGCTCGTGACTTCCAAGAATTACTCGCGCGTCGTGCCGATGTGTCAGTGACGTCAAATGTGGAAGCGGCAACGTTAGTAACCAAGTTCAAGCAACTTGCCATTGTACCTGTTAAGAAGCCTCGCAAGCCGACACCGATTTCGATGCTGTTACCACAAAGTGACCAAGTTTGGATTAACTATGTGAATCATTGGGTAGAGCTGAAAAAAACGCAGGGTTTCTTTGAAGAAACTGCGAAAAAGTGGGGGCTGAAAAGTCTTTAATATTAGAAAAATGGGTGACTTGGTCACCCATTTTTGATTACTCGTCGCTCACTACTCGTGAGTTATCCGGTATTGTCAGTTCTTCGGTTAGTGCTGGTGTTGCGATCAGGTAACCGACCCACATTAATGCTAAACAACCAAGAATCACATAGCCTACCGCTGATTGAGCGACAACGGCAAATGCTGCAACTAGCGCACTGGCTAAACTACTAATACCAATCTGTAAGCTATTTTGTAGGCCTGCCGCAGTTGCTGAACAATGTGGTGCGCTTGATAGTGCACGGTTAACAACAATTGGATACAGTGCCCCATTAGCGACTGCAAGTAAGCAGAATGGCGCTAGAATTGGCCATACGCTGGTTAGCTCCCACTGACACGCAGCAAATACTAACAGTATAGCGACCGTCTCCAGTCCTAGTAGCTGTTTCAGTACCGCGTCATCACCTAATTTAGCCACCAATTTCTTGCCCATATAGCCACCGAGCATAAATGCGATGGTTTGTGGAATGAAGCTCAAACCAATGTCTTTTGCCGAATAGCCCAGCTGGCTCATAATCTCTGGCATACCGGTTAGGTAGGCGAAAAACGCAGCAGAAGCGACAGAGAACAACATCACGTTGCCCACATACTCACGTGACCCTAATAAACTCTTAAGATCAGCACCAACAGATGATTGTTTACGCTCTGCTTTTTTATGATCTTTCATCGATAAGGTGATCATGGCTAGTAGAGCGCCAGTGATCGCCAGTACGACAAAGATGCTATGCCATCCCCATAATTCAGTTAATAACACGCCAAGTTGAGGAGCTAGTGCCGGAGACAGGGCGACGAGAGGCATAATAGTGGCAAATATCTGCTGGCTTGTTTTTTTATCGAATTTGTCGATCACCATAGACTGCCAAATCACAGCTGGCGCACAGACACCAATAGCTTGTAGCATGCGCAGTGCCAACAGGTGCCATACTTCTTGGCTCCAAGCTAAGCCTACCGAGGCAATCGTAAAGATAACGAGTCCTGCAAATAGGGTTTTACGGTGTCCAAAACGGTCACTGGCTAGTCCCCATAGGAACTGACCCAGCCCCATACCGACTAAAAAGACCGTCAATGACAGGGCAATCTGTTCTGGTCCAGTCGCAAAATCTTGCTCAATGAGTTTAAACGCAGGCAAATACATGTCGGTAGCTATGAAGCCCAACATGGATAAGGTCGCAAGATAGATGAGTTGTAGTTTAGTTATTTTCATTGTTATTCCTTGAAATATTTTCACAGGAATGAATTGGCGCCAGCCCATACTGCTGATGGTGTGTATTCTATTTTTGGATCTTAGAAAAATAAAACGCTATATTTTGTGGTTATCTATCAAAAAATTTGAAAGCTAAAGTATGTATTCTCGCTCATCATTAGAAATGCTAGATGTGGTTGCTCGATTAGGAAGCTTTAGCGCTGCCGCTGAGGTATTGCATAAAGTGCCTTCTGCGATTAGCTACAGTGTGCGACAGATTGAACAAGAACTCGGGGTAAAACTGTTTACTCGGCTACCAAGAAAGGTTGAGTTAACCTCGGCCGGTGAAGTCTTCATGGTGGAAGCTCGGCAAATGCTGCGCAAAATGGATGAACTTACTCACCAGACACGACGTACAGCTCTAGGGTGGCAAAGTAGCTTAAAGCTGACCTTAGATAATGTGGTTAGAGTAGATAAGCTGTCTGACCTGATTGAAGATTTCTATCAAGAGTTTGAGTTTGCTGAGCTGCAGATCAATATGGAGGTCTATAACGGCTCTTGGGAAGCTATTTCCCAGCAACGAGCGGACATTGTGATTGGCGCGACGAGTGCGATTCCTGTCAGTGGTGAATACGGCGTTAAGAAAATAGGCAGCCTAGACTGGGCTTTGGTTATGTCGCCCTCGCATCCATGTGCTCATCAGGCGCAATTGGATGAAGATTTTGTCAGTCAATTTACCGCCATTTGTATTGATGACACGTCGCGAGTATTACCTAAGCGTCACAATGAGCACTACCCGCAACAGCGGCGCTTATTGCTACCCAATTGGTTTACTGCCATCGAGTGTTTGAAAAAGAACGTAGGCATTGGTTACATGCCTAGGCACATTGCTCAGCCACTTATCGACTACGGCATGCTGGTGGAGCGAACTCTCGAAGATGCTCAAGCACCAAGTGAGTGTTGCTTGGTGTGGAGAAAGCACGATAATCATAATCTATTGGATTGGATGGTAGAGTACTTAGGGGATGAAGCTCAGCTGTATCGCGATTGGTTAAAATAAAAATGGGAAGCAGCCACTTCCCATTTTCTGATTAAGATAAAAAGAACTTATAAGATGGATTATCGGTCTCGTCTTTGCACTGGTAGCCCAGTTCTCTCAGATGAGCCGAGAACTCATTCAAATCACTATCTTCCAATTCAAAACCACATAAAACTCGACCGTAATCTGCGCCTTGGTTACGATAATTGAATAAGCTGATATTCCAATGCGTCCCTAACGTGCTTAAGAACTTAAGTAGCGCTCCTGGATACTCTGGGAATTCAAAGCTATATAGGCGTTCTTTAAGCTGTTTTGACGGTCTACCGCCAATCATATAGCGAATGTGCAGTTTTGCCATTTCATCATCAGAGAGGTCAACCACAGGGTAGCCACTCGCTCTGAGATCACTAATGATGCCATCCAATTCTTCTTGACCACCTACGAGACGCACACCGACGAAAATGTTGGCTAATTTGTCATCGTTGTATCGGTAGTTAAACTCAGTAACCGCTCGGCCACCAATAATATTGCAGAACTCGAAGAAGGCGCCTTGGCGCTCTGGAATGGTCACCGCTAGTATACCCTCACGTTTTTCACCGAGTTCACAACGTTCAGAGACATAACGTAAGCCATGGAAATTGGTATTAGCACCCGAAAGCACTGTGCCTAGATGCTTACCTTGCAAGTGATTTTGCTCAGCAAACTTTTTCAGACCAGCAAGTGCCAGTGCACCTGATGGCTCGGCAATAGCGCGAGTATCTTCAAAGATGTCTTTCACTGCGGCACAGATTTCATCGCTAGAAACCGTAATGTGGCCATCAATATATTTCTGGCACAGTCGGAAGGTTTCATTACCAATGATTTTAACCGCAACACCGTCTGCAAACATACTGACCTGATCGAGTACTACAGGCTCCCCAGCATCCATCGCAGCTTTAAGACAGGCAGAATCTTCCGGTTCAACAGCAATGACTTTTATCTCAGGCATCAGTTGTTTGACCAAGACCGCAACACCCGCAGCTAGACCACCACCGCCAACAGGAACGAAAATATAGTCGAGGTGACCATTTTGCTGCAGCATTTCCATACCAATGGTGCCTTGCCCTGCAATCACCAATGGATGATCGAAAGGCGGCACAAAGGTGTAGCCATGTTCTTCTGACAGACGCTGTGCTTCGGCTTTAGCTTCATCAAAATTGCTACCATGCAGAACGACGTTACCACCAAAGCCACGAACCGCTTCAACCTTGATATCAGGGGTGGTTTTAGGCATCACAATGGTGGTATTGATGCCCAGTTTCGTGCCAGATAGTGCCATGCCTTGAGCATGGTTACCCGCTGAGGCGGCAATCACACCTGCACGTTTTTGCTCATCAGTCAGATTGGCCACCATGTTGTAGGCGCCGCGCAACTTGAACGAGTGCACAGGCTGGCGATCTTCACGCTTGATTTGAACCTGGTTGCCGATGCGTGCTGCCAATCTTGGCATTTCTTGAAGTGGCGTTACGGTCGCCACTTCATAAACCGGTGCTCTGAGTATCTGGCGCAGATAATCTGCGCCAGACTCAGGATGATTATCTGCTGCACTCATTGTTGTTAGCCCTCGAGTTTCGACTTATCGCGCACCGCACCTTTGTCTGCACTGGTTGCAAGGTTAGCATAAGCTTTAAGTGCTAAAGAGACCGTACGTTCGCGATCAGCAGGTTTCCAGCCCAACTTGTCTTGCTCTGCGCGTCGAGTAGCAAGCTCAGATTCAGCGACATCCAATGTGATGCTGCGTGACGGGATATCAATGCTAATAGTGTCGCCGTCTTTGACAAGGCCAATAGTACCGCCATTTGCCGCTTCCGGAGAGGCGTGACCGATAGATAGGCCAGAAGTACCGCCAGAGAATCGACCATCAGTAAGAAGTGCACACTCTTTACCAAGGCCCATCGATTTTAGGTATGTGGTTGGGTACAACATTTCTTGCATACCCGGACCGCCTTTTGGTCCTTCGTAGCGAATAACCACAACATCGCCTGCTTTTACTTTACCACCCAAAATGCCATCAACCGCATCTTCTTGGCTTTCAAAAACAACAGCAGGGCCTTGGAATACCAGGCTGCCTTCATCTACACCTGCTGTTTTAACAATACAACCATCTAAAGCAATATTACCTTTCAGCACTGCGAGACCACCATCTTGGCTATAGGCGTTGTCTTTTGTGCGAATACAGCCATTCTCACGATCATCATCTAAGGTATCCCAGCGACAATCTTGAGAGAACGCTTGAGTGGTGCGAATACCAGCAGGACCTGCGCGGTAGAACGACTTAATTTCCTCGGAATCCGTCAACATGATGTCGTATTGATTGAGTTGTTCTTCCATCGTAAGGCCAAGAACAGTCTTAGTTTGGCTATTAAGCAAGCCTGCACGATTTAGTTCACCCAGAATACCGATAACCCCACCAGCACGGTGTACATCTTCCATGTGATACTTAGGTGTGGAAGGTGCCACTTTACACAGGTTAGGGACGCGGCGAGACATTTGGTCGATATCTTCCATATCGAAATCCACTTCACCTTCTTGAGCAGCTGCTAATAGGTGAAGCACTGTATTGGTTGAGCCCCCCATAGCGATATCAAGCGCCATTGCGTTCTCAAAAGCATCTTTGGTGGCGATGTTGCGTGGAAGGGCTGTCGCGTCATCTTGTTCGTAGTAGCGCTTAGTTAGGTCAACGATACGTTTACCTGCATTCTTGAATAGCACCTCACGGTCTGCGTGAGTCGCAAGTAGTGAACCATTACCTGGTTGAGAAAGACCTAAAGCTTCTGTTAGACAGTTCATCGAGTTGGCAGTGAACATGCCTGAGCAAGAACCACAAGTTGGACATGCTGAACGTTCAACTTGCTCGCTTTGTTCGTCAGAAACCGTAGGATCGGCACCTTGGATCATGGCATCAACCAGATCGAGTTTGATGATCTGATCAGAAAGCTTAGTTTTACCAGCCTCCATTGGGCCACCAGAAACGAAGATCACTGGAATATTTAGGCGCATTGAAGCCATCAGCATTCCCGGAGTGATCTTATCGCAGTTGGAGATACACACCATGGCGTCGGCACAGTGAGCGTTGACCATATACTCTACAGAGTCGGCAATGAGCTCACGTGAAGGCAGTGAGTACAACATACCGCCGTGACCCATTGCGATGCCATCATCAACAGCAATGGTATTGAATTCTTTGGCAATACCGCCCGCTTCTTCAATTTCTTTGGCGACTAGTTGGCCAAGGTCTTTAAGGTGAACGTGTCCCGGTACAAATTGAGTAAACGAGTTTACAACAGCAATAATTGGCTTACCGAAATCTTCTTCTTTGACTCCAGTTGCACGCCAAAGTGCACGAGCACCAGCCATGTTGCGACCATGAGTTGTGGTGGCTGATCTGTATTTAGGCATTGTACTTCTTCCTTATTTTGCTGATGCTGGTTTCTGTTCTGGGTATACGTAATCTAGCCAGCCCCACTTATCTTCAGTGGTGCCATTGAATAGGCCAAAATACGCATCTTGCATAACTTTGGTAATTGGACCGCGTTTACCTGTACCAACATCGATTTTATCAATGCTGCGTACCGGAACGATTTCAGCAGCGGTACCGGTCATAAATACTTCGTCTGCTAGGTAAAGTGCTTCACGAGCAATGTTAGCTTCACGAACGTCGTAGCCCATATCTTTCGCAATCGTCATTATTGAGTCGCGAGTGATACCTGGTAGGATCGCGCTGGTTGCTGGTGGTGTCGTGATGACGCCATCTTTGACTACGAAAATGTTCTCACCAGCGCCTTCTGATAGATAACCATCGACACTGAGAGCAATACCTTCGTCATAACCGTGACGACGTGCTTCACCGCCAACAAGCAATGAAGAAAGATAGTTACCACCAGCTTTTGCTGCAGTTGGAATGGTATTTGGCGCGGCGCGGTTCCAACTTGATATCATTGCGTCTACACCGTTTGCTAGTGCTTCTTCACCTAGGTAAGAACCCCAAGGGAAAGCAGCAATGATGAGCTCCATTTGCGTGCCTTCTGGAGGGCAAACACCTAGACCAACGTTACCGACAAAACCTAATGGACGAATATAAGCGGATTCAAGCTTATTTTGGCGTAGTGTCTCACGGGTTGCTTCCATGATTTCTTCCTCTGTGTAAGGAATTGGGAAGCGATAAATCTTAGCGGAATCTTTAAGGCGCTTGGCGTGCTCAGGGTGACGGAAAACCACAGGGCCGTTAGGTGTGTTATAACAACGAACCCCTTCAAAAACAGAAGTACCATAATGCATTGCGTGAGTTAAGACGTGAACGTTCGCTTCAGCCCATGGAACCATCTCACCATTAAACCAAATAAAATCTGCTGTACTTTTAGCCATTTAGCATTCCTTCCTTATGCACTTTGTTCTTGTAGGTTGTGATTGGTCAGTTCGTTGTGTTTAAGCTCTGTCACCTCGATGGTACGAATATCCCAAAGCTTCTCAATCTGATTAATCAAGGTCGTGATAGGGCGATCGCTATCAACAATGATCTCAACACTGGCAATCTTACTTTCATGGTTTTGTGTTGCAGCCACTTGTTTAATGATAAAGCCACGGTGGCGAATAACGCGTAATACGCGCTCTAGCAAGACAGGTTTGTCATCGGCTTTGATGTCTAATAAGTATCTGTCCATTAGGTATTCTCCAACATGTCACTATTCGAGGCGCCTGGCGGAACCAAAGGCCATACATTTTCTTCTTCATCTATCAACACGTGAAGCATGTACGAGGTCTTGCTCTCTAGCATTTCTTTGAGAGCAGGCTCAACTTCTTCTTTACGAGTAATGGTTTTACCTGGGATATCGAATGCTTTAGCAAGCATGACAAAGTCAGGGTTATCATCCAAAATCGTTTCGCTGTGTCGACCATCAAAAAACAGTGATTGCCACTGTCTAACCATACCAAGACGTTGGTTATTTAACAGCACAATTTTGACGGGTATTTGACGGCGCTTCAGTGTGCCTAGTTCTTGCACATTCATCATGAATGAACCGTCACCAGTAATAAGAATCGATTGGTCGTCAGGGCGACCGACTGCTGCTCCCATTGCTGCTGGTAGACCAAAGCCCATAGTGCCGAGACCAGCCGAAGTAATAAAGTTCTCAGGCAATCTAGGCTGGATATGTTGTGCTGCCCACATTTGGTGTTGACCAACGTCCGTTGAGATAATCGAAGACTCAGGCATCATGTCTGATAGCTGTTTAAGGAGCAGTGGAGCAAAAATTAAATCTCCTGGATGGTCATAGCGCCATTTAAAACCACTGCGTAAGCTTTCGCTGTGATGTACCCAAGGAGCAATATCTTTTGACAGTTCAAGCTGTGGCAAGATGACGTTTATGTCACCACGTAATGCAGCATGAGCTTGTCTGAGCTTGTTAAATTCCGCAGCATCAATATCGATATGAATCACTTTTGCATGAGGAGCAAAGGTATCCAGTTTTCCGGTCACGCGGTCATCAAAACGAGCACCAACCACGATTAAAAGGTCACATTCTTGAACGACTAAGTTTGCGGCCTTGGTACCGTGCATGCCCAACATTCCCAAGTAGTGTGGGTCATGTCTCTCAATAGTACCCAAGCCTTTTAGTGTGCTGACACTTGGCATAGGGTTGAGGCGTAAAAACTCACGTACAGATTCTGTGGCATCGGCAAGTTGCACACCACCACCTACATACAAAACTGGGCGAGAGCTTTGATCAAGCAGTTGCTGTGCTAACTGGACTTGCTCTGACGAAGCAACAGGGATCGCTGGTGGCGTAAACGGGGGAAGGACATCAACCGGAGCATTAGCAAGTTGGACATCTTTAGCAATATCGACAATAACAGGGCCAGGTCTGCCTGTTTTAGCAACTTCAAATGCCTCGGCAAGAGTTGGAGCTAACTCTTCAATATCCGTGACCAGATAGCTATGTTTCGTGCATGAGAGAGACATACCAATCACATCCATTTCTTGGAATGCATCAGTACCGATATGGGAGCTGGCAACTTGACCAGTGATAGCTACGAGAGGGATCGAATCGAGAAAAGCGTCGGCGAGGCCGGTTACGAGATTGGTGGCGCCGGGGCCGGAGGTGGCCATACAAACAGCAACGTCTTTGGTGGCTCTTGCCAGTCCGATGGCTGCCATTGCAGCGCCTTGTTCGTGTCGGCAGAGGATATGTTCTACACCACCATCATACAGAGCATCGTAGATTGGCATGATGGCTCCACCAGGATAGCCAAATACCGTTTCAATGCCTTGCTGTCTCAATGCGGCTACAACTAATTCAGCACCTGTCATTATAGCCTCCTTGGGTGTCACGCTTGCTGTCGTGACTGTTTGTCGTTCGATTGCACATTGTGTGCTCCATTTCTTCCTGTCATATCCACCGAGAGGGTTTCTATGAGTGATCACTATCAAATTTATATTTTGAGTTTGTAAAAAAACCCCCGGACTTTTCAGTGCGGGGGTTTTTTGAATCTCGTGGTTATTTTCCGCCCACATGCCCCCGTGCGGTACCAATCAGGACCACAATAATCAGGCTAATCAGAGTGTGAGAGTGAGCGTTAAAAGTCATTATCTTGTTTCTAAATCGTTGTGTTGTTTCTAACGAAAATGTTTGCGTCACTAGTGGTATCACAAATTTCTGTTACCTGACAAGCAAAAAATCATACTTTTTTCACATTTACTCAGCATTAAATATGGCTGTATAACATGGGGTATATATAAAACTCTGACTTTTAACCATCTAAGTGAGAGAAATTGGAAGGAAAAAGGGATTTCATGGGATTATCGATTATTTATAGTCGAGCGAGCGTTGGTGTTGAAGCACCTTTGGTTACGGTTGAAGTCCACATCAGTAATGGTATGCCCGGTTTTACACTGGTAGGACTTCCAGAGACGACAGTTAAGGAATCTAAAGACCGAGTACGTAGTGCCATCATCAATTCACGATTTGAGTTTCCGGCGAAGAGAATCACGGTGAATCTCGCTCCTGCGGATCTGCCTAAAGAGGGGGGGCGATTTGATCTTCCTATTGCGTTAGGTATTTTGGCGGCGTCTGATCAGTTACCTCACGATAAGCTACTTGCACATGAATTTGTTGGCGAGCTAGCGCTTTCTGGAGAGCTAAGAGTCGTCAAAGGTGTTTTACCTGCTGCACTCGCCGCTAACAAAAGCCGTCGATGCTTAGTGGTGCCAGAAGGCAATGGTAATCAGGCGGCGTTGGTTGGCCGAGAGCACCATAAATCAGCATCAGGTCTACTCGATGTCTGTGCGTATTTGATGGGCCAACAAGCTTTATCCCTATATACCGACACTAAACAGATAAAGATGGTGCCGAAAACACGCGATTTACAGGATATCATCGGCCAACAACAGGGAAAGCGAGCTTTAGAGATTGCCGCAGCCGGAAATCACAACCTACTCTTTCTCGGTCCTCCTGGAACCGGAAAAACCATGTTGGCCTCACGGCTTTGCGACCTATTACCTGAAATGAGCGAACAAGAAGCGATGGAAACTGCCTCGGTCGCGTCGTTGACGCAGCAAGAAATCAATGAAGACAATTGGAAAACGCGGCCTTTTCGTGCCCCTCATCATTCGAGTTCTATGGCTGCATTAGTTGGCGGAGGTTCGATACCAAGACCAGGAGAAATTTCTCTGGCACATAATGGATTACTATTCCTCGACGAAATGCCCGAATTTGAAAGAAAAGTCTTGGACTCACTTCGAGAGCCGCTTGAGTCAGGCGAAATTATTATTTCCCGAGCCCAAGGGAAAACCCGTTTTCCAGCTCGATTCCAACTCGTCGGTGCATTGAACCCGAGTCCTACTGGGTACTATGAAGGCAATCAGTCACGTACCAACCCTCAGCTAATTCTACGCTACCTCAGTCGATTATCGGGGCCTTTGCTCGACCGATTTGATATGTCGATTGAAATACCTTCATTACCCAAAGGAACATTGTCTGAAGGGGGAGAGCGAGGGGAGTCAACTCAAGTCGTGCGTCAGCGTGTTCATCGAGCGCGTGATGTGATGTTAAGTCGCAATGGTAAGGTGAATGCACTCCTTCACAGCGGTGAAATCGAGGACTATTGTCGCTTAAAGAAAACAGATGCAGAGTTTCTTGAGAATGCTCTACACCGTTTAGGGCTCTCTGTTCGCGCCTATCATCGAATTATCAAAGTAGCACGTACTATTGCTGATCTTGGCGGTGAGGATGATATTCAAAGAGAACATTTAGCTGAAGCGTTAGGATATCGCGCTATGGATAGGTTGCTAAAACAATTGACTGCGCAAGCGGTTTAGAAGGCGAAGTTCATACCGACGGAGGTTATCCAATCGGCGGACTCATAAAAGGCGATGGAAGAATCTGTCGCGTTGTATCCTGATAGGGATATTAAAGATAATGCATCAATATTCCATAAAGAGAGGTATTCATAAGCCAGAAATGCACTGTATTTTTCATCGATACGATGATTCTGATCGAAAATGACATTCTCGCCACGATATTCATGATTCATATAGCTCATGGTCGCGGCAATGCTGTGTTGCTGGTAGGTGAATAGGGCAGTAAGTTCACTGCCAACCCCTTGGTTTCTGACGGCTTGACCTTTAGCATCATCAACCACATAAATCACCGATGGAAACAACAGCCAGTGATTATTAACCGCTAACGTGTAGGAGCCTTTCGCATAGTAGAGATGGCTATTCCTATCATAATCTGAGTCAAGATTAAGGTTTTTTGCCGAAAACTCTTCATCAACAACTCGGGTACCGTATGCCAAATCTAGGGTAAACAGTGAGCCTGCGATGTTCTCCATTTGAAAACGATAAGCATCGCCTGTTGCTTCCGCTGCTTGCAGTTGTTCGGCGCCGACGTATGGATTGTTCCAAATCGGTTCTCCGAGGACGGTCGGTAAGTAAGAAATACTCCATATAGAACCATCGTTTTGTTGTTGTCTATAACCGCCTTCTAATACAAAGGTTCCGACGGCAATATCGTTACGGGAAGTTCCAATGAACCATTGTTTATTGCTTTGCGATCCAAAAGTGTAATTGACTACACCTAATGGCATCCAAAACTCATCGTATGTTTCTTGAGAGGCGCTGATTTTGGGATCGGTACTGGCGACCAAATTGGATTTTTCTCCTACCAGTGTATTGCTGATTGATATTTCACCACTAAAGCCTTTACTCTGAGCTAGTGAAGCGACAGATAGAGAGCTGTAGGTCGCAGTAAATGCTATAAGCGAAAGCAAGAAGTATCGAATAGCCATGACATATCCATAAATCAGTAGGTTGTGGGTAAAGAGGTTATTTCCTTATAAACTTGGCGGGTACTGTAGCGATAAAAAATGGCTTAGCAAAATGCTTCGCTAAGCCACGTATAATGGAAGGTAATGGGTATGCCTATGACCTATTAGAATTTCCAGTTTAGGCCAACTGCGGTGATCCAGTCTTTTTCATCGTAGAAGTCGATGTTGGAATCGCTATTAGTCGCACCGGCAAAGGCAACAAGCGATAAGTTATCGGAGTAGAAAATTCCCGGATACTCATATGCTAGGAAAGCCTTCCATTCATCATCGCCACGAGTTTTGTCATAGATTGGATTTGCTGCATCGTAATCACGTTTTGAATAGCCTAACGTCAGTGCTAATTTGTGATTTCCAAACGACATGAAAGAGGATAACTCTGCACCATAAGTATTGTGTTTCATTGCATTGCCATCCGCATCCTGCTGGGTGTAAATCAGAGCGGGATAGAGTAATACTTGTTGGCTCACAGGTAACATCATTTTGAACTTACCATAGAGGATATCAGCGTTACGACTTAGGAGTTGTGCTTCCTGTGGAGATAAGGCAGGTACTCCTGTACCAGAGCGCTCCTCATCCAGTTCACGTTTGCCATAGGCAAGGTCCAAGCTGAATAACGATCCGGCAATATTGTCTAGTTGTAGACGATACGCGTTGCCTTTTTCTTTGGTAGTATTGCGAGTATCTGTCGTATAGGGATCTTGCCAGACTTCACCCTCTAGAATGGTTGGCAAGAAAGAAACACTCACTCTGGTTTTATCGCGAAATAGGTATTTGTAACCCGCCTCAAGTGCTACCGTACCAACGGCAATATCGGCTCGTGATGTACCTAAAAACAATTGATGGTTTGATTGCGCTCCAAAGGTATATTGAAGACTACCGAGGGGAAGTACTAATGCGCCGCTGTCTTCTTGTTGACTACCAGTGTAGTTGCGAAATTCATCGTCGGTATTAGTAAGATTCGATGTTTTGCTTGCGTAAGCCGCGTTTAATGCAATTTCACCGCTAAAACCATTGCTTTCTCCCAACTTAGCCACTGCTACCTGCGAGACAAGGCCAAGGGACACTGCCAAGACACTCCATGCCTGTTTCATAACTGATCCTTATCATGTTCTGATTATTTTGGTAACGATTGTAATTATATGTTTATGCTATGTTATTAGTTCAGAATAAGCTCGTTTTTTTTGAGTTACAACACAAATCAGACCAATGATAAAATCATTGCACAAGGCAGTGCGCCTTGTACAATTAACCGCCATAAAATTGTCACAAACGAATCATAGATAGTTGGTTATGCTTGGATACCTACTTTTTATTATTAGTGCCTCTCTGGTCATCATTAATACGGCATTTTGTTCGATTCCTATACTTGGGTTTGGATTGATCAAATTTCTAATTCCGATCAAGCCTCTACAGCGACTGTGTACGTCTTTAGCAAATCGCTTTATGTGGTTATGGGCGACGGTGAATCACGGTATTCTTCATTTGGTCAATCCTAAGGTGGTATGGGACATTGAAGGGCTAGAATCACTGCGAAAAAATGGTTGGTATTTGATGATCAGTAACCACCTAAGCTGGACTGACATTGTTGTGCTCTGCAGCGTGTTTAAAGACCGCATTCCAATGCCTAAGTTTTTTCTGAAACAACAGCTTTTGTACGTCCCTTTTGTCGGCATGGCTTGTTGGGCGCTAGATATGCCGTTTATGAAGCGTTATTCACGTGAATATTTGCTTCGTCACCCAGAAAAGCGAGGACAAGATCTCGCGACGACTCGTCGTTCATGTGCAAAGTTTAAAGATACCCCAACGACCGTGGTGAATTATGTAGAAGGAACGCGCTTTACTGCCGATAAGCAGAAGAAAAGTAGCGCGGGTTACAACTATCTATTACAACCTAAATCCGGTGGCATTGCTTATACATTGGCAGCGATGGGTGACCAGTTTGAGAATATTATTGATGTCACTCTGGCGTATCCGGAAAATATGGATGAGCCTTTTAAAGCGGTATTAAAGGGTGATATGAAAAAAATCGTAGTAAAGGTTCGTATTCTGCCTGTAGATGAGAAAATTCTAGGTGATTACTTCAACGATAAGCCTTACAAGCGAGAGTTCCAAAAGTGGTTAGGTGAGGTTTGGAAGGACAAGGACCAAGTACTCGATGATATCCACACCAAATAAAAAAACCGAGCTCATATGGGCTCGGTTTTTACATTTTAGAGCGGCTTATTTCTTCAATAGGAAGTTTACCAGCTCAAAGTACTCATCCAATGACTGAATGCCACCAGCTTCGACTAGGTACTTGTTATTGACGATGACAGCAGGGACACCAGAAAGTCCGCTGTCTTTAAACTGCTTATCAAAACGACGCACCATAGAGTCAACAGCAAAGCCGTTAAATGCGGCATCAAATTTCTTCGCGTCCACACCTTCATCTAAGAAGATTTGACGTAGTTCTTCGTCATTGCGAGGCGGTTTGTTCATGTTATGGATACGGTTAAACATCACAGGAACCATCTTGTCTTCAATCTTTAACGCCACCATAGTCGCGTAGGCTTTGCTCATTGAAAGGCCCATGTTGCCACCCATAAAAGAAACGTGGTTCTTCTGGAACTTAGCGTCTGCTGGAATCTTTTTCTTAAGCTGCGCAATGATAGGCTCGAAACTGTTGCAGTGTGGGCAGTAGAACGAGAAGAACTCTGTTACTACAGGCTTAGAAGATTTTTCTAAGTCTAGAACTTTATAGTGAGTACCTTCTTGAAATTGTGCTGCACTTACTCCCAGGCTGACTAGAAGCGTCGCAAATAATGCGATGATTTTTTTCATTATTTTCTCCATGTGTAAAACCAAATCCTTATCAGGAATGGGGATAGTTTGTCACCACTGCGGTTGTAATGAAAGTGGCTTTTCATTCAGCGCGGCAATCTGTTCTTTAAAGCCGAGCACTTGTCCTTCCCAGTATTTGGCATCATTGAACCAAGGAAAGGCTTGTGGGAATGCAGGATCATGCCAGCGTTTTGCCAACCAGGCCATGTAGTGCACCATACGTAGACCACGTAAAGGCTCAATTAGTTTCAATTGATCGTTAGGCAAGTCACTAAATTCTTGATATCCCTCCAACAGAACATCAAGTTGCATCATCTTGTCTTGTCGATCGCCATTGAGCAGCATCCATAAATCCTGAATAGCAGGCCCATTACGAGCGTCGTCTAGGTCCACAAACATCGGACCGTCACGCCAAAGAATGTTGCCCGGGTGGCAGTCGCCATGCAGACGAATGGTTTCACTCGGTTGCCAATGCGCTTCAATATGTGAGATCAGTAAATCTAAGTCACTAAAAAACGCATTCTCTAAATGTGCAGGGATGAATGTAGACGATTGAAGCAGCTTTCTTGGCTGATATACGTACTCTTCCAGACCAATTGTCGGACGATGGATGAAGTTCTTTTGAGCTCCTACCTGATGGATACGGCCCATAAATCGACCCACCCATTCTAGTTGCTCTAGATTATCAACCTCGAACTGGCGACCACCTTCACTATTAAACAGAGTGAACAGATAACCTTGATACTCATGAATAGTCTCTCCGTTAATCGATAGAGGCGCTGCAATAGGTACTTCGTTTTCCACCAATTCACTGGAAAAGTCGTGCTCTTCTTGGATTTGCTCACGGCTCCAACGTTGCGGTCTATAGAACTTGACCACAAAGCGTTTTCTATCTTCATCAGTAAATTGATAGACGCGGTTTTCGTAACTGTTAAGAGCAAGCAAGCCGGATTCTGCTCGAACACCGATGCTTTCTAAGGCATACCACATGAAATCAGGAGTGAGGGCATCAAAGTTAAAGGCTTTATCTGTCATGTATAAAATAAAAGGGCTCATTGCTGAGCCCTTTTCCTATAATAGGTAGCTAACACGTCGGTTAGAGCTTCTTAATAAATCGACTTTCTACTTCTGTTGAGAAGTCATTACTGTCGCTCAGTATAAACTGAATTGTCGATACAGGTGAACTGAGTTGCTCTGGATCAGCACCTAAACTGATCGGCAAGTTATAGACTTCACCTGGTTCAACGGAAATGGTTTGTCGTCCATACCAAGTTGCATTTTCTAGCCCAGAAACACTGAGCGTATATTGTTGCTCTTGTTGTGTTTTATTGATGACCTTCAAGGTGTAGGTATTCTCCACCAGACCATCACTGTTAACTCGGAACAGTTGGTTACGATCCCTAAGAACACTCAGCCCCGCGGGGTCGACGGCCGAAATCTGCACAAAGAACAGGGCAATCATCACTAGTAATACCGAGCCATAACCTAGCAGCTTTGGTCGCATGACTTTGGTGTGTTTACCTGAGAGGCGGTGCTCCGTGGTGTAGCTGATGAGACCTTTCTCATAGCCCATTCTGTCCATAGTCTTGTCACACGCATCAATACAAGCGCCGCAGTTGATGCATTCGTACTGCAAGCCATCTCGGATATCAATGCCTGTCGGGCATACTTGTACACAAAGGTCACAGTCAATGCAGTCACCTAAGCCCAGTTTTTTCGGGTCTGCTTTACGAGAGCGAGGGCCGCGAGTTTCACCTCGTTGACTTTTGTAACCAACAATAAAGGTGTCCTTATCAAACATGGCTGACTGGAAGCGAGCGTAAGGGCACATATGGATACACATGATGGAGCGCATCCACCCTGCATTTGCGTATGTACAACCGGCAAAAAACAACACCCAGAATACGGGCCAGAAACTGGCATTAAAGGTGAAAAAATCACTAACGAGCGCGCCAATTGGCACAAAATAACCGGTAAAGGTAAAGCCAGTCGCTAACGCGATAGCTAACCAAGCGACATGTTTGAGACCTTTACGCATAATGAGGTTTGGACTGAGTTTTCCACTGTCTTGCTTGCGTCGTTTGTTGGCGCTGCCTTCTAGTTTTTCTTCAAACCAAATGTACATAAAGGTCCAGACGGTTTGTGGGCATAAGTAGCCACACCATACTCGACCTAAAAACGTGGTGATAAAAAACAGGCCAAATGCGGCCACCATAAATAGTAACGCGAGTAGGGTGAGATCTTGCGGATAAAGTGTGGTGCCAAAAAAGTTAAATTGCTGATTACCAATATCAAGCAATACCGCTTGTCTCTCGCCATAAGGTATCCAAGGTACCAGTGCGAACAATAGGAGTAAAAACCAGCCGCCGTAGCGTCTAAGCTTTTGAAAGGTTCCTTTACTTTCACGAACGTAGATGCGATTGCTTGGGTTAAATCGATCTCCGTTGCCTTTGTGGGTTTTGGGGTTGAACGTTTTGGGTGTTACATCCTTTACGTCAATTTTATCCTGACTCATGCTGAGGCTGTCCTTCTTGGGCTGACGGTGCGTTTTGACGCACTCTATCTATTCCGACATTGCTACGACTGGTAAGTCACTTACTAATCAGTACGCAGTATTAAAACCCAGCGATTATAACCTTGATAACAATTTCATTTCTTTAAGGCTATCAACCTTTAACAACAAAATTAGCGTCGGTTCATATAAAAAACGACCCTTAGAGGGTCGTTTTTTATAACATTTGGTTATTTGATGATGCCGCGAGCCTTTAAGAGTGCGGTTTTGAAGTCATCCTCTTGGTCTTTCGCCAATCCTGGAATCATTTCGTCTTTCTGGCTATTACGCATTTTTAGATGGTAGATAAGAACATCATCAGTGAGATCTTCAAGCTTACCTTCGTATCCAGCTTCATTGGACAGTTTTATAATAAATTCCAGTAAGTTAAGGTCAGGTTCTTTCTGCCATTCTGGATGTATCAACTCAATGAGTTCGTTAACGCGGTGACACTTCATAACTTTCTCCACAATTTTTATAAGTATTTTTGAGTAAAAGTACCAAAAATCGAGGCTAATACCAATAAGTGAAGGAATTGGACACAAAAAAAAGCGCAGGATAACTGCGCTTTTTATTATGCCGCTTTAACAACTCTGGTTGGAGCTGGTGCCATACGAACACTTTGTTCAACGAGCGTCATTGAAGGAGCGACTTTTTTTGCGACAGGCGCAGAAACGAAACCACTGCGACGACGCGACGCACCACGATTTGAGTACGAAAACCTGACGGGTGTTGGGCGCATTGTTTTACCTAACAAGTCAGGCAATTCCATTGCCAATCTAATGGCCTGATTACTTATGAGAACACCGAAATAACTCTCAATGTCACTCTTTTTTGACTTATGCCACTCCAAATAAGCAATCAGGAATAATGATATGCATGCATATCACGCATAGAATACCACCAAGTTTGTGTGGATACGATAGTTTGCAGTGAATTGTTGGTTATTTTTTCCACAATAGATTTGTGTGTTGGATATTTGTTTTCTCTATCATTTTGCGATAAAACGGTAACACTATCTTGGGATATAAATGGATGTGCGTATGTCTTTTTTTAAGAAAACCTTAGCAAGTTTTGGTATCGGCGCCGCGCGAGTGGATTCTGTTCTTCACCAAGAATATCTCTATCCCGGCGAGACAGCGAAAGTTACGATTCACGTCTACGGTGGTAACACTGCCCAGACGGTGGATAACATCAATATGAGGCTTTGTTGTCGCTATATTGATGAGGTAGCACGTAGTAACCACGACAATAGCAATCAACCGGGCGCACCGAAAAAAAGAGTATCGAAAACCTTTGAGCTGCAAACATGGAAGCTGCCTTACGCATTTACCATTGAGCCAGGAGAAACAAGAGACTTTGAGGTTGAGCTTGACGTGCCTTGGAATACTCCAGTGACAATTGGTGATTCTAAAGTATGGTTGGAAACTGGATTGGATATCGCGCTAGCAGCTGATCCAACAGATAAAGATATGCTGACAGTGAGGCCAGACCCATTAGTGGACGGCATATTCTCTGCTTTGGAAGAGCAAGGGTTACGTATTCGTCAGGTTGAGTGCGAAGCGGCAAAGGGCTTTGTTATGCCGTTTGTTCAAGAGTTTGAGTTTGTTCCAACCACAGGGCCTTACCATGGTCGCTGGCGTGAGCTTGAGATCATTGCTTACCGTAGTGAAGATGAACTCAAGTTATGGTTTGAAATCGATAGAAATAAAGAGGGAGTAAAAGGCATGCTCTCAAGTCTCATTGGTTTAGGGCAACTGAAACGAGAAATGCAGATCCCAAGTTCACTGTCTGGTGAAGAAGCGGGTCAGCAAGTCCTGGCTTACTTAGAGCAAACAACCTAATTTCAGCTAACGCATGTTAGCTGAATGTGGCATACTCTTTAATCACTGTCTTTTTAGAGTATGCCTTAATGTCCTCAGCAACTACTTCCAATTACAGCGCTCGTGAAGAGTGGGCGAATAGCATCTCTCATGGTATTGGAGTGCTGCTGTCCATTGTAGGCTTGATACTACTGCTGCAAAAAGCGCTTGGTGCGCATGCCGATGTTCTCACGATTACTAGTATGAGTCTTTATGGCGCTAGCATGATCACGCTATTTCTGGCCTCAACCTTGTATCACTCTATTGCTAACCCTAACAGTAAACGCTGGCTGAAAACTTTCGACCATTGCGCTATTTTCTTGTTAATAGCGGGTAGCTATACACCGTTTATGCTGGTGAGTCTGAGAACACCACTAGCAATTGGCTTAATGGTTGTTATTTGGGCGCTGGCTGTTATTGGCATCATTATGAAGTTGTTCTTCGTTTATCGCTTTAAACGTGCTTCATTGATTACCTATCTTGTCATGGGGTGGTTATCGGTGATAGTCATCTATCAATTGGCTAAGCATTTAGAGCCTTCAGGCTTAATACTATTGGCATTGGGTGGTGCGATTTACACCTTGGGTGTTGTGTTCTATGCCAATAAGCGGATACCTTATAACCATGCTATTTGGCATCTTTTTGTGCTTGCAGGAGCAGCTTGTCACTTTTTTGCCGTGTACTGGTATGTAGCGCCGGTTTAGCGGCGCCAAAATGCAGGGAAGAAGAGTACTAACAGGGTCAGGATTTCCAAACGGCCCATTAACATACCAAAGCTAAGCAGCCACTTAGCGGCGTCGGGAAGTGGCGCAAAGTTACCTGTTGGGCCAATGATATCGCCCATCCCAGGCCCTACGTTCGCGACTGCGGTGATAGAGCCGGAGATACTGGTAACGGGGTCCAACCCCATAGCACTCAATCCTGCGGCGATAACGATAATAGTCACGAAGAACATCAATACAAATGCGACAACTGAGCGCACGATATCGTCATTGACTGGACGGTTATTGTAGCGTTGAACAAAAACGCCTGACGGATGAATAAGCTTCATCATTTGCTTATTAAGCAAGGTAACAGCTATCTGAAAGCGGAATATTTTGATGCCGCCCGAGGTTGAACCTGAACACGCTCCTACCATCATCATAAACGCAAAAATAACCGAAGGTAGCGGCCCCCAAGCCGTAAAGTCTTCCAGTCCAAAGCCCGTTGTTGTTACAACAGATACGATGTTGAACATGGATACTCGGAATGCATCATTTAGTGCATAGCCATCTTCCCAAAATAGCCACAACGCCACAACGGTGCTCGATACTAAAAACAGATACCCAAAGCCTCGAACCTGAGCATCCCTAAGCAATATTCTCGGATCGCGTTTTGTTAACGCAGCAACAAACAATAGGAAAGGTAGCCCGCCTAAGAACATAAAGATGGTACCGACCCAGTGTGCGCCTTCCGAGAAATGGTTCATAGAGCCATCGGAAGTGGAATAGCCGCCCGTTGAAAGTGTAGTAAATGAGTGATTAATTGCATCGAACAGATCCATTCCTGTCACTGTATAGCCCAGTAGACAAAGCCCAGTTAATACTAGATAAACCAGTACAATGTTTTTGGCGACCGTTTTGGCTCTCGGGCTGCTTTTATCTGACCAATCTGAAGATTCAGTCTGGAATAGACGCATACCACCGACATTAAGCATTGGCAGAACGGCAACCGCCATAACAATAAATCCGATACCACCTAACCATTGCAAAATAGAACGCCACAGTAAAATACTGGGAGCCATGTTGTCTAATCCGCTAAGTACCGTCGACCCTGTTGTCGTAATGCCAGACATGGTCTCGAAGTAAGCATCGGTGAAGCTGATATGGTTGATAAAAACAAAAGGGAGCGCGGCAAAGGCACTGGCAATAGTCCAAACCAAGCTAGTGATTAGGAACATATCACGCACACTGAGTTTGAAGTTTTTTGTGCGTCCAAGTGAGAGGCAAACAAAGGCGGCAAAATGGGTAATGACAACCGCTAAGCCAAAATCAAGGAAACCATCGGTACCAGTAAAGAAAGCAACCAATGTTGGGACGTACATAAATAGGGCTAGCTTAGAGAGCACTAACCCTATAACAAAGGAAACAGGACGGGCGTTAACCATTGGAGTGCCTTACAGGAAGAATGCACTTGGTTGGAACAATGCCTCAACGTCAGGCACGTATTTTTTGTCCACGAGGAACATCACTACGTGATCATCTTGCTCAATCACGGTGCGATCATGGGCAATAAGTACTTCTTCACCACGTACAATAGCGCCAATTGTGGTACCTGGTGGTAGTTTTATGTCACCAATGGCTTTGCCAACCACTTTAGATGTGGTTTCGTCACCATGAGCAACTGCTTCGATCGCCTCTGCGGCTCCGCGGCGCAGTGATGAGACGTTTACAATATCGGCACGACGAACGTGGGTAAGTAGAGCGGAAATAGTCGCTTGCTGAGGTGAAATCGCCACGTCTATGGTACCGCCCTGCACAAGGTCAACATAAGCCCCACGCTGAATCAGTACCATGACTTTTTTTGCGCCCATTTTCTTCGCCAACATCGCTGACATGATGTTGGTTTCATCTTCATTGGTGAGTGCAATAAATACGTCTACTTGGTCGATGTTCTCTTCGGTTAACAGCTCTTGATCCGCAGCATCACCACAAAAGACGATGGTGTTCTCTAACTCTTCCGACAGCTTTTCGGCACGCTTATAACTGCGCTCGATAAGCTTCACGCTGTAAGTTTGCTCTAGACGCTTAGCAAGACTAGCACCGATATTACCACCACCAACAATCATGATGCGGCGGTATGGCTTTTCGAGTCGTTGCAATTCACTCATTACAGAACGAATGTGATTACTTGCTGCTACGAAGAAGACTTCGTCGTCCGCTTCGATAATAGTGGTGCCTTGTGGTCGAATCGGACGTCCTTGACGGAAAATAGCCGCTACTCGGGTATCAATGTGAGGCATATGCTCACGCAAAGTCGACAGTGCATTCCCTACGAGCGGACCACCATAATAGGCTTTGACCGCGACTAAGCTTACGCGTTCATCCGCAAAGCTGACGACTTGCAATGCCCCGGGGTATTGGATCAATCGTTCTATATAGCTGGTCACCAACTCTTCTGGAGCGATCAGGTGGTCAACAGGGATGGCACCTGAGTTGAACAGACTTTCTTTTTCAATCAGGTATTCACGAGAACGAATTCGAGCGACACGGTTTGGCGTATTGAATAAAGAGAACGCAACTTGGCATGCAGCCATGTTGGTTTCGTCCATATTGGTCACCGCCACTAGCATGTCAGCATCTTGTGCGCCAGCTTCACGCAATACATCAGGATGGCTAGCGTAGCCATTGACGACTCGCAAATCGTATTTATCTTGCAGCTCCCTTAGACGGTCACCGTTGCGATCGACGATGGTGATATCGTTGTTTTCACCCACAAGGTTCTCTGCGAGTGTGCCACCAACTTGACCTGCTCCAAGAATGATGATTTTCATAACATTGCGCTCTTTTGATAAATTCGACTTAACGAGTCACTAGCATAGCTATCAATAAGTTAGCATTCTACGCCTTTTTTAGCACAGCGTAATAGAAACCATCCATATCTTCTTCTCCAGGAAGAATCTGACGTCCTGGGTTATCGATGTCTGAATCAATAAGCTGTGCGTTGTCTGTGCGAGCAAGGAATGCTTTTACCTGCTCTTTGTTTTCTTGTGGTGTGATTGAACAAGTGGCGTACACCAATGTTCCACCTACTTTTAATTGCTGCCACATAGCGTCGAAGATCTCACGTTGTAGCTCTGCGAGTGCTTCAATGTCATCGGCGCGGCGCAACCATTTGATATCAGGGTGTCTACGAATCACCCCGGTTGCAGAACATGGCGCATCTAATAGAATGCGGTCAAATTGTTCACCTTGCCACCACTCACTTGGTGTTCTTGCATCACCACACACTACCTTAGCCTTTAGCTGTAGGCGCTTAAGGTTGTCATGAACACGCTTCAATCTTGTTTCATCACAATCAATAGCTACCACTTGGCTGTCTTTAGTACGCTCCAGGATATGTGCAGTCTTGCCTCCGGGAGCGGCGCAACAATCCAAAATCAACTCACCATCTTTAGGCTCTAAGTAGTTGATAGAAAGTTGTGCCGCGGCATCTTGTACCGATACCCAACCTTTATCGAAACCGGGGAGGTTGTTGACATCGCAAGGGGCGGCCAATTTTAGAGCATCCAAGGCTTCAGAGTGAGCGGTGGAATCTATGCCTTCATTTTTGAGTAGTGCTTGATAATCGTCACGATTGAGGTGCTGGTGGTTCACGCGCAGCCACATAGGTGCTTTGGTGTTATTAGCCTCTACAATCGTTTCCCATTGTTGTGGGTAGCTTTCTTGCAGTAGCTTCAGTAACCAACTAGGGTGGCCGTATTTTCCAGCATTGTGGCTGACGGAAATCTCATCTAGCTGCTCTTGGTTGCGTTGGTAGTTGCGTAGTACTGCATTGATAAGGCCGCGCAGTCTCGGACCTTTCAGCGTTTTGGTCGCTTCTACAGTCTCCCCCACCGCTGCATGAGCAGGAATTCGCATATGGCCAATTTGATAGATGCCGACCAAAATCAGGTGATGAAATACACGTTGTTTACCTTTTAATGGTTTATCCATTAGCTCGGATGCAACGGACTCCAAACGAGGCAATATGCGCAGCGCACCAAAGCAAATCTCTTGTAATAAGGCTTGATCTCTAGGTTTTACTTGTTGCTGGCCTAATGGAAGGGCGCTCGATAGAGATTGACCTTTATCAACCACTTGGAAAAGGATATTGGCCGCAGCAGCGCGAACATTCATGTTGGTTACCTAAATTTTTATCGACATTAAAAATAAAATAAGGCCCGCACTCAACGTGCTGGCCCTAACTATCAATGAGCATTTGCGTCTTTAGCTCAGAACGCTACTCACTTCAAACCAGCTGGCTTTAGAATTCAATACATCGCTCACTGGCATGGCCTTTTTACCCGGTATTTGAATTTGTTCTAACACCAAAGTACCTTGACCGGTTGCGACGTAAATTCCTGTTTTATCAGCCTTAAGAATAGTCCCGGCTACTGATTCTGTCGCATTGTCTTCTACCCGCGATTGCCAAACTTTGATGTTGTTCTCTTCTACAGAGAAGAAGCTCATAGGCCATGGGTTGAAAGCACGAACGCAGCGTTCAGTGAATTCTGCTGGCTGACTCCAATCGATCTTCGCTTCATCTTTGCTTAGCTTGCTGGCGTAGTTCGCTTCATCGTCATTTTGCTTTTCTGGCGCAGCATTGCCTGAGGAAATATCAGCAAGACATTCGACTAAAGCTTGTGGGCCAAGCTCTGCCAGCTTATCGTACATGGTCGCACTGGTATCGGTGGCTTCAATTGGTAGTGTGGCAATTTTCAGCATATCACCGGTATCTAGGCCAATATCCATCTGCATAATTGTCACACCGGTTTGTGCATCCCCAGCCCAAATAGAGCGCTGAATAGGTGCAGCACCACGCCAACGAGGCAGGATTGAACCATGAACATTGATACAACCTAGCTTTGGCGTATCAAGAACGGCTTGTGGCAACAACAGGCCATAAGCGACAACCACCATGATATCGGCATTGAGGTCTTTGAGCTCTTGCTTAGCTTCGTCAGACTTGAAATTGACGGGTTGATAAACCGGAATATCATGCTCAAGGGCAATATTTTTGACCGGACTTGCCGTTAGCTTTTTGCCTCGGCCTGCTGGTCTGTCAGGCTGGGTGTAAACAGCGATAACCTCGTGCTCCGAAGACAATAACGCCGCCAAGTGACGGGCGGCGAAGTCTGGAGTACCGGCAAACACAATACGTAATGATTGGCTCACGGAAACCTCACTTAATATTATTGTTTAGCGTTGAAGCGCTTAATTTTCTCGAGTTTGTCTTTGATGCGTTTACGCTTTAGAGGAGAAAGGTAATCAACAAACAGTTTACCCTCTAAGTGGTCAAGCTCATGCTGTACACAGATAGCCAATAGGTCATCTGCATCAAACGTAAACTCTTCACCATCGCGGTTCAGCGCTTTGACACTCACTTCAGCGGCGCGTGGCACTAGTGCGCGAGCACCAGGGACAGAAAGGCAGCCTTCTTCAATACCATCTTCACCGCGCTTTTCGGTAATTTCTGGGTTGATAAGTACCATCGGTTGGTCGCGAGTATCTGAAATATCAATCACAACAATTCGCTGATGAAAGTCAACTTGCGTTGCTGCAAGGCCAATTCCTTCTTCGTCGTACATGGTTTCAATCATGTCATCGACGACTTTTTGGATTTCCGGCGTTACGGCTTCAACGGGCTTAGCTACCGTTCTTAGGCGATCATCCGGGAAAGTTAATACTTGTAATACAGACATATACACTCAAAATGTTGAACTGTGCCGAATAGGCATGGACTTCGTTGGTTCAATTCTAGACATTTTCGCACCTAAATGACAGCATCCCTTGAAACAAAGCGAAGGATTGCGGTGTATGAAACAGGGAATATGTCTGTTATTGACTCTTTCATCTCTTTTTTCTATCACCTTATGGGCGTTTCAATCTCACGCTAGCGTAAGCGACTTCCTCAAACCAGACGCACCTCGACATTATGTTGTTAAGTCTGGCGATACTTTATGGGGAGTTTCAGGGCGATACTTATCCTCTCCTTGGCGCTGGCCAGAGCTTTGGCTACACAACTCTCATATAGCTAATCCTCATAAAATTTACCCGGGAGATACGCTGTTATTAGTCTGGGTAGCAGGGCAACCGCAATTGATAAAGAAAGCGCTAAGGCGCCTTTCTCCAGTGATGGACGTTACGTTAAAACAGCCGTCAAATTGGTTAAATCCTCGTGCCATTGCTCGTTATAGAGAACAAGAGAGATTGATACTTGCGAGTGAGTTAGCCACTTATCCTAAGATAGTAGGCTCTACTCGTGGCTTGGATTACATTTCCAATCAAGATGAGGTTTACATTGATTATCAAGGCCATGAGCAAAACTGGGTCATTTATCGAGTGGGGAAGCTCTATCGCAACGATGATGAGCACTTTACTATGAGAGAAATTAAACGACTGGCGACAGCCCGTTTGATGAAACAGATAAATGATATTGCTGTTTTGCAGTTGACGGATTTTAATCATGAGCTCAAGCGAGGAGACATTGCTATTCCTATCTCCGAGCTAGCTCGGGATGAATCATCAACGCTTATTGAGCCAAAAGCAGGACCTAATGTAGAAGATCTTCGCATCGTAGGAACGTTCAATTCTCTGCATTTTGCGGTTCAAGGACATACGGTAGTGTTGAATGCAGGGCAAGACGCTTCTGTTGTTGAAGGCAGTAGCTACATACTAAAAAGGCCCAGTGAAACATTTGTTTATTCCGATGGTCAGCATGGTTTAAGTGGTCGTGACGAGTCTCATGTAGCTATGTCTCAGTTTCCATTAATAGACATAGGGCGCTTGATGGTGATTCACAGTTATCAACGTTTCAGTGTCGCACTGGTTACTGAGTCTCCAGAGCCTATCACCAAGCAAACCATTATTGTGCCACCAAGCAGCGATAGGGTGTATCGTGAGTGACGATCGCACTCTAGCTTGGCTGCGGCTTTCTCTGTGCCCCGGCATCGGTGCTGTCACGTTCGAAAAGTTACGAGCGATAGATAGTCCGCTCAACATTGTTAGCTATTCACCACAGGAACTGGCCTCTATTGGTTTGAAGTCGCATCAAGTGGCGTTTATCCATCATCAATCGATAGCGCTTGCTGAACGGGCTCTCGCTTGGGCGTCGGGAGAGCGTCGCTACATTGTGACCAGTGGCGATAAGGCGTATCCGCCACTATTGAGTGAAACCAAGGGAGCGCCGCCGGTTTTATTTGTTGAGGGGCAGTTATCCTTACTTGCGGCACCTCAAATTGCCATGGTGGGAAGTCGCAATGCTACTTTGGAAGGGCTAGAGATTGCTCGTAGCTATGCCTGTGAATTTGCAAAGCATGATTACTGCGTGACGAGTGGCTTAGCTTTGGGCATTGACGGTCATGCTCATCAAGGAGCGCTGGATGCAAAAGGCCCTACTATTGCCGTATTGGGTTCTGGTTTATCGCAAATCTATCCGGCACGTCATAAGTCCTTGGCCTCTCGAATTGCAGAGCATGGTGCGTTAGTCAGTGAACATTTACCTTCGGTAAAACCTAGGGCTGAGCACTTCCCGCGTCGTAACCGAATCGTAAGTGGACTGTCTTTAGCTGTATTGGTGGTTGAAGCGACAGAGAAAAGTGGTTCGTTGATTACTGCTAAATACGCGGCTGAGCAAGGGCGAGATGTTTTTGCCATTCCTGGTTCAATTCGCCACCCTTTCCATAGTGGTTGTCACTCGCTGATCAAATTGGGAGCTTGTTTGGTGCAGTCTCCTAATGACCTTCTTAGTGAAATAGAATCTCTCACCAACTGGTCTAAAAAAGTACAACCGACACTTTTTGACCAAGTTATTGATAAAGAAGAATTGCCATTTCCCGATCTGTTGGCTAACGTAGGAATAGAGGCAACACCAGTTGATATTTTAGCGCAAAAGACCCATATTCCTGTGCAAGAGGTCATGCAACAGCTACTAGAGCTCGAGTTATTAGGGCATGTTGTTGCAGTTAACGGTGGTTATATTCTTAAGGGGAGAGGCTAGCTATGATGATGGACATACTGATGTACCTGTTCGAAACCTACGTGCATAGTGATGCAGATCTGCAGGTAGACCAAGACGAACTTGAGGATGAACTGCTGCGAGCAGGCTTTAAGCAAAAAGATATTTATAAAGCGTTAGAATGGCTAGAGGATTTAGCCGAATTGCAAAATGCGGATAATCAATCTGCTATTGCTACCAGCGCAGCGACATCGACACGTATTTATACGGCGCAAGAAATGTCACGTATGGATGTGAAAAGCCGTGGCTTGCTGTTGTTCTTGGAGCAGATTGGTGTGTTGACAGCTGAAACTCGTGAAATGGTTATTGATCGTGTTATGGGACTGGAAACCAATGATTTTGAATTGGATGACCTAAAATGGATCATTTTGATGGTTTTGTTCAATGTTCCTGGCAATGAAAACGCGTACACTCTCATGGAAGAACTGATCTACACCGCAGAGAGGGGTGTAGTCCACTAAGCTAAGCCAAATTTGGCGATAAGTTAAGAGACACCCATGAGTGGTAAAATCGATAACCAACTTTTCTCGGCTCATGAACATGCGTTGGATCATGAGCCCTGTCCACAGTGTCATTCGGGCAAGTTGCTACTTAAGAATGGCAAACACGGTCCGTTTCTGGGCTGTGACCAATATCCAAGCTGCGATTATATTAAACCTCTGCATCAAAATGATGGGCATATTA
This sequence comes from Vibrio sp. McD22-P3, assembly GCF_021568915.1. NCBI lineage: Bacteria > Pseudomonadati > Pseudomonadota > Gammaproteobacteria > Vibrionales > Vibrionaceae > Vibrio > Vibrio sp. McD22-P3. The sequence goes on from NZ_JAKGTN010000024.1 coordinate 74,281, forward strand.
TCAAAGAACTTGGTGTCGCTTGTCCCGATTGCGGTTCAGAATTGCTGTTACGTCAAGGACGCTTCGGTATGTTTATTGGGTGCAGCAATTACCCAGATTGCCATTTCATTCAGTCGCCAAATAAACAAGATGAGCCAGAGCAAGAAGCAAAAGATTCCGTTAGCTGTCCTGAGTGCAGCAAAGGGGTGCTAAAAGAGCGTAAATCACGTTTTGGAAAAGTGTTTTTTGCGTGCGATAGTTATCCTAAGTGCAAGTTTGCCGTGAATCATGTTCCGGTTCCCGGAGTGTGTCAACATTGTGGCTACACGTTGCTGGTTGAGAAAAAACGCGCAGCAGGAACGGTGTTGGAATGTGCATCGAGACGATGCCAGAAAGTACAAGAATAAAAAACGGCTCCTAATTGGAGCCGTTTTTTTGTATTTAGGCTAGCTAATACTTACAGCGCAAGTGCTGCGGGTTTTAGAGCAGGGTAGGCTGATTCATCCAGTAAGTCTGCAAGCTGAATGAGTGTTACTTTTAGCTCGCGTTGACTTGCTGCCGACACATTAATATGCCCCATTTTGCGTCCAGCACGTTTTTCTTTGCCATACCAATGAACATGACATCCAGCTAGAGCATAAACAGCATCAGGAACGGAGTCTTCACCAAGGATATTAACCATAGAGGTGGCTCTAACGGCTTCCGTGGAACCAAGAGGCATGTCGCAAACTGCACGTAGGTGGTTTTCGAACTGACACGTATCGGCACCTTGCTGAGTCCAGTGTCCTGAGTTATGTACGCGCGGCGCAATTTCATTGACGAGAAGTTGGCCATTTACATCGAAAAACTCCAGTGCCAATACACCGACATATTCGAGAGACTCGGCGACAGCGGTAAACATTTGCGCAGCTTGTGCTTGTAGCTCAGGCTCATCGATAGCAGTAGACAAAGTAAGTACTCCGTCAGTGTGTACATTTTCTGCCAGTGGATAAATCGCAATATCACCGTGTTGGTTGCGAGCACCCACAAGCGATACTTCACGTTGGAACGGCACAAATTCTTCAGCCACGATGGCTTGATTATCTGAATCCGCAATGCACTGAGCCATTTCAGTCCAGATTTGCTCTATATTTTCTAATGTTTTGAGTCGCCATTGTCCTTTGCCGTCATAGCCGCCTAACGCACTCTTAAGTACCATAGGCAAACCTACGGTGGCGATAGCGGTATCAAGATCGCTACGTTCGGTAATAACCGCATAGGTCGCGTTCTTAACCCCAGCATTATCAAGCAGCGCTTTTTCAATTCGTCTATCACCACCGGCTTTAATCGCTTCTGTTGATGGCAAAAACTTCCCACTTGCTTCACAGGTAGCTAGGACATCGAGGGGAATATGTTCAAATTCTGCAGTAATAACGTCAGCTTGCGATATGGCTTGCTGTAGACCTTGCCCAAGCACTTCCAGAGTTAAGGGGTGCACAATGTTTTCGCTGCGCACATCAAAGGCAGAGATCTTGATATTGAGAGGCGCGCCAGCCAGCGACATCATTCGTGCTAACTGACCTGCACCAAGTACCAATACGTGTTTCATTATTAGTCCTCAGACGGATCTGGGTTAGCAAGAACGGTTTCGGTCTGTTGGCTGCGGAATGCTTCGACTTTCTCCATCACGGCATCATTATGAACACCAATGATTTGCGCTGCTAAGATTCCCGCATTTGCTGCGCCGGCTTCACCAATAGCGAGTGTGCCAACAGCAATGCCTTTTGGCATTTGCACAATAGACAGCAAAGAATCCATGCCTTTTAGTGCTCGGCTCTGTACAGGAACTCCGAGGACAGGAACACTGGTAAATGCTGCCGCCATGCCCGGAAGGTGCGCCGCACCGCCTGCTCCCGCAATAATAACTTTGATGCCACGCTCTTTTGCAGTCGTTGCATAGTCTGCTAATAGTTGAGGCGTGCGGTGCGCAGAAACAACCTTGGTTTCATAATCTACACCAAACTGATCAAGCATCTCTGCTGCTAGTTTCATGGTTGGCCAATCTGATTTTGAACCCATAATAATGCCGACTTTCATCCGAAGCTCCTTCAAGGCGTGTGCAAATGGACTAATTTGCGCGCATTATACGAGGATTTTTTTCTAAGGAAAACGTTTGCGTAAGTGATTTTTGTGTTTTTTTCTGGATTCTCATGTCGCTTTTCCGCATAGTGCCGTTGAAATGTAAATTAATTGTTTAGGTTTTAATAAAAGGAAGGCTCGGTGGATAATTTTCAAAGTACAGTTGCCGCACTTAAATCTGGTGAAGTGATTGCTTATCCGACTGAAGGAGTATTTGGTGTCGGTTGTGATCCTGATGATGTCAGTGCCATTGAAAAACTACTGGCAGTGAAACAACGTCCAGTAGAGAAAGGACTGATCCTAATCGCTGCCAACTATGAACAGCTTCGACCTTATGTTGACGAGACTAAGTTGACAGCGACGCAGCTCGAAAGTGTACAAAATACTTGGCCAGGACCTTATACCTGGATTATGCCAGCGAGTGACAGAGTCTCATCATGGCTTAGTGGTGCATTCGATACGATTGCGGTTCGAGTTACCGATCACGAGTTAGTGCAGCAACTTTGCCTTTCTTATGGTAAGCCGATTACCTCGACCAGTGCCAACTTGTCAGGAATGCCTTCCTGCATGACAACCGAAGAAGTCAAATCGCAGCTAGGTGATCGATTGGCGGAAATTCTTGATGGTGAAACTGGCGGTCGTAATAAACCGAGTGAAATTCGAGATGCAAGAACGTTAAAAGTATTGAGACAAGGCTGAGGGTAATTAGATGCAACAAGTGGATAAACATCAGGTCAAAGCTTTTTTATTACAGCTCCAGGATGATATTTGCCAAAAGCTTGAACATGAAGATGGTGGTGCAACATTTCAGCAGGATGAATGGCTGCGCGAGCAAGGTGGCGGTGGTCGTAGTCGAGTATTAAAAGATGGTGTGGTCTTCGAGCAAGGTGGTGTTAACTTTTCTCATGTTTTTGGAGACAAAATGCCAGCTTCCGCGACAGCTCACCGACCTGAATTAGCGGGTCGAAAATTTGAAGCGATGGGCGTGTCTTTAGTTATTCATCCTAAAAACCCTTACATTCCAACATCCCATGCCAACGTACGTTTCTTTATTGCTGAAAAAGAGGGTGAGGCACCTATCTGGTGGTTTGGTGGTGGCTTTGACCTTACGCCGTTTTATCCATTTGAAGAAGATTGTCAACACTGGCACCAAGTGGCCAAGGATATTTGTGCGCCATTTGGAGAGCAGGTCTATAACGAACATAAGAAATGGTGTGACGAGTACTTCTTCCTTCCTCATCGTAACGAAACTCGTGGTGTGGGTGGTTTGTTTTTTGACGACCTCAACCAATGGGGTTTCGAGCGCAGCTTTGCCTATATGAAAGCCGTTGGTTCTAGTTATACCGATGCGTATTTACCGATAGTACAGAAACGAAAGCATACAGAATTCGGAGAGAGAGAGCGTCAGTTCCAACTTTATCGACGTGGTCGCTATGTCGAATTTAACTTGGTCTTTGACCGAGGTACATTGTTTGGTTTGCAAAGTGGTGGTCGCACGGAGTCTATTTTAATGTCGATGCCACCACTAGCTCGCTGGGAATATAGTTATCAACCAGAAGAAGGCTCACCAGAAAACGAGCTTTACGCGCACTACCTTCAGCCGCGAGACTGGTAAAGCGACAGGCATAGCTTGGCGAATGAGTGTCGAAGTGATAGTGTCGAACTATTCACTTTGGCACGCAGCAGGCAAGGACATGAGCAAGCCCGATCAGTACGTCGTTTTTGGAAACCCCATTTCACAAAGCAAGTCTCCTTACATACATACACTCTTCGCACGTCAAACTTCTCAACATATTGAATATGGGCGCTTGCAGCCAGAGGAGGGAGAGTTCACTCAAGCTGCTAGTCAGTTTTTTGCTGATGGTGGTCGAGGCTGCAATATTACTGCGCCATTTAAAGAAGATGCCTTCCAGTTCGCTAGTCGATTAACCGAGCGTGCTGAACTAGCCGGAGCGGTCAATACACTCAAGAAACTGGATGATGGTGAAATCATTGGTGATAACACTGACGGAGAAGGGTTGGTTCAAGACTTGTTGCAGCATCAAGTGCAATTAGCGGGCGCTTCAATTTTAGTTATAGGGGCTGGCGGCGCAGCTCGAGGTGTACTTAAGCCGTTACTCGATCAACAGCCAAGCTCTATAACCATTACTAATCGTACCTATGAAAAAGCTCAGCAACTGGCCGAATTGTTTTCGCCTTTTGGAACTATACAAGCAGCGGAAATAAACAGTGTTGGCTGTGCCTATGATGTGGTAATCAATTCGACATCTGCTAGTTTATATAAACAAGTACCAGATATTAGTGATGCGATCTTCGGTGCCAATACTGTCAGCTATGATATGGCTTATGGTCAGGGACTGACGACATTTAACCAGTGGGCAAAAACGTCCGGTGCTCGATGTGTTTATGATGGATTAGGTATGCTGGTGGGACAAGCTGCAGAAAGCTTTTTGTTATGGCGTGGACTAAGACCAGGGACGAAACAAATTCTTAGAGAGCTAAGAAAGAACCTCGAGGCTTAAGTAATGAATCAATCTATTCTATTCTCCGACCAAGTGACGTGGGATGAAGCAACTGGAATGGTTGAGTTTCATGCGCACCAGTCGGGTATGCTTATTGTTTGTTTGGTGAGTTTAGAAAAGCTAGCTCAACTCGCCTACCAGAAAGAGGTCTCTAAACAAGAAGCTATACCAATGTTTGATTCTGTTCGCTTTGATATAGAAGAAATAGCAGAAGCTCTCATAGAAGATGAGAGCTTTGATGAGCAAGGTAAGATAGTCATTCGTTAACGAATGGAATGCACCTTGTGCATATAGTCGTTCTTATTCCGAACATAGTTATCAGCTGATTTCTGTAAAAAAGCACGTTCCTTATCCGTAAGAGGTCGTGCTTGTTTTACCGGGCTCCCTACATATAGATAACCACTTTCGAGTCTCTTATTTGGTGGTACCAAACTTCCGGCACCAATCATTACCTCAGACTCAACGATTGCACCATCGAGAATAATGGACCCCATACCGACCAAAACGCGATCTTCAATAATACAGCCATGAAGCATTACTTTATGACCAATGGTTACATCATTACCTATAAGTAACGGATAACCTTCCGGGTTATCACTGTTCTTGTGAGTAACATGAAGAACACTGTTATCTTGGATATTGGTGCGCTCGCCAATAATGATGTGATTCACATCGCCCCTAGCAGAAACTAAAGGCCAGATACTCGCGTCTTTTCCTAAACGTACATCTCCAACAATCACGCTCGTCTTATCTATATAGACCGAGTCATCAAGTTGAGGAGAGATGCCTTTGTAGCTGCGTATTGAAGTCATGGTGTTCCCTAATTCGATATTTGTTAGTTAGTTTGGCGCTAATTTAAGGCTATTTATAGGGCTAAAGAGCAAAATATAATCATCCAAACAAAAAAACAGAAAAAAATGCATTTTGGGTATTGCCAAGAAGATTTCGATCTCTATAATGCCCCCTCGCTGACACGGGAACGCAGACGAAAGTTCGCATCCAGTCAGAAGGTCTCAAGCTTCTAAGAAGCTTAGCAAAATAAGTTGAAAAAGTGGTTGACACGACAACTTATCTCGCTAAAATGGCCGTCCGTTTTGAGCAAAGCTCAAAACAAGCTCTTTAACAATATAAACCTATCAATCTGT
>NZ_JAKGTN010000025.1:0-79377 GCF_021568915.1 Vibrio sp. McD22-P3
AACATCCACTTGCGAAGGTGTCACTTGAATGGATGAGATGGTCTCTGCCGAAACGGTCACATCCACCGTATTGCTAATCACGCCATCCTTCGAGGCCGTGAGTGTCGTGTTACCCACCTCAACCGCAGTCAATACACCAGTTGGTAACACGGTAGCCGTAGCCGTGTCGGTAGATCTCCATATCACTGAATCAGAAACGTTAATGGACGTCTCATCACTGAATATCGCTGTTGCCTTTAATTCCTTAGTCAGACCTTTTTGCGGAAAATTCACTGCTGAAGGCTCCACTTGAATAGATGTGATGACCGCCGATGAGACATTCACATCCACCGGGTTACTGGTGACGCCGTCCTTCGTGGCAGTCACTGTGGTATGACCCTCGTTAGTCGCAATGAATACGCCAGGCTCATCAAAGCGTCCTGCATCAGAATTGCTTGTGTGCCAATTACTCACGTTTAAATCCGACAACGTGCGAGATGAGCCATCAGAGTAGTGACCAATCGCTTCAAAGGGCTGTTTATTACCTTTCGCAAGCGTCAGTTCACTCACGCCTCTCGTCGTTATTGGCGATGCGACGATATCGATACGTTCTAATTTTACATGTGATTCAGGAGAGGAGGTTCCTTTTGAATTACAACCGGACAATAGTATCAATAGTGAGGATGTCACTATTAAAAACAGGGGTTTAAAGAATTTTTTCATCATAATATAATTTACTTGTAAAGTTTGAAGTCAGGGACGGTGCTCTCAATTCGACTTTGGTGAATGTAAAATCGCCTGTTTCCCATTGCTAAGCACCTTCTTATTACCAAATAAAAGCTGAGAGGCTTCTGCCGACGCTAATGCCAGAGCACTACACACAAGAGCGCTAACGAACTAATAAGAGATATTTTTTCATGAAAGTAACATTCAATATCGAATGTACTGATAACCATACCACTAGAAAAATCCATCAAAAAGATAGTACCTATCTCTCTTTGGCGAAATGAATATTCCAGTGGCGTTGATATTGACGCAAAAAAAGACGTTCCATGATTAAAATCCTGAATGTGATTAGTGGTCGATGTGGGTAGGTTGAGGTTGTCGTATATTTGTCTGAGAATCCTAATGAGAGTGCGCCGCCAATGATACTCGACATGCTTCTTTTTAAAGTAGATAGGTTTCCAGGTGTTGTGTTTATCTAACCCTCCACGGGTGACCGATAAACGGATGTGTGGATGCCAGTTAAGAGCTCGACCATAAGTATTAAGGGCGCCGAATATCCCCACTTCAAGACTATGCTTTTTTGCTCACTTCAGCAGCGTGTCTGCAGCAAGAGAGAACAAATCATTGAGTAACGTTGGATTGGCTTCGAAGATGGGCCAAAGCTCGCTCGGCATGGTGAATGTGATGTGCTGATGTTCACTATCGGGCATGACATCAAGCAGAGTGCTTATCCATTGTTCGGTGGATTGGGTACCACAAGACCTGCAAGCCTTTGTCTTTCAGTTTTGACAAATGACCTTAGTATGCGGACAGTCTGGTGTTCCACAGTCGTAGTGTTTGGCTCCCATCATGTTAGTCCCGCACGATAACATTCGCTCAACGCACGTTATCTGCCAGAGACTAAAAGTCTGAGCGTGTTTCCAAAGCACCTTTTTCCAAGCATTGTCTTTTTCAAATAGGAGCTTCGTAGCGCGGGGAACAAATTCTTTGAGTGTGCGGTGGCGACGTCTACGGCCTGAGTATTGAACCACGTAAAAATCAAGAGGAGGGGAACGTAAAGATAGGACAATGCAATCCAAATCATTGGAATATCAATGAATTAACAGCGTCCTAGCTTGATGCATAGCATCGCTATCTTAATGATTAAGATTGAATTTCTTAACCATGAATTTAGCCATATCGATGGTTGTAAGGCTCTATTAGGAGAAACGAACCCCGGTCACACATTAATGCTTACATTTACAACAGAAAATTGGAATCAATCATTTACAGTACGTTGATCAACAAAATGTCCCATATAACTGAAGTTCATTGAATTGGATGTTATAGACAAAAGACTGAGTGAAGATATTGGATTTTGAATACAGCCAAAGATAAGAAAAGCGACCACAGCAAATAACCTAATTGGGTTTTGTCGCAAATATAGTTAGAGACGTGGTAGACCTGTCCTCCAGATGCGACTATTCTGCTAGCGCGTAAAATTGCTCAAAGACAGTGTCACCTTCAATTTCTATTTGGTCACGTTTCAGCATCGTCCATAATTCTTTACCATGGACTCTAGCTTTCGCTCCCTCCAATTACCTCCATCCGAGAGCTTGACGGTTTTTTTGTTTTATCCTTCGATGACTTTGCTCCACAATATTGTTCAGATATGTGACATCCAATATTTCAATCAGTGACAGTATAAAAGAAGCCCGTTAACCCAAGTTGCGCATTCATTGAATCGATGGCTGCGTAGTTGCTTTTACTGCCGTCGATTACCACCTTCTCGGAGAGACCATGTTGGGCTATCGCCTTATTTAGAAAGGCTTTCGTGGCTACCTCATCCCGATTGTAATTGAGATAGCAATCAATGACGCCGCAAAATTTATCGACAGCTCGATAGTAGTAGAGCAATTCTCCTTTCACCTTGATATAGGTCTCGTCCATACGCCATAAGCTAGATGCTGTTTTTTTTCGACGCCTTGCCTTGTGCTCTAGGATTGGTGAAAAGTTAAGAGCCTAACGGTTAATCGTTGAGTGATCTACGGTTACTCCACGTTCCTTCCGAATCACTTCAATTTAACGATAACTGAGTTTGTAAGCTAGGTAGTAGCGAACGGTTTCAAGCATAACTTCGGAGGGAAAGTGACAGCCTTGATACATCAAGATTCTGAGTGGCAACTGGAAGCTGACTAAATCTTAACCGACGATGCGATATTTTGCGATAGAACCGACGAACCTTAGAGAGTTACATATATTTCTTTAACACTCGCTTTCTGGGCTTTAGGGATGATTCTGGCTTCTGAGCTTCGGAATCTCCCATGGTTTTGAACCCTTCCTCCAAGCTTTTAAAGTTGTTCTCAAGCTGAGTCACTTTTGATATGATTCCCTGCTGAGAGTTTTGAAGCCCCTCGGGAAATGCCTGATTCAGCTTTTCTAATTTTCTACGCGCTTCTGGATCATGCGCAGATCTTTCGACCAGAACCTGAATTTCACTCTGCAGTTGTTCGAATTCCTTCATTTGCTCAGCTAGCATACTGCGACGGTTGTTGAGGTCATCCATTACGGATTTAATGTCGTTGAATGTATCCATAATTTTCTCCAGTTTTCAAAGTGGTACGGTAGACTTCGGTTTATGTATAGTGATTGTTACTGATATCGCTTAGCCAAAATACTGATCACGTCTTGAGCTGCGTAAATGGCATGGTAGAGACTTTCCGCAGTCTGTTTTGATCCTTTATTCAACTCAGTTCGAGCGGCTTCTAACTGAGAAATCAATTCATCTTTGCTTTCAGGGGTTTCCTTAAGCATGGATTCCAGTTGTGTAATTCGAGCCATAACGCCTCCTATAAAATGAATGGTATGTGTATAAGCTCACCATCTCGATCGAGGTCCAGCCCTTTCAAATCAATGTAACTTACCACATAACCGCTATCGAGTTTGCTGTTCAATTTAAGTCGAGTTCCGTTGCTAAGCTCGACAAATGGGTGACTGCTGTTACCTCCAAAACTGACGATTTGCCCAGACAGATAACGGGACAAATTATCCCTTACTGGAATGTTCTCAAATCGGACATCAATGCTTTGGCCTGTGCTTGCCACCAACTCATTACTCACCTGACGAATCCGACTGCGGACATCATCTTGAAACTGCCCCGTCACCATTATGCTGTCTTGACGCCGTTCCACCATCAGGCCTTGAAGTAGCCCTTTGTCTCTAAGTGCTTCAATGAATTTATGCACATAGCCCCCAATATCGTTTGCCACTTGCCAGTGTTTAAGCCCCTGAACTTGTTCTAATTCTCGAGTTACTTTATCCCACTTTTCACCAGATTGAATTGCACCTGAAATTCTTACTTCACCCATTCTTCGCGATGGAAGAACGTTGATGTTCTGATAACCATTTGCGCTCAATACCGAGTCAACATTGCTGATCAATGTATCGGTACAAACTGCTGTGTTAGTGAAACGTATCGAATGTAGTCTCAACCCTTCTTTTAACTTGGTTATGGCTGTTGAGTTGTCGCAGTAACCTGTTAGTGCCACTACTCCATCAGAGCTCCAGTTTCCTTCAACCTGATGTAATGCCGGGACATTGAGTTGATGTTGTAACCATAATTGCGCGTCGAACACGCGTTGTGTTTTAGCCGGTAACATCAAGGTAAATACCATTAGAACAATGCTAATCAGCGTCATAGCCAGCAACACCATCTTTCTCCATCTGCTTTGGCTGGTTTTCACATGCGCCGGTAACTTTTGCCACTCTAATGCTTGTTCTGTCTTTCCTAGAACTAGGCCAACACCACAAATTTCTAGCGGCTCTCCCATTGGTAACGCTTCTTCGATATTTGCCAGAGAACCATTAGCCCAGACTTTAACTGTATCCCTGACAAACACGCCTTTTTCATCAACCCTGATATTCAATAACTCACGCCCAGCAAGTGGCACCATGATGTCACCGCTAGACCCCATTGAGAGATCGCCCTGAGGTAATCTCAGTTCTCTACCTTGCATTGGGCCTGTGAGCCATAAGAGTTTGGTACCATTTTCCATAGCCACTCCCACTTATTGATTGATGGGTTCTGCCTTAATTAGGAACAGACGCATGACGCTTTGTATGCTGTGGTCTGTACTACGGAAAAGTCCTCCTAGTAGTGGGATATCACCCAATAATGGAATTTTGTTTTCTACGGTATGGTCTTTGTCCTGAACGAAACCGCCCAACAATAGACTCTCACCGGTTTTTAGTGTGGCTTGTGTTGCAATCTCTGAGTTCTCAACCTGAGGTAATGGATCTTTGCTACTCACGGGCTTTGCTTGTTGGCCATCTTGAATATTTAGTGACAGCATCACTTTTTTATGGTTTTTCTCATTGACCAGTCTTGGTGTCACTCTTAAAAGCGAACCTGTAGTTACGGATTCCAACTTAGCTACCTTCTCTCCTTCAATCTTGGTATAGAAAGTTACGTTTTTATCCAACACTGCTTGAACGTTGTTGAGTGTCACAACAGAAGGTCTTGATAACACTTTTGCTTTTGAGTTCTGCTCTAGTGCATTGAGTCGAACCATGAAGTTATCGGTGTTGCCAATCACAGTCGAAAAATTATCACTGCTCAAGCTACCTTGGTTGAAGGTGACACTCCCTCCGCCAAATTTCGCGGCAGCAGACCAATCGATACCGAGTTGGTTAAAGTCCAAAGTGTCGACATCAATAATGGTGACCGAAACTTCAATCATGGTTAGCGTGATATCCAGCTGTTTTATCAACGAAGCATACATCGCCATATCCATCTTGTTGGTTCTAATGATCACTGCGTTTTGGCGTGAGTCTGCGGAAAAACTGGTCGTGCCTTGATTAGTGGCGCCAGGCCCCTCACCTTGCTCCATTTGTTTAAGAACGGAGACCACACCCGGTACTGTAACGTCTTGGCTCCGGTAGCTATACACGGTGTCTGTTGCAGAAGCGTATTTCAGTGGGAAGATTTTGACCGACTTCTGTGATTCCGCATGTTGCTTAGAATCGCTATCCAGTTGTTGAATATACTTACTCACTGTGTTTACACATGCAGGAACTCCATTGATTTGGATGGCGTGTAAGCCTGAAATCGGCATCACTTCACACGCTACTTTATCAATGAAACCCGCTTTCGCGATGTAGTGAGTAGCTTCCTGATTCGAGAGTGAAGACAGAGAAATCACCTCGTTGGTGACTTCTCTCGCCTTGTTAACATGTAATAAATCCCCGTCATAGTACCAAACTAAGCCGTACTGCTGCGCAAGCATAGTGAAGATCTGTTTTGGTGTCTGACCATCAATTTGACCACTGAAGGACTCGCTAATCTGGCTGCTGACTTCCATCGGGATTCCATAGTTCTTACCCACTTCTTCAATCACTGACTTCAAAGGCGTTCCACGGCTATAGAACATAAACGGTTCCCCATGCCATTGAACCGCTGATATCGGCGCAGCATGAGCAAAGTTGATCGTAAAAAGAAGTAACCAGCATAGTAATTTCTTCATAGTTTGATCCTCCAAATGCGAGGTTTGCTGGCCGGAACAGGCTCCAACAGTTCTTGCTCCAGATACCTGGACAGTGCCATTTGCATTTTTATAGAGGAAATAAGTGTTTCGTCGTCAAGGTTATTTGGGTAGCAGCGCCACAATATCCACTCATCATCACGATTTTCTAGGCTGCAATCCCAGCCTTCTTCACATACAGCGAGCACAAGAGACGCTTGCGTTGACCAAAGATGGTTTTGTGGTGACTCAATCTGCATACCGATCGTCAGGTAATGCTCTGACTGTAGCCATCGAAGTCTTCTGCTTGCGCATTGGCCTTGCCAGTGGCTCTCATCTGATGAGATATGTGTATCCACATATCCCATCGCAATTAAACGTTCGATCATTGAGAACCTCTTTCTCTGATTTCAAAATCAGTATATATCGGGAGTTTTTTTGTTCGGTATCAGGTGAACACCTTAATCTCATCTAAGGGGAAACGTTTTATTATCTTCATCAAGGAAAAAGGTGGATCCTACATTATGCTTAACTGGTTGCCAAACACACCATTGCTTGTATATCGGTGTTTGCCGGTTTATCGGTACTGATTTCATATAAATGCATGACAGCACCTACAACGGAACCTTAAAGCAAACGCTGAAGAGTTATGACCAAATCAGTGAGATTCGAGCGTAGATGAATCGTAGCCTTTTTGCTCAATCGAAGGATGATACCGAGCTATTTGAGCAGTTCCAAAGCATGGAAGTGGACTCTAACGCACAGTTGGTTGCCCATCAGTTCAATATCGGTGATACCAACTTACCTATATAGCGTAAGCAACTTTGGGCGCTACAAATCTTGGGCATCGCTGGCCAGCAGCGTTATGTAGCTAGCTTCATTATTGAGCCGGACAGGTAAGTCTCTATTTACGCTGCTCCCGAAATTGAACGTTCTCACCTAGATCAACGAGTCAATGAGATCACCGACTTTTCTCAACTTGATACGGAAGACGGCTTTCGTTAGAGTGAACCCAAATACGATGTCAGTAGAAACAGCGTCTACATTTTCCTTAGTTACACCTTAAGCCCGAAAGATAAGATAGCGCGTCAGGTTGGCTTCGCCATTGACATTAAAGATGTCGTCACTGTCTCTAATGTTAATTCCAAAGGCGACCAAAATGTCGGAGAGTTTTTTGAAATCGACAATTATTATGTTGTAAGTAAGTTCATCGATGGTCCTGATTGGTTGCAGATTTCCATGGTTCCCAAATCACGAGTTGAAAAGATGGCTTACACGCCGTTCTACAACGAGTTTAAGTGGTCTCTGGTCTCTTTTGCTGTAATGATTTTGGTCATGTTGTGGATCTGTGGAAATCACTCGCCCAAACCATCCGTAAATTTGTTTGCATCATTAAAAGTGACCGTCAGCCAACGTTTTCTAAGCACCTACCAGAATCTGGGAAAGATGAACTTGGTGACATCGCTCGTGCTTATAACATGTTGCTTGATACGATTAAATCCAACTATGACGCGCTGAAGCCTAAAGTAGAACAATGAGCAGTTGAACTTGCTCATGCAAAACAACTGGCTGAAAAGGCGAATGCTCGAAAAAACGAGCATCTGACCAACATCAGCCATGAACTGCGTACGCCTTTGAATGGCATCATGAGTTTGCTTGAGTTACTGCGCAATACTCAAATGAATGAGCAACAAGATGACTTAAGAAATACGGTTTACACATGTGCTCAATCCCCGCTGAGCATCATCAGCAACCTGCTCAATTTTTCCAGAATTGAAGCAGATCAGGTCGAATTTAATCTCGCCAGTAATCTCCTTCTCAAAGTGCTCGATGAAGCGAAGTTCACAAAGCAAGGCTGATAATAAAGACGACATGTTATATATCACTGTTGAAGATACAGGGCCAGGTATTGCAGCTAATAAACTGGATGAAGTTTTCGAACCATTCAGACAATCTTCCCAGCATCAGTTTGGCACCGGACAGGGGTTACCTATCTCTCGCAAACTTGCCAGTATCATGGGGGTAGTTTGTCTTTGAAAGGTGAGCTTGGTGCCGGTTCAACATTTATCTTCGCTATGCCTATTTCCAACTATAGGCATAGGTATCATTTGTTTTTCCTCATCGTAACTCTTTAGCGTAAATACCTAAGTCATAGGGTGTTGTTGCATCGCTCCAGCCTCAGGTTTTTTGATAGATCTTAGGCGCAACGATAACTTTGAGGCATCCCCATCGCTTTAAAGCGGTTCAAGGCGCCGCGAGCAGTCATCATTTCCATCTTTTGATTGTTAAAACTTCGGCTGTGGAGTTGAGTTAGTTAACAAATGTTCGTTTATATCGCTGCATTGCCAATTCTTCATGAGCCCGTTGTCCATAACCATGCTTCTTTTGTCAGGCCATTTGATCTTTCACAGCAATTTCTAGCGTCGCTTTACTTCATACTCGATAGTCTCGTTGTTCATCGTAGAGCGAAATATCCTTTGTTGGAATGATAATGTTAGCATCCGGAATGTGGTGGCGCTTTGAATCGTTAAACTTATTTGGCATGGATAAGTGAGCATCGAGACTACTAAAACTTCATTATATCAGTAGAAGCCTCGTGGTTTTGCATCGCTCAAAATATGAGCAATGCAACGACACCGTAACAGAGTCCAAGTAGATGGGTAAAAAAGGCAGGAGAAAAATCAAATATACAGCAATAGGCAAAGAAAGATAGTTTCTATCTAGAAAGATTTAACTTACAACAGTAGACTACTGTAAGATACAGCGAATTGACTGAATTTATAATTGAAATAATGACGCTAAAATTATTAGAACCATGTGGGAGGAAACATTATCTTTGGCATAAAGCGAATGTAACAGCGTCGAGATTTATTATACTTACTGCTACTTTCGGTATCATTTTTTAAGGGTAATGAGATTAGGCCTGTCTATATTATGCATGCTGTTAGGAACAATAAAATTATTTTCCTTTTTCTTCTTGTTAGGTGTAATTTTTGATGAACCAGGGCATCTTTAACGAGAATTATGATGACATTTGACGAGTATTCACATTTAAAAATCTTGGTCGTGGATGATCATGACCTTATATTCGACGGTTTAAAGGGCTGCCTTTCGCCATATCCAAATTTCGAGTTAGTAGGGTTCGTGACTGATGGGCTAAGGGTATACCAGGAGTGTCTTAAGCTCAAACCCGATATGGTCTTCATGGACCTTAATCTACCCGGTATGTCCGGTGTCGAAGCAATTCGACAGTTACGTAAACGTTGGCCGGATATGATGATCATCGTATTGACGGCCTCAGAAGAAGAGCGCAAAGCACGTGAAGCGTTAGATGCCGGTTCAAACGGTTATGTATTGAAAAATAGTTCTAGGAGTACATTGTTCGCTGCAATAAAGAGTGTGACACGAGGCAAGAGTTTTCTCGACCCAGCTTTGGACGCCAAACATATTGAGGCTTTGAGTGGTATTGAAGTGGGAGGTATCCCAGCTTTAACACCGCGGGAAAAACAGGTAATTAAATTGATCTTTGAAGGAAAACGTAATCGAGATATTGCTGAAGCCCTATTGATTGGTCTGAAAACCGTAGAAACCCATCGAATGAACATCATGCGTAAGCTAGACGCCCACAATGTTACCGATTTAATAAAATGGGCTCATAGGATGGGTATATAATCTAAATACAGTTTAACGGGTTTTGTTGTAAACTTTGGTTCTGTCGCAAAATTTCGCATCATCGGTTAAGATCCAGCTAGTTTCCATTTGCCACTCAGAATCTTGATGTTTAAAGGCTGTTACTTTCCCTCCGAAGTTATGCTTGAAACCGTTCGCTATTACCTAGCTTACAAACTGAGTTATCGTGACATTAAGGAGATTCAGAAGGAGCGTGGAGTAACCGTGGTTCATGCAACGATTCCCCGTTGAGCTCTTAACTTTTCACCAATCCTAGAGCACAAAGCAAGGCGTCAAAAAAAACCATGATCTAGCTCATGGAGTATAGACGAGACCTATATCAAAGTGAAAGGAGAATGGCTCTACTATCGAGCTGTCGGTTAATTTGGCGGCGTCATTGATTACAATCTCAGTTACAATCGGGATGAGGTAGCCACGAAAGCCTTTCTAAACAAGGCCATGGCCCTACATGGTCTCCCCGACAAGGTGGTGATTGACGGCAGTAAAAGTTAATACGCAGCCATCGATGCAATGGATGCCCAACTTTGGTTAACTGGCTTCTTTATGCTGTCACTGATTGAGATATTGGATGTCACATATCTGAACAATATCGTGGAGCAAAGTCATCGCAGGGTAAAACGGAAAACCCGTCACGCTCTCGGATGGAGATAATTGGAGGGAGCGAAAGCTAGCCTCCATAGTAAAGAATTGTGGCTGATGCTGAAACGCGACCAAATAGAAATTGAAGGTGACACAGCCTTTGAGCGATTTTACGCACTAGCAGAATAGTCGTATCTGGAGGACGGGTCTGCCACGCCTCTAATTATATTTGCGACAAAACCAAATCTTTTTTTGGTTATTGCATCTTTAGATCTTTTTCTTAAGGCTATATTACGTCCTCGTGATATGCCACTTATTTTAGTAATATAATTATAACAAGGTTATGTATGTCTCTAAATATTAATGGAATGTTCAACAGAATCATTAGTGATGGAAGAATCGATCACGTAAAAAACGCTAACTCAAAGGAAGATGCCATTAAAATGGGAGTTTGGGATAAAATAAAAGATTGGTTTTGTCGTACCCATAAAGCGGAAGCCCTAAGCGCACTTTACGAGATAACGCATAATCAGGGAATAAACGGCGTTGACTCAGCAGTGAATAAGATGGAATCATTCTATAAGCTTAGTAAAATGAGTGGCGATGCTTTCAGAAATAGATTTTATGCTGAAGTCATAAATAATATTGATGGAGACAATGCATTCACATTTCGTTATGGCATAGATGGTATATTGGATCGACAATGCGTAGATTATGGCAACCTTAGAGAAGATTTCGAATCTATTCATCACAGAGAACTCACCAATCTATCCAAGTTCTTGAAGAGTGAAGATGTAAAAATTTATGGAATCGTTGGAGCATTAAATAATGTATCTTACGATAGTACAATCAACGAGTTTACTGGTGTCAGGGCGCAAGCGCAAGATTATATATGCAAAGATTTATTGACCCTTGAAGCTAAGAGTCGCATGAATGATATTCCGCAAGTAGCTCAGAAGTGGTTATCCTTACAGATGAAAGCCTTTGATTTATCTGCTAAGCTTGAAAGTTTAGATGGGCTAGGTATGACTGTTATTGACAAAGATGATGTGTGGCTCATTGATGCTCATCGTTCAGTAACTACTGTTTTAAATAAAATTAACAATTACCTTGCTGACTGGTTCGAGATAGATGAGCATATATTTCTAGCTGAGAGTAATAAGATACATCTTGAGAACGACTCCAAAATACCATCACGAGAGTTCATTCTTAATAATTACGATGTTGGAGGCATGAATGATGTAAAACTTCTGCGGGCTCAATTCGCCAATGAAGCATGGAAAAAAGGTAATCCAGAGTTCACTCTTAATAATAATGGCGAAGCTAAGCAGCTAGTTAATGACAAGATGGCTGCGACGAAGCAGTCGCAGTCTGACAATAACAGCAAAGTTAAAGAGTCCGTTACGAAGTCTGAAGCGGCTGTCGAAAAAAGTGAGCAAAACCGAGCAAGCGTAGGTGTCAAACTGCGTTTTAATGCATTGAGCAGCGTACAACAAGCTGAACTATTGGCAGACAACCCTGATGGTAACAGATCTGACACGCTAGTTGAACTAAGCGCAATCGACAGCATGTTGCGTGAATCGCTGCCATTCTATTCACTTCGTACCGAGCGTAATCTCTTGGTGCAAAAAGGCGATAAAGGTTTAGAAGTCCGCTTATGGCCGGGTACCGATGATAAAAGCAAAACCATCTTTCTCGATACCCCTCAACAAAAAACCATTGAGCGCTTTATTTTGGCAAATTTCGACGATTTCGAGCAGATGCCAGACGAGCTCTTCTTAATGGATAACAAGGTTCTCTCGCATCACGATGGCCGCACTCGAATTTTAGCTCAGAAAGAAGACGGTGTTTGGTCGTACAATACCAACACAGAGTTGATGTCGGTGACTGAGATATTTGATGCTGCTCATGTAAGCGGTAAGGTTCGTGGTGAAAGTTACCAAAAAGTGATCGACGCTCTGACTGAGTATCATGCGAGTACGGTTGAACACGCAGACTACGAACTAGAATCTGTGGAAAAACTGCTTAACCTACGCAAACAGATTGAAAGTTATGTACTCGGGCATCCAGATTCTGGTCGTTTGGAAGCGATGAACTTACTGTTAAATCAGGTGAATTCCCATCTGGAAGCAGTCTCTGTTCTAGCGTTCCCTGAGCAAAACACCAAAGCGCACGATAGCTTTAGCCGTCTATATGCTCTTCTTGATAATACCAACTTACAAGATAGTAGACATCTGTATCTGGATGAAAATGGCAATTTCGTCGCTAGGAGTAAAGGCAATCTTGCCAATATTGATCAGCTAGGCGGTAGCGATGCAGCACTCGAAAAAGTAAAAGCGGCAGTAAGTCATGAATATGATCAAGCCATTGCCGATACTATCTTTGCAGAGCTACCTGCAAACAATCTGGCAAAAGATGGTAATGGTATTGATATTGCTGGGTTAAACAAAGTACACCAAGCAATTGAACAGCACATGTCGCCAGTGAGCGCGACCATGTACATCTGGAAGCCGAGTGTTCACAGCGCGCTAGGTCACGCCGCATTGCAAATTTGCCAAGGGCGTATGCAAATCGACGCTCATGCCGTGGCTGACTTCAACAAACAAAATTACGTGAGTTGGTGGCCAATAGGTAGTAAGTCATCTAGTATCCGCAATCTCTTCAATGTCGCGACAGAATATCAGCAGGATCTCAAACTACGTTGGAGCGACTTCAGTCAACCGGCACATCAAAATAATACACTTGAGCATGATATAGCATCAGAAGAAAATGATGCCTTTGGCTTGAGCGATGGCGAAACTAAGCTGAAACGCTTTATCGAAGAACTCAACGCCGCGAAAGGTATTGATGCTGCGTACAAAGATGTTTCTGAAGTTTATGCAAGTGTGCTACTGGGCGATCCGGATATGCTTGTATCGACAGGCCTTCCTGCGCATGTTTTCCAGCCATTCGTCGACCAATGGAATGACACCAGCTACGACATGATGGACGTAGCAAACCGTTTTGCTCAAGAGCTACAAAAAGAAGCTCAGGCAAGTGGTGAACCAGTCCTTGTTGAAAAACGTATCGACAACGTGGTTCGCCTGTTTGCTGAAAGAGCTCTGGAAGAAATCGAAATCTTTAAGGCTAGCCAAGCGGATGATGGTCGAGTGTTTCGCATTAACTTAGAAGGGTTAGATGTGGCGGCGATGCAAGCTAAATGGAATCGTTTACGTAACGATCCGGATGCTCGCTATCAGTTGTTGAGCAAGAACTGCTCAAGTATAGTCGCAAAAGTGTTGAAAGCGGGTGGGGCTGACAAACTTATCGGCCATACATGGCGACCTAAGTTTGGAGTTTGGACACCGACAGAGCTTTTCAACTTTGGTCAGGCACTGCAGGAAGCTCGGCTTGAGATTGCCGCAAAGAAGCAAAGTCATCAAGTCAATGATGTTCTTGATGACGTGTCAGGCAGTGAGAAGCACAAATACAACGTGGTGATTGAAAATGATGGTACACCACCGCGCGATAAAGAATCTCTTAGCCCGCTGACTCGATTCCTCAACAATGAGTTATACGGTAAGAAAGACGCACGTCGTAAGATTGATGGCATCACCCAAACCCTACTTGACCATGCATTAGAAAAAGGTGAGTCGCAGAAAGTCACCCTAAAAGGGGAAGCAGGCCGTCTAACGGGTTATTACCATCAGGGAACGGCCTCAAGCGAAGGTGAAACGCGCACGGCAAGCGGCAAAGTTGTATTGTTCCTGCATGGTTCTGGTTCGTCTGCTGAAGAGCAAGCGAGTGCGATTCGCAGCCACTACCAAGAACAAGGTATCGACATGCTCACAGTCAACCTACGTGGCTATGGTGAAAGCGATGGTAGACCAAGCGAAAAAGGCTTTTACCAAGACGCTCGTACCATGTTCAAGTACCTAGTGAATGATAAGGGTATTGACCCAGGCAACATCACCCTTCACGGCTACTCAATGGGCGCTCCAATTGCCGCAGATTTAGCTAGTTATGCAGCACAAAGTGGCCAAGCGGTGTCGGGCTTATTGCTTGATCGTCCTATGCCAAGCATGACCAAAGCCATCACCGCTCATGAAGTGGCGAACCCTGCTGGTATTGTGGGTTCGATTGCGAAAGTGGTTAACGGTCAATTCTCGGTGGAGAAGAACCTAAAAGGCTTGCCAAAAAAGACGCCAATTCTGCTACTCACAGACAATGAAGGTTTGGGTGAAGAAGGTGAGAAACTGCGTGCCAAACTGGCCATTTCTGGCTTCGAGGTGTCGGGTGAGCAAACCTTTTATGACCATGAAGCAGGCAATCGCCTGATGAGTCAGTATGCGAATCAAATTATTTCAGGCCTAATCAATGCAGAATAAGCAGCGGTAGGAGCAGGCGACCAGCAAAGATTTCCTAAATACCATGTAGAAGGATATAGTTGGCGACTTCAGTGAAGATATGAGCATTAAACAGTTGGTTAATCTCCTTGTTAAAGGTAACTGGGGTGCAGAGCAAAAAGGTGGAATTTGTCGCAAATATAGTTAGAAGCGTGGCAGCCCCATCCTCTAGATACAACTATGCTGCTAGCGCGTAAAATCGCGCAAAGGCTGTGTCACCTTCAATGTCTATTTGGTCACGTTTCAGCATCGTCCACAATTCTTTACCATGGAGGCTAGCTTTCGCTCCCTCCAATTAGCGACAGAACCATTAACCATTAACCATTAACCATTAAATCGTATATCACTCTCGATGACCTTTTATGATTAGCGTAGGTACTGTTTGGTGTAATCTCTAGCGCATTGGAGGCAACCAAACTTCGAGCTAATATGATTGTATGGAGTCGTCGTAAACTTTCCGTGTATTGGACAATAAATGCTGACGGGATACTTCATGCCTTTATAATCGACATCCTGGTAGCCAAATCTATCTCCAAATTTTTGCTCTGCGTGAGCAAGAAAGTATTCTTTCGTATGACGACTTTCATCCGAACAACGAGAGAAGGAGCATCGAGCACATCCGGTTTTAGAGCGTAGATGCCCGGACGGTGTTTGTTCAAACTGTCCGTGAACAGGGCACACGATAGTAACTGGCGTTCGGTTATTATAGTAATCGACATATTGGTAGTCGTATCGTCGATTAAACTTTTTGTTGGCTTGTTGAAGAAAGAACTCTTTGGTTGCTTTCCGGGTCGAATCTATATTGCTCACTCTTTTTTGTATTCTCATTTCGTCACTATCTAAATCTAAGATGTCCATTATGAGTACTCCATATCCATGTGCAGTAAAATCACCCTTCTCGACAAGTTTACTTTATATCTTGATGGTTAAGAAATTCAACCTTAACCATCAAGATATCAATCGAGGTAAACGGAGGACGGGTCAGCCACACCTCTAACTATGTTTGCGACAAAACCGTATTTCGATTCATCTAGCCCATAACCTTTTACTGAAGCTTGCACAGATAAACCATACGATAATCTGAGGATTCTATTCACATTGAGAGAATTCTTTTATTGTCAAGAGTCCTTCTCTTTGCAACATTTCTATTGATTATTTATTTAATGTATTAATGATCGTCTTTAAGATAGGGTTATTCTGCCTATCTCTGTTCCAAGCTAACGTCGATGATATGGTTTGTGGTAAAACCCCTTCAGCCAAAGACACCTTTATTAATAAATTGTTGCTTTCAAACAGATTGACTATATGTTCAGGCAATATCGCCCAACCAAAGCCGTGAGCCACTAATGTGGCAGCATCATAAACGGAATCAGCCTCCCAAATAGAAGACGAGATTTTAAGTAAGGGCTGCCTACCCTCATTTAAGTGAAGATGGCTGCAAGCAATAATTTGTCGGTGCTGCATTAATTCACTAACTGTCACATTCTTGTTTTTCATCAATGGATGGTTGTTGGAAGCAACGCAATAAACCGGAGTATTAGATAATGGTAATACTCCTATATTAGGTATATGGTCAAAGCTAACATGTCCTGATATCACTGCTGCGTCTAGAACGCCTTCATAAAGAAGTCTTAGTATTTTATCACCGCTCGGATTTGTCAGACGTAATTCTACATTAGGATACAACGTATTTATTTTATGTAAGAGCTGTTCTCCTTCAGGGAACTCGCTCATCATATCACTAGCAAAAGCGAAACTATTGTGTTCACCTAGAGAGATGTATTTTGCTTTCTTCGTAAAAAGCAACCTAGCTTCATGTAGAGCCTTCGCTTCAAAGTAAAGTTCGTGTCCTTTCTCAGTTAAAATAGGATAGCGACCTTGGCGGTCAAAAACCGGCTCTCCAAACCAATCTTCAAGCTCGAAGACTAAGTTACTTATATAAGACTGTGCTCTACCCAGTTTTCTAGCGGCTGCAGAAAACGACTTAGACTCTACTACCTCTACAAATGTCTCTATTGTTTGAATATTTAATGTATTTAGTGTATTCATACATATCTTACCGCATGTGGTTTAATAAACAGCTCTAGTATACCCTTTATGATAGGTCGATTCTGAGTTGTTTGGTTCAAAATTAATGAACAGTTATTATAGTTAGATACCAAGCCAATGGGGCTTTTCAACTTTACCATCTTTCTATTTGCGACAAAACCATCTGCAAAAGACACTGGAAGTATTCCCCATCCAAACCCTTTACTAATGAGAGTAGCTACATTCATTAAACTGTCAGCTCTCCATATGTCATTAGATATGTTATACATCAGTGATGACATATCATTACTTGTGTCCAGTAACAACTGCCGATGCGATCTAAGAACCTCAATGGTAATGTCATTTTCATTTGATAGAGCATGAAAGCTTGAAGCATAAAAACCTAATGGGACACATGGTAATGGAATTGAAAGAATTCTAGTGTCATATGAATCAAAACGAGAGACGATACCAACATCCACTGAGCTTTTAGAAACTAACTCTATGATCTTCGAAGAATGGCCACTTTTCAAGTTAAGCGCAGCGCCCTTCTGTTTGTGCAAGCAATCGGACAGAGAGTCGACTAAAAAAGAATGAGTGAGGCACTCTTCGACCATAATGCTGATGGTTTCCTTCATCTTAAGAGCTTTACTGGCATTGTTTAATATATGATCCTTTTGGCTAACAATTGAAACCGCTTGAGAATATACCCAATTACCTTCTTTGGTTAGTGTCGGATACTGTCCTTCTCTTTCAAACAATGCAAACCCCAGAGTCTCCTCAAGGGAAGAAATGATATTACTAATATATGACTGGGCATGTCCTAGTTTTCTACTCGCAGCTGAAAATGATTTATGGTCAACTGTCAATACGAATACATCTAACTGTTGTAAGAAATTTTTGGTTTTCATAGAGCTACCACTAAGAGAGAAAGCTGAATAACTTTTTATTTACGTGATGTTCAACTTATCAACAAACGTGCCACTAAATCGAGATGGATTCCATCTCCGAAAGGGATTCCTACTTTGGTCTTAAGTATCTGCTAAAGGACAACTTTACGAAAAAACGCATAAGCCATTCTATTGGGCCATATGTGTAATATTTACTCCACACATAAGCATAAACAGAAGATAAACTACAGAAAATTAATGAACAAAATAGAGCACTTAGCGTAGTTTGAGTTTGATTTCCAATCATTGCAAAGCTCTCTAATAATCCCATTCCTACATAGATATGAGTTAAATAAAGCGTTAAAGTCTGTCGTCCTGCGGGACAAAAGTACTTGAGATATCTAAACACTCTCGTTGATTGACATAACAGCAAACAAGAGCCAAGAATTAGACTAGAAAAGCTAATCCCCGTTAGTATGTAAAAAGGTACTGGGGGTATCGGTTCAGTAGAGAACAAATAAAGATTATATTCTTTAAAACAAGCGCTCAATATACTTGCAAGTAGAGAACCTAGCAAACCAAATATCACCAATTTAGCTTGTGTTCTTTTATGAGAAAGGACTAACCTGCTTAATATTATACCGAAGATAAAAAAGCTCATCCATGGAAAAACAGGATGCCACCCATTAAAAAACAGGTTGCGAACGAAACCACTACCAGTCCAAAAACCCACATATGTATAGTTATCCCAACTCCATCCCTTATCATAATCAAAAGTAAAAAACAAAACAAGAAACACAATATTGAATAAGATTATTGAAGTAACTAAGCTTCTCATTTTAAAATCAATAAAGAAAAATCCAATTAAAAAATACAGAGCGTAATAATGTAGTATGTCCGCATCAAAAACTAACATATTTAGAAGGCCAATTAAGAGTAAAAATGCGGACTTTTTTAATGTAGCATCGAGCGATGGCATTCTTTTACTACAGGCTATGCCAAACCCTAAGCCAGCTAAAACAACAAAAGTTGCAGCGGCTTTTCCTTCAACAGCAAATAAAAATAATTCTATTACACCTCCTTGTTCTTTTACTTCCATAGCTATTTTAAAATTAACAATAACCATGCCGAAAAATGCAATGAATCTTGCAAAATCCAATCCTTCCATTCTTTGACTTATATTATGCATACACAGGCCCTCAAAAATATAACTATGCGGTTGTACTAAATCATAAAAATCTTAACACTAAACTATATTAACTAAAAAATGTTCGATTGATTGATGCCCCATTAGGTAATTGTACATAAATGAAAAGAGCTTTCTTATCTTCAATAGACGAACCCTGTTTGGCAACGAAGTAAATAGGTATGCGGTTACGCCTAGCAGTACTAAGTAGATACAACCGACAAAAGTCGTTTTTCTTACCATACTAGAAAAAAAAGAAGTGTATTTACTAGTAACTTTATCTGAAGCAACATTAAACTTAACATATGCACCATTCTTCTTGTTTTTTGGAGTGCTTAGTAATAACGCGCGAAGAGTAGGGCTTAGCGTAAGAGCATTAACCGATGATATTAATATAGCTATACAGATAGCAATCGAAAATTGTGCATACATTTTACCAGTGATATCGGGCATGACCGCAGTTGAGACAAACACAGCCACTAATACAAGTGTGGTAGCGAGACTCGGACCAGCAACTACTTCAGCACTTGCTCCAGGACAGTTTGTAGTGACTAAAACTTGTGGAGGAAAAATATTTGGGAACTCCGCAACAGGTAGCATCGGTATCGAAAGTAACCCTGCTAATGTAAGTACTATGGAAATAACGAAAGCAAACTTAGGCCTGTGAATAAAAAACTTACTAATCATCTAGACCTGTACAATTCATCTTCATTAAAAGGTTGAGATTGTTCTAATTCGTACTCAACTTGTACACCTACCCGCACTTTTTGTAGGCCTTCGGTTATCACAAGCTCCCCTTTTGAAAGCCCTTCTTCTAGTTCCCAGTCTATGCCGTACCATTTCCCTAGCTTTACGTTCTTCCGCCTTACCAATTTGTTACCATCTACCGTTAACACATAACGCCCTTGCAAGTCCTCTTAAACAACTCTCTGAGGTATAAGCATGACTTGTTCAACACTTGGTGCTGCAATGATTGTTGTAACATTTAAACTAGGTACCACCCCCTGCTCTTTATTAGCAAATTCGGCCCTTACTTCTAAGGTTCCAGTAGTTGGATCAACTCGGTTGTCAATACTCTCTATTTCTCCAAAACTCAAACCGTCGGGAAAACGGAGTTTTACTGGCAACTTCTTAATATTAGACTGCCAAGAGGTATCAGTCCCCTGATACCTAACTTCTACGAGCACTTTTTCAGGCAACCGAAAATTAACTCAAATTGGCTCTAACTGTACTAAATTGGCCGATTCTGTTTGTTCAGAGGTGATCAAATCTCCAACGAAGACCTTTGTTCTCCCAACCTTTCCAGAGAAAAGGGCATATATTTTTGTATAGCTTAGCTCCAATCTAGCTTCATCTAGTTCTGCAATAGTACTTTGTAATGCAGCAGAGTTTTGCAATCTCATTGAAACAAGCCTGTCATAATCGGCTTGACTGATGTACTTATCTTCGATAGGTCCTTGACCGTGTTTCAAGTTAAGCACTAAGGTGTCATAATCTGCTTTAGAACGAACTACTTGACCTATTGCGGATTTGAGAGCGACAAAGTGTTGCGCTGGGCCTAATTCAAATAGAAGTTCACCCTTATTGACTGTGCTCCCTTCCTCGAAGTTGATGTTCATCAGATTGCCACGAACCTTAGACTTCAATTTAATATCTTGTGTAGTCTGTGTACTGCCAACAAATTCTTCACTTAGAGTCAGCTCCCTACTCACTACTTTCAACACTTTAACTTTAAGGATGTCTATTTGGGCTACAGCTTGCTCCTCACTGCACCCCCATATCCCAGTTATTAAAGAGATAGCCATTGACACCTTTAGCATCGTGCAACCCACTATTTTCTGGTAGTACATTGATAAACCTTTGAGTCCTTACCCGCACTATATCTAAGTTGAACTCATACTCAGATAAAAAGCTAAAAGGATGATTATGCACTAACTTGGTTCGCATAGTTAGATTGGAACAATAATTGACAATCAGACAAAAAAATAAATTAAACGAAAATGAGCTTTGAAAACATGATTTATACACTGGACAAATCAATAGATACGTAATCATAGGGCAAAGCATTAAAGATTGACTTTGGGAAATAAAATCTGAAAAACGATATATTTAAGCGCTATTCAAACATCTAAGTATTTGCAGATTTCAGAAGCAGAGCTTTTGCAATCGGTTAACAAACAGTATTTTTATTGGTTCTGTCGCAAAATTTCGCATCATCGGTTGGGATTCAGCTAATTTCCACTTGCCACTCAGAATCATGGTGTTTAAAGGCTGTCATTTTTCCTCCGAAGTTATACTTGAAACCATTCGCTATTACCTAGCTTACAAACTCAGTTATCGTGAAATTGAGGAGATTTAGAGGGAGCGTGGAGTAACCGTGGATCATGCAACGATTAACCGTTGGATTCTTAACTATTCATCAATCCTAGAGCACAAGGAAGGCAAGGCGTTGAAAAAGCCAGTATCTAGCTCATGGCGTATGGACGAGACCTATATATATCAAAGTGAAAGGAGAATGGCTCTACTATTATCGAGCTGTCGATAAATTTGGTGACGTCATTGATTACTATCTCAGTACAATCGGGTTGAGGCAGCCGAGAAAGCCTTTCTAAATAAGGCGATAGCACAACATGGTATCCCCGACAAGGTGGTGATTGACGGTAAAAAAAACTACGCTGCCATCGATGAAATTAATGCCCAACTTTGGTTAACTGGCTTCTTTATGCTGTCACTGATTGAGATATTGGATGCCACATATCTGAACAATATCGTGGAGGAAAGTCATCGCAGGGTAAAACAGAAAACCCGTCAAGCTCTCGGATGGAGGTAATTAGAGGGAACGAAAGCTAGCCTCCATGGTAAAGAATTGTGGACGATGCTGAGAGGACGGGTCTACCACGCCTCTAACTATATTTGCGACAAAACCTAGTTACGTCCAAAGTAATGAAATATGCCTAAATTTGCTTAAAAAGTCGTCACACTCAACTTATTTGGTTTTAATTTTCTCGGTTAAAGGTTTATAAGGAGTTTAATTTTGATGCGATAACCTTGATAAGGAATGCTTGAGATTCCTTACCTTCAAAGAGGTAGTTGGCGAGCTTAGACCCGTAAAACTGACGCATTCCAAGCTAACAAAAAGCCCCGACAATATCGAGGCTTGGATATTGTTGGAATCTCATTATGCGGGATTAAAGAGGAGTGGCTCGATAGTCTATATTAATTGGTCCATTTAACTTGGCATCAATTTGGTTATTGTGCGCTGCTATCGTTAAATTGACCTCCAGATGCAGCGAGCTTTTATCCGGATCTAATGGCTCTTCGTTCAAACCAATCATCATTTTAAGTTGCATGTCCAATTGGGCATGAAGCTCTATTGTACCATCTTCTTTATTGTACAAATTGAATGTGGATGTTGGGTCGCCTACTGGCGTGATGCCCTCTTCATTCATTAAAGAGATAAGGACGCTTGCAAACAACTCTTGGTTGGCGAAGTAGCTTACGTCTGTAGGCATTTTGCTGATGTCATCCAAAATTGTATCTTCATTGCGACTGATTTGTACACCATCAACGAGATAGGTTGCACGACCAAAGTCTTTCTCAAACTGCTCACTGCGTTTTTCATCCACTCTTGCGCCAATTTCTTTTAGTGCATTGGTTACGGTAATAAGGTTAGTCAGCGTGACATATTGTTTGGTTAGCGCCGCAACAGGCTTTTTAGTGAGCCCGCAATCGTCAAGATTTAAGTGGTTGTCATTGGCTTGCATCGTCAAAAATGCAGAAGCAAACTCAGGGTCTGATGCCGAAATCTCACCGGAACCAACACCTTGCCCATAGTAATTTATCCAATCATTTAAACGTTGTGATGCTTTGTCACTGCCATTTCCGCGTTTATCCAACTCTGTAATTAGGGCATCAAGCAGTGTTTCAGTTCGGCACAGTTTGGTCAGTGTTAGCAACTGCTCTTCATGTGGAATATCAGCTTGCTCTAGATCATCCATCACTTGCATTTTGAATCCTGGAGAGTTGAGCAATTGAACCAGTTCTTTACTGGTTGGATGATTAAGAATGGAGTTGAGTAAATCACTGGCTTGAGTCTGAGATAGGCTTTGCGTTAATTCAGACACAGTACGTTGCTGGTAACCACTCTTATCGTCAGCGCCAAGCTTTTGTTTATCGACATCTGCTAAGTCAAATTGCGCGCGTAGCATGATCTTTTGCGCACAATTATCGAGGTTGTGAAGTACTTGATAGTGATCTTTCTGATTGAATGCATCCGCTACTTGGATGAAGTCTTCTTGAATACTTTGTGGAAGGCGATGTATGTCATCAATAACGGTTTGGGCGATCCCTGCAATCTCTCGTTGACTCAATTGATGGCGTTGTTTATCACATGCCTCGTGAAGCAAACCTTCAAATTGTTTTCCTGCTGCATTACTTGGAGCCAACCATTGTCCGTGTCCATTGTTAGCAAGTAACTTTTGAGCGCCACTTGGAGAGGCAACAAAATCATGAGCGGCTTGGGCATTGAAAGTGGTCATGGCCTTTCTAATGGCATTTGCCTCACCAACAATAGTCTGGATGACTTTTCCTCTTAACGGCTTACTACCGGAGGTAATATCTAACTTAGAAGCTAGATGTGAGGTAATATCACTCCCGTACTCTTTCTGCAATGCGTTGAGGAAGAGCCCCATGGTTTGAAGGTTAAGATTGGATCGAGCTTGTTTTGCAAAAGGAGAAAGTGTTCTACCTTCAAAACGACCACTTTTTAAAGTGATCTCTCCTTGATTGTTTTCATTGGCAACCACAGCGTTATTTTTAGCAACACTAAGAAACTGTTCTAGTTGTATAGCCATATCTATATCTCTCTATAAATTCTTGAGGAAAATTAAACGCAGATAGCAGGATTTAGCATTCTGTTTTTAGGGACCGATTCCTCTTGGACACTCTCTAAAAAATGATGGCATTTTTCTGTTTGACTGATGAAACACGACAGTGCTCTTTCTAGGTCAAACACTGTACAAAGACCAGCATCTACGCTGTATGTCAGAACGATACTCGCTGTGTGAGCTTCAAGACTTAGAGACATGTTGAGTTCTTTATACAAGGCTTTATTGAACTGCATTAAGCTTGATAGTTGTTTTATGCTTTGTTGGGAACTTAATGAACCTACTAGGGATGTCAGGATCAGTTGTTCACGTTTAGGGTCCAACTCAATGTCCAGCAAAAGAGTCTCATCAACCATCAAAGTAAAATGCCCGTCTTCGTTGGGTTGAAGTCTGTCGATGCCTAGATGTGTAACTAACTTTTGAAATAATTGCTCAATTAATGTGTTCATGTCAACAGTTTCAATATCTTCCATCATCGGTAAGGCACCGAATGAACGGTACCGTACATTTGGTTTATGTAAAGAACGGATTAGTTGTGAACCGCTGATGCGATGCGCCCGTGAAGTTCGACCAACTCTTTGACCAATGAACGCATCTGCTCTGAGATTTGACGTGCTTTGTCACTGAGCTCGTTGACATTTTTGGCGTAATTTTGGGCGTTCATCGCTTTGAATTCGCCGTCCATTTTTTCCATCTCAGCGTCTTTAGTAATGGAAGCTGAGACCATAGAGCCTGCCCCATCAACGCTTTTCCCGAGTGCCTGACCTAGGTGTGTCGCCCCTTCGCCAAATTTCGACGTTGCACCGACACCGACCATACCAACGACCCCTGACAGGATCTGTAAGCCACCGGACCAAGCTGCAGATTCAAAAGCACTCTTAATCGCATCTCGTTTAGTGTCCATCGACGCTTTTTGCACATCCCACCCAAGCAATCGCTGCTTCTGATTATACTCTTGGAGCAGGTTGCGCAGTTTTTTAAAGATCTCTGCCAGTTTGACAATCAGTTCGTTAAGCTGAGCAATCGCATCCATCGCTTCACTGCCAGAGACATCATGGTCGTAGTTCGTAGAGCTTTCAGCATTCACTGGTGCGTTATTTGAAACTTGTACTTCACTCATAATTTCCCCCTTAGCTACACTGCTGATGTGGCAATGCGAGCCTGTAACATGCCTGTTTCATTGATCACTTTGCTTGCACCATCTAAGGTGTCGCCTTGTTTATCAACCAAGTCTTTGATGGTTTTGGATTGCTGTTCTTTGGCTTTGTCGTACCAGTCGTAGCAGAACTCCATCAGGTTTTGTTTCAGGATCAAATCTTCAATTTGTTTTTGAAGTTTCGCTTTTTCTTCAGTCACAATGCCGCTGGTGATGGCTTTGCCCGACCCTGCTGATGCACGAATAAGATCAAGTGAGGTATAGGTACACGCTTTGATGACGGTTTTGATGACATCATTGCGCACCATGGTAGTTACCTGCTTAGTGATCTCTTGGGCAGTCACCTGCGCACCTTTCTCGATGGCCGCAGTCGCCGCTTTTTCTACCGATTTAGTCACGAGTTGCTGAATCGCTTCTTCACTGAACGCTTTACCTAAGGACTTAGCGATTTGGCCACCCCGTTCAGCGACTTGCTCTACTCCTTTGCTCACACCGCTCATCAACTGTTTGCTGACCTGCTCTGCCACTTGTTCGGAGACTTGTTTACCAACTTGCTGCGCAATGTTTGTTACTTCTTGAGTCGAGCCTTTGCCGATGCTTTCGACTAGCTTTGGCGCGGCTTCTTTCATTGCCGTTTCTGTGCCTTTGGCGATAGAGCGAGTGGCTGAAATAGCTCGGCCTGCCTGGAAGATATCCAGTGCCATGCCCACAATCTCCGCACCCAATTGCACTTTGCCTGCGACATCAATTACTTGCTGACATTTCTCTTTGTCCGCGCCACAAAGAATTGCTGTTTCCGCGGCTGCTTTGACCATACCCGCAATACCTGCCGTGAGGTAAGCCGCGCCACTGGCTATATCCAATGCCCCACCTGCTACGTCCCCTACGGCTATTCGCGCGGCGCCTTCAATCAATTTGAATACACCGACAATGGCTTCGACCGCGCCGACGATCCAGTCGAAGATCGCAGCGAAGATACCGCCTTTGTGAGCTTTCTCAGCTTGCTCGATTCGCTTAGCGAGCTGCTCCTGAAACTCTTTGACTTGTTGGTCACGCAGTACGGCTTGGGTATCAGTCATTAGTCGACTGGCTTTGGCTGCTGAATTTGCCGTATCGCCAAATGTCTTAAGTCCTAGGTTCGCTGCCATAAGAACCATGTCGTTCATAGAGGCTTTCTCTAGCTGGCTTACTGTGACGTTGTCACCCTTGTGAAATGCCGATAATACGCGCTGCAATGCCTGACTTGCTATGTCTGAGCTGACCACGCCCGTTTTTGTTTTGCGGTCGATTACATCAACAAGGCCACCGGGGGTTCCAGACGAAGGTAAACGCGCTTTGGTTTCCTTAGTTTTATCAAGACGCTCAGTATCCGATGTGCCTGTTACTGGCATTTGAGTATTGAAGTTAACACTAGTCATGATGCACCTCCTGAGTAAATTGAGCTAAAGCTTTGTTGGCCTTCTCTGCAATCTCATCCCAAACTCCATCTGGGTGACAATCGCATACGCGCAGTGCCGCTTTGTAGGATTTGATGGCGTACTCTTTATTACCAACGGCCAGATAGTTATTGCCTGCATAGTAAGGGCTGCGAGGGTCTTCCACTTTGACGATGCCTGCGCGACCAAAACAGAAAATCGCTTCTTCATGCTCTTTGAGTTGCTGACAGCATGTGCCTAGTGCAAAGAAGTAATCGAAGTTCCACTGGTCGATTTTCATTAGTAAATAGAAAATTCGCTTGGCACCTTCGTAGTCCCCGTAGTTCATTAGCTGGGTTCCGTATCGATACAGAAGATCGAGATCTTTCTCTTCAACGTCAGCCAACATTTTGAGTGAACCGCCTTGTTGCAAGAATGTCTGCAAAGTTTCAAAGTCTTTCTCTACCATAACGACCCCCTATCGGATGTTTTGTGCAATGGACTTGTTCATCTCTGTCAGCAGGCTGACAGTCACGTTGTAGGTTTGCATGATTTTCTGAAGCTGGAGCTGTGATTGGGAAACAAAATCGGACGCACGATTAGAGACGGTATCGAGTGCTGCTTTTACCGCTTTGAGTTTGCCCTGATCTAGGCCACCAGCCGCTTGTAGAGTGTCAGCGATGTGCTGCATGTGTTCTTTGTTGATCCGCTGACCAGACATGTAACCCACTTCAGGTAGGCTCCAGATGTAGTCGCAAGCCCGCTTTCCATCGACCTTAATGCCATGTTGATCCATATAGCTCACAACATCTTGCCAGCTGTATGACTGCATACCCTCTGGGCCACTGGCGTCAATTTTTGCTTTTAGCTTGTCGAGATATTTAGCTGATGGATCGTTGGTTTTGAGATAGTCGCTAATCGACTTACCATCGACTGAAAAACCATTGTCCTTCATATACTTGATGACTTCAGGTGGTAACTGACCTGTTGCTTTGTCGCCCTCTTTTGCAACTCGGGCAATCACTTCATCTACGCGGTTAGCCATATCCTGAGCAAAGCGAGATACATCCGCTTTGGCTTGCATCTGACCGTATTTAGCATCAGCTAATTCAGACAAAAGATTCATGAATAAATACAATACCGCTACGCCACCTGACAATACGCTATCGCCTTTAATAGTGTTTTCAATTTCTACTTTGTCATTTTCTTTAGACAGAGGAGCACTCACGCCGTTATCAACTTGAAGCATAACAACTCCTTACTATTATTTTATTGAACAGATTTATCGTTTAAATAATTAACGAATATTCTGAGCGATGGATTTATTCATTTCAGCCAACATGGTTTGCATGCTATTTAAAAGGCTGACGGTCACGTTGTATGTCTGCATCAATTTTTGTAATTGAAGTTGAGATTGTGAAACGAAATCTGACGCTCGATTCGATACGGTTTCTAGCGAGGCTTTAACTGCTTTTAGTTTGCCCTGATCAAGGTCCTTACCATTTGCCTCTAGGTATTTATCAATGGTTTTTCCATCGACTGTAAACCCGTTGTCTCTCATATAGTTAATCACTTCAGGATCCAGTTGCCTGGTGGCTTTATCGCCTTCTTTAGCGGCTTCCGCAACTTTTTCATCGACACGGTTTGCCATATCCTGAGCGGTGCGCGACACTTCAGATTTTTTCTGCATCTGAGAGTATTTTGCGTCAGCCATTTCAGACAGCAGATTCATGAACATATAAAGCACAGCGATACCACCGGACAGTACAGTATCACCACGTGATGCAATGGTATTTTTAATATCTTCACTTTGTTGTGAGTTGATGATGCTAGTACCTTGAGTAACTGATGTATCATTAAGATTAACAGCCATAATATTTCCTCTTATTAATGAATTATTACTACAAACTGGGTTCTAAATTGGAAGTCACAATTAGCATCTAAGTTTGTAATTCTATATTACCGCCCGTTTTATCCCTTGATTTCTAATATCCCCTACCAGTGTGAACTTGTGGTTCGACCAATTTCTTGGATATATTCTCGAATATTGAAACAAGTACAAAAAAACCGGCATAACAATATCGCTTAACCTGTAAGGGACCATAGTGGTCATTAACAAATAAGAGACGAACCGATTTTGTCACAAATATAGTTAGAGGTGTGGCAGACCCGTCCTCCAAATACAACTATTCTGCTAGCGCGTAAAATCGCTCAAAGGCTGTGTTACCTTCAATTTCTATTTGGTCACGTTTCAGCATCGTCCACAATTCTTTTACCATGGAGGCTAGCTTTCGCTCCCTCCATTACCTCCATCCGAGAGCTTGACGGGTTTTCTGCTTTACCCAGCGATGACTTTACTCCACGATATTGTTCAGATATGTGATATCCGTTACCTCAATCAGTGACAGCATAAAGAAGCCAGTTAACCAAAGTTGGGCATTCATTGCATCGATGGCTACGTTGGTGCTTTTACTGCCGTCAATTACCACCTTGTCGGGGAAACCATGTTGGGTTATCGGCTTATTTAGAAAGGCTTCCGAATCTCCTCAATTTCACGATGACTGAGTTTGTAAGATAGGTAGTAGCGAAAGGTTTCAAGCCTAACTTCGGAGGGAAAGTAACAGCCTTCAAGCATCAAGATTTTCAGTGGCAACGGGCTGAGCCTTAATCGAGATCCGAAATTTTTGTGACAGAACCCTTTAATGAGTTAAGTATATATCGAAAGGTTTTTGCTCGGTATCAGGTGAACACCTTAGTCTCACCTAAGGGGAAACGTTTTATTATCTACATCAAGGTAAAGATGGATCCTACATTATGCTTCACGCTAAGGTAGAAAGAGCGTATCTAGAAATGATTGCGTTAATAATCAATAACTACAGGAGTAGACATGAAAACTCGTTGGAATGCTTCACTGGTTACCAAACTCACCATTGCTTTTATATCGGTGTTTGTCGCTCTATGGGTACTGATTCAGATAAATGTATTCGACAACACCTACAACGGAACCTTGAACCAAACGCTGAAGAGTTACGACCAAATCAGTCAGATTCGAGCGCAGATGAGTCGCAGCCTTTTTGCTCAAGCGAAAGATGATATCGAGCAATTTGAGCAGCGCCTTGAGCAGATCCAGAGCATAGAAGTGGACTCTAACGCACAGTTGGTTGCCCATCAGTTCAATATCGGTGATACCAACTTACCTATAGAGCGCAAACAACTTTGGGCGCTACAAATCTTGGGCATTGCTAACCAGCATCGTTATTTAGATAGCTTCATTATTGAGCCGGACAGGCAAGTCTCTATTTACGCTGCTCCCGAAATTGAACGTTCTCACCTTGATCAACGAGTCGATGAGATCGTCGACCTTTCTCAACTTGATACGGAAGACGGCTTTCGCTGGAGTGAACCCAAATACGATGCCAGTAGAAACAGCGTCTACATTCTCCTTAGTTACACCTTAAATCCGGAAGATGAGATGGGGCGTCAGGTTGGCTTCGCCATTGACATTAAAGATGTCGCCACTGTCTCCAATGTTAATTCCAAAGGCGACCAAAGTGTATTTCTTACGCCAGAAGGCGTTGTACCGTTTCATGCTCAGTCTAAACCGGACGAGCCAACCAAAGCTCAGCTCAATAGCCAATTCATGAAAGCCGGTGGCGTAGAAAATGTCGGAGAGTTTTTTGAAATCGACAATCATTATGTTGTAAGTAAGTTCATCGATGGTCCCGATTGGTTGCGGATTTCCATGGTTCCCAAATCAAGAATTGAAAAGATGGCTTACACGCCGTTCTACTACGAGTTTAAGTGGTCTCTAGTCTCTTTTGCTGTAATAATTTTGGTCATGTTGTGGATCTTGTGGAAATCACTCGCCCAAACCATCCGTAAATTTTTCGACATCATTAAAAGTTACCGTCAGATAACGTTTTCTCGGCATCTACCAGAACCTAGGAAAGATGAACTTGGTGACATCGCTCGTGCTTATAACATGTTGCTCGATACTATTAAATCCAACTATGGTGAACTGGAGTCTAAAGTAGAACAACGAGCCGTTGAACTTGCTCATGCAAAACAACTTGCTCAAAAGGCGACTGCTCGAAAAAGCGAGCATCTTACCAACATCAGCCATGAACTACGTACGCCTTTGAATGGCATCATTGGTTCGCTTGAGTTACTACGCAATACTCAAATGAATGAACAACAAGCTGACTTAATAAATACGGCTTACACATGTGCTAAGTCCTCACTGAGCATCATCAGTAACCTGCTCGATTTTTCCAGAATTGAAGCAGATCAGGTCGAACTTAATCTCGCCAATAATCTCCTTCTAAAAGTGGTCGATGAAACAATGCAGACAATTCAATCCTATGTCATCAACAAGCCTATTGAGTTAAAAACCGTTGTTGCCGGTAACATTCCTGAAAGCTGCGTATTCGACCCGATCCGAGTGAGGCAAGTGTTAGTTAACCTAATGGGCAACGCGGCGAAGTTCACGGAGCAAGGGCACATCTTCCTCTACATTGATAGTAAAGACGACATGTTATATTTCACTGTTGAAGATACAGGGCCAGGTATTGCAGCTAATAAGCTGGATGAAGTTTTCGAACCATTCAAACAATCTTCCCAGCATCAGGTTGGCACCGGGCTGGGGTTACCTATCTCTCGCAAACTTGCCAGTATCATGGGGGGTAGCTTGTCTTTGAAAAGTGAGCTTGGTGCCGGTTCAACATTTATCTTCGCTATGCCACTGACTGAGCCTGGAATGCGACTCCGCCTTAAACAAGGCGTCATTGATGCGCCAGAAAATCTACATACACAAATTTCACTTTGGGGCGGAGATTGTGTCGATAAACACTCGGAATCACTTCAAAATGATGAACTCAACTACCTACCTTGGCGACTTTGGAAGCGTTTGTACGAAATTCAGCATGGTATTTCTACTGAGAAAACCACCGTTCCTGCCAAGGAAATGTTGTATTGGAAATTGAAAGTTCTCTTGGTTGATGATGTTGAAACTAATCGCAATATCATCACCAAAATGTTGGCTGAACTAGGCCAAAAAGTGATTTGCGTAGAGAGCGGTGAGCTAGCGTTGCAAACCGGGGAACGCCATATCTTCGATTTAGTATTGATGGATATTCGTATGCCAGGTATCGACGGCTATCAAGCGACCCAACTCTGGCGTGATAGCGAATCTATTCTCGATACCGACTGCCCTATTATGGCGCTAACGGCGAACGCCAATCACTCTGAACACGATCAGTCTATGCACCTGATGAACGGCTATCTCACCAAACCTGTTTCATTGAAAGAGCTAGCAAAAGCTCTTGATGTCG
Source organism: Vibrio sp. McD22-P3 (assembly GCF_021568915.1). Classification (NCBI taxonomy): domain Bacteria; kingdom Pseudomonadati; phylum Pseudomonadota; class Gammaproteobacteria; order Vibrionales; family Vibrionaceae; genus Vibrio; species Vibrio sp. McD22-P3. The sequence goes on from NZ_JAKGTN010000025.1 coordinate 31,749, forward strand.
CAGCAGGAATTCAGATAGATCGCGACATGCATCCCGATATCAATACAGACTCAGATACCCCTATTATGGATTTCGTTGAAGACGAATTTACCCAACGACTCGCCAATCACTTCAAGGATATGGCTCAAGCTGCACGAGAGAGCTTAGCGGATCAAAATTGGCAAGAACTCAGGGACATATTACATAACGTGAAAGGAAGTGCTGGTCTCGCTGGTATCAATGATGTTTCGAGCGCTGCTGCTGATCTAGAGAAACAATTGGAGCAAACCAATCAGATTGAAAGCGAGGAGCTTAAGCCTCTGCTCCTAGCTTTAGAGAACTATCAATCGCATTCATAGCGAAGTAGGAAAATATGACATACGAACAATGGGGTGCAACTGGCGGTGCCTACACTCCAGTTATAGGTTGTATTAGCCTGACCTTAACCCTGATTACAGGTTTCAAGTGTGGTTTGAGAACAGGTACTAAGCACTAAAATGGGTAAGCGTGGCGTCTATGCCATTTTGATGTTGTACCAACACTATCATACGCTTGCAGATATCATCACGATTGCACTCTGCGTTTCGCCCGTGCTTAGGCTTTGTCAGGCTCGGCTGGCAAAAGGGTTAAACACACAACCTTGTGCCTAACTAATTAAGCATAAAAAACGGCGAACTCTGTTAATGCTGAATTCGCCTTTTCGTTAAACTGTATCTAAGTTAGATACCCATCCTATGAGCCCATTTCATTAAATCGGTAACATTGTGGGCGTCTAGCTTACGCATGATGCTCATCCGATGGGTTTCTACGGTTTTCAGACCAATCAATAGGGCTACAGCAATATCTCGATTACGTTTGCCTTCGAAGATCAATTTGAGTACCTGTTTTTCCCGCGGTGTTGAAGAACCGGGATATCCCCCTTCTTCAACACCACTTAGTGCCTCAATTTGTTTGGCGTCCAAAGCTGGGTCGAGAAAACTCTTAGCTCGTTTCACGCTCTTTATTGCAGCGAGCAGTGTACTCTTAGAACCATTTTTCAATACGTGACCATTTGAACCGGCATCTAACGATTCACGTGCTTCGCGCTCTTCTTCTCAGGCTGTCAATACGATAATCATCATATCCGGCCAACGTTTACTTAACTGTCGAATTGCTTCGACACCAGACATACCGAGTAGATTAAGGTCCATGAAGACCATATCAGGTTTGAGCTTAAGACACTCCTCGTATACCCTAAGCGCATCTGTCACGAATCCTACTAACTCCAAATTTGGATATGGAGACAGGCAGCCCTTTAAACCGTCGAATATAAGGTCATGATCATCCACGACCAAGATTTTTAAATGTGAATACTCTCCAAATATCATCGTCATTCTCCACGTCAGAAATCGATGTATATAAGGTTCAATATAACTAAACTGCTACGAATTTATTATTGTTATCTATGTTCAATCTATCATTCAACGTGCAGTTATCAAGGGCGTTTTTCATTTAGGTGACATGGGTTCTCATAACGAGGTAAATCGCCAGACATATTTAGTCTTCTCTATCGTCGTAAGAGACATTCATTACCACGCGAAGTAACTCGGCAACTGGCTCAAACAATGATTCGGGAATGACCTGACCGGGCTCAACCTGGTGATACAAGGCTCGCGCTAGCGGAATGTTTTCGACCAGCGGTACCTCGTGTTTCTCCGCTATTTCAACAACATGCATAGCCATATGTTCTTGCGCTTTGTCTAAAACTATTGGCAACGGCGTTTCACCCTGTTGGTAATAGAGACATACCGCAATGTGCGCAGGGTTACGAACAATGACTGTCGATTTCTTCACGTTAGACACTAAAGATCCGTTCGCCATTTCCCTTTGTAGTTCGAGACGTTTTTGCTTCACTTCAGGGTTACCTTCTGTTTCCTTATATTCCTGTTTAGTGTCTTCTTTCGACATTTTGAGCTGTTTCATTGTCTGGAAATGGACGAAAGCATAATCCCCAACGGAAAAAACAAGGTAGCAAACAAGGAAGGCGCCCCACAGCCATTTGATCAGCGTAAGAATGATCTCTACGCCGCAATCTACGCCACATGTTGGCAAATACTGGAACATATTCACATGCTGGTGTAACAGGTAATAAAAGACCAGACTGAGAACCAAAATCTTAAGCATGTTCTTACACAGCTCGAACAAACTTTTCATTGAGAAGATGTTTTTTGCATTGTTGATGACATTCACTTTGTTAAAACTTGGTTTTAAGCTTTCAGACGCCCAAACAGGACCAGTCTGAACCATGCAGCTAAACGCGACGGTAATCACCAAAATAAAGACTAAGCCAGCAATAAATCGAATCAAGATATATGCAAGTGCCGCGATCACGGTTTCTGCCGCTACTTTAAGTGGCAAACCGATAGAAGTGATGGCGAGATCGATCATTTTCCAAATCGCCTCCATCATGCCTTGTCCTTCAATAATGAAGTAATAGAGAATCACTGCCATCTGAAAGCCTGTCACAATCTCATTGCTTTTGATGACTTGGCCTTTTTTTCGCGCATCACGTAAGCATTTTTGGGTCGGTTTCTCGGTTTTCTCTGCCATACCTACCCCTCAAATAATTGGAACAGCGTTGAGATATTGCTTTCAAACTGATTTATTTGATTTAGGTAGTGAGACAGTGCGAAAGGCATGCTAACCAACAGTAAGAAGACGACCAAGATACTTTTTATTGGCATCGACAGGAAGAACACATTGAGTTGCTCAACAGACCGGTTAACCAATCCAAGCGCTACGTCGACCATGATCATTACAACCATTGCAGGCATTGCAAAGCTCAAGCACATGTCAGACATCACCTGCCATTGTTGACTGATAAATGACAGTAGATCCTGATTAAAAGACAAGGCTGAATCGAGGGGTAAAACGGTATAGGACTGGTATAGAGCGGTTAGCAAGGCGTTAAACTCACCGGAAACTAGAAATAACACTCCTAGTATCTGTGTGAAGAACATACCAAACACTGAAGATTGTAACCCCATCAACGGATTGAGTACCGCTGACATCGATGCACCACGCATTGTATCGATAACAAAACCGGCCATATCAATCGCCCAAAATGGAATGGCTGCACAGAAACCAACCATCAGGCCAATCAAGAGCTCTTTACCGTAAATTAATGTTAGTTCTGTCAATGACTTAGCCGAAAAGTCAACAGGGTGAGCTTGCATAATCGGGATGATGGGCAGTGCAAACATCAGTACCAGTGTATTGCGAATTAACCCGCTTCCCATTGCTCCACCTTTGAAAATCGGGAGCATTATCATCATGCCCAGTGGTCGCATCATGCAAAGTGCGAGAATCGGAGCATATTGTATCAGAGTTGCCATTTAGTCCCCTACGTATCCAATCTGATCGAAAGCCAATCCAGCGTAGTTAAGTAAAGTGCTCCCCATCCAGTGATAGCTCACAGCAAGGGTGATACAGACAGCAACCAACTTAATAAGGAATTGCAAAGACTGGTCTTGTATCTGCGTAAGTGCTTGAAACAGACTCACCAGAATCCCAACCGCAGAGGCCACAACAACCACAGGTAAAGAAAGAATGAGAACTAACCAAAGCAACTCAGACGCAAAATGGATAATTGCCGCTTCGTTCATGAGAAAGACCCCATAAGTTGACCAATCAATTTATTCCAGCCGCCCATTAGTATGAAAATCAATAGCTTGAACGGCAAAGCAATCGTCATTGGCGATACCATCATCATACCCATCGCCAGTAAGATGTTAGAAACTATCAGGTCAATGGCGACAAACGGCAGATAAAGCAATAAACCAATTTTGAACGCTTCAATTAATTGGCTCATGGTAAACGCGGGGACCATTACCAATAGTGAATCTTTGGAAAGTTCGCTTTGGTATTGCTCAGGCCAGATTTTGTGCCCAATCTCAGAGAAGAACTGAATTTGGGTATCACTGGTGTTGTGACTGAGAAATTGATGATATGGCGCGATGATCTGATCACTGATTTGGCTAAACAATTCTGGTGACGCCCAATCCACAGGATACGCGGCCAAATTATCTCGAATAGCTAAACCAACAGGCGCCATCGTAAACATCGTCAGAATTAGAGCTAAGCCGAAAATTGCCATATTTGGCGGAATTTGCTGAATACCCAGAGCATTTCGCAACATGGACAGCACGATCGAGAGTTTTAAAAATGATGTCCCCATGACCACAAACAATGGCAAAAGTGACATAAAAAATAATACTGCGATCAGTTGAATTGGATTATCCAGTAAGGCCATAAACACTTCCCAACGATGGTTATATGTTGAGTTTGCACTGGATAGCCATTACTTAATATCAGGTCTGGACCTGAGATATAAATGACATGGAATTGAATAAAAATGGGGATGTAACTTTATAATCAATCAGTTCTGAACCTTAGACACATCCTTTAAAGCTTAATAGACCTTAGAGGACATACGAAAATGAATATACGAACGCTTAGTCTTGGACTAGTCGCAATCACCATGACGGAGTTGACCAATGCAAGCCCTTCTTATCAGGATGTTGACACGCACTACCTCGCTTTCTAAGCGGAGGACTACCACAACATTATTCTGCTCAACGGAGACAATAACGGTATCAACGTTGTTTCAATCGACGAATTCACCTCCGAATTTCGCACGTTAGTCTTACCCTCAAATTCAGCCTACCGTGTTTCCGAAAACTGCGCTTTGCGGTTCTGTCGCAAAAGTTGCTTTATACTCGATATGTTGTCGTAATGATAACGCCTTTTCTACGACATACTATGTGTGAAGATAAAATTTGGGCAAAACCGTTTGACGCAGCGGTAAGCGTTATATCATTCGGATTTCATGACATATTGTTATAGCTTCACCAGTGTAGTGAGGGCTAGAGTCGGTGCCGCCATAAGTACGGTCATTATGGTTCAATATATCTAAGAGTCCTTCGTTTATCCAAATATCGATTCGTCCGCGGTTAACCAATGATTGGTTGTATTCAGACCAATTCGTCATCATATAGGTTTGCTTGAGTAGTAGTGACACTTTGAATTGTTAAACTTGTTTGGCATGGATAAATGAGAATCGAGGCTAAAACTGTATTATATCAGTAGAAGCCTCCTGATTCTTGCACTGCTCAAAATACGAGCGATGCAACAAGTCGCTGAGTCAAACCAACTAGCTCAGCCCAAAAATTCCGTTAGATTTAAGCCGCTTATATATTAGTATTGTTCGCGTAGAAAACCACTCCATCCTGGCTGACTAAGAGCTCGCCTGAGGTAATGCAATGGTTGCCGGACAAGAGTTTACTCGTGGTTTCACACGTCAGCGGAGCTTCGATAGATTGCCCTTCGACTAATTGAACCAAAGTACAAAAATCAACTTCGAGTGAGGCAACCTGAACATAACTGACCGCTTCAGAAAATGAGTATGAAGGGAATACCTGTTCCACAAACCATGTCTGTTCTCCCTCAAACTGAACGATTGCTAGCGGTTTGTCCCACCACAAAATAGCTTTACCTTCATCAGGGTTCACACCTTCTTTTAACCATACTCCATTACCCTGTGAGATTGAATTAATGTCCGTTGTGTATCCTGCGACCAACGGCACACTAACTTTAATGCTTTGCGCTGAGCAACGCGTCCAATTCGTAGTCAGGCGTTGTAGCCATGCAGCGCTTAATCCAACCAACACAAACTGATAACCCTGACACTGTACGACCGGATAGATACCATCGAGCAGGAAACATTCTGCCCCTTGCGTACTGATTTCTCTGACAAACGGAATGCTCACCGCGGAAAACATTGCAGCGACGAGTGTGGGAAAAAGATCTTCGGGGATCATACTTAACGATTCGATAGATGTTATATCAGTAATACCCTGATTCCAGTCGGAATGACTGCACCATATGCCGCTTTTTGAATCACTTCGATATGACCAAAACTGACCTTCCCCCGAAACTTTCTGTAACGACAGCTGACACTGCTGGTTTTCTAAACCAATGCCAATCACCTTGCTCAATTCAATTAGATCATTCATAGCGGTTTACCTCTATTGTCATTTTTAACGCGGATTCATTAAGACCGCTTTTTATTTTCGGCATGACTCGATTTAGTGCACCTTGCTGTTTTTGATTCTTGGGCTTCAGAGTTAACAAAACGCCTTGCGCGTCCCATTGAGCAAAGATCACTAAGCCCGACATCGGGCCATTGAGCAATTTAAACGAAAGGCTATTTTCACCTCTGTGTAGCTCTGCATTGCCCCATTTGGTCACATGATTCACTGCGGATAATTCATTTAAAATGGAATGCGGCAACCGCGAGGATGTATCTAGTTTATCGGTTTGTGCTTCTACATCTTGCAGTGTACGGAGTAGAGTCGTAAATCGCTGTCTAAGCTCAGGGTCGGCTTCATGACGACCAGCAACGCCTTCAACACGCCAAGCAGTACTATTCACATGTTCAATTTTGTTACTCATCCAGCACATCTCTGAGCTTTTCCTGGCCTCTTACCAGCTTTGTTTTCTGGCTCCACAGTTCTGACTTTTCACATTCCAACTGCTCGATTCGTTTATGCCAGTCCTCGACTGAATCAGCTTTAGAACGCTCTTCAATATACTGACTCCGCTTTTCTCCTTGGAGTTGGTTCAGTTGGCTACGATCCATAACGTCTACAGTTTGCAGAGGGTTTTTTAATACCTCCCGTGAAACAAGCCACTCTTGATACGAGCGTTGTTTTTCATGCTTGCATTTATTTTGTTGTTCATTGAGCTGGTTCCATTGGGCTTGTAGTCGTTCTTCTTTAAGTTTACGTACATGAAGCAGTTGTTCGATAAGATTAATTTCCTGACTAGATAGTGCCATTCATTTACCCTTCGTTTAATTGATGTAACTGCAGAAGTGTCTCTTTGAACGGTGAAGGTTCATTCGCCCCCTGACAGAGAAAGCGTTCGATTGAGTCAAATTTAGCAACTGCCTCGTCTGTGGTAGGGTCTTGACCCGGCTGATATTCACCGACTCGAATGAGTAACTGTACTTCCTGATAGAGCGCTATCAAATGCCTTAGGTGCTTGGCGTCATCTTTGTGCTGGGCAGTGACAATCTGATCCATAACGCGGCTTACACTTGAATTAACATCTATCGCTGGATAATGTCCCGCGCCAGCTAGCTTGCGTGTTAACACAATATGACCATCAAGAACTGAGCGTACTTCATCTGCAACAGGCTCGTTCATATTGTCTCCTTCCACCAGCACAGTGTAGATAGCAGTAATACTCCCGACAGGCGCCGGACCGGCACGTTCAAGTAAAGAAGCAAGTTGAACAAACACACTCGGCGGAAACCCGTTAGCTACAGGTGGTTCACCTGCGGCAAGGGCAATTTCACGACCCGCTCGCGCAAAACGAGTTAATGAGTCAACCATAAGCAGAACATTCCTACCTTGGTCACGAAAAAACTCTGCAATCGTCGTTGCTGTTACTGCTGCTTTCATCCGTTCTAGAGGTGGCTTATCTGACGTCGTAACAACCAATACTGTTTTTTCTTTCGCGGCTGGTGGAAGGCAATATTCGATAAACTCACGGACTTCTCTTCCCCGCTCTCCAACTAAGGCCAACACGACAACATCCGCTTCACAGTGACCCGCTAGCATGCCAAGAAGTGTACTTTTACCGCCACCAGCTGCGGCAAAAATACCCACGCGCTGTCCTATGCCTAAAGCGAGCGTTGAATCGATAGCCTTGATCCCAGTCGGCATGATTTTACTGATCAACTTACGCTTTAATGGATCGGGGGCTTCCCCGTGATTTTCTCGCCACTTACCAACCCAGTTACTCTTATCCATCGGGTGCCCAAATCCATCTACCACACGCCCAAGTAGTTCTTCACCAACCATCACTCTGTGACCATGCCCCATTGGCTCTACATTCATGTCTGTTGCGATCCCGGTTGTTGAGCGAAAAGGTGATAGCCATGCCTCTTCACCTTTGATGGCCACCACTTCTGCTTTAAGATCGTTACCAATCATGCATAGCTCGCCTTGCCTTGCTCCGGGTAAGGTGGAACGAATTAACGTCGACGTGACTTCCAGAGTTTTTCCAAATTGGCGAAATGTCGGTGCCAGAGGCAGATCAGGAAACAGTTGCTGATTGAGCGCTTCGGCTAAATACGTTTTATCCGGCAATTGCATTTGGCACCTCCGCTAATGTATCGACTTGCGCGATCACTTTGATGCTAGCATCGTCGCCTATTTCTTGAAAAGACAACACAGGTGTCATCGGCATAGTTGGCTCTACGATCTTTCTCAGATAGCGTCGTACGTCCAATGATGTCAGCAGCACACAAGGCATGTGGCCAGGCAATTTATCCTTGATTAACGCAATGATCTTCTGCTCTTCTTCTGGATCTAACGCGCTATATGCCCCAGCCGCTGACTGACGAATAGATTCACGGATTTTATTTTCGATACTGTGACCAATCAGCAACATCGGAATCCAGCCCTGTTCAACAGTAAACTTGCGTCGGATATGCCTACGTAAAGCCACACGCACGTACTCAGTCAGAATAATGGTGTCCTTCTCTTTCGACGCCCACTCCACAAGCGTTTCGAAGATTGTACGTAAGTCTCGGATTGAGATGTTTTCTTCAACCAGACGCTGGAGAATTTCGGTCACCTTGCTGACAGGCAATAAGCGTTGCAGCTCTTTGACCAGTTCGGTATAACGCATTTCCATAGAATCCATCAGATAACGCGTTTCCTGCACGCCTAAAAACTCTTTGGCGTAATGCTGAGTCGCTATCTCAACAAGGCGAATAACAATATCGTTACCCTGATAGTATTCCTGCCCTGAGAGTTGAATGGTTTCTAACGCCTCGACTGGATGCCAATATAAGATCTGCTGATTAAACGCCAGCTTATTCTGCTCACTGTCTACCCCATCGATACCCTTTAGTGTCAGGATGTTCTGTTTCGCCAAATTCAGCTTGATGATCGGCTCTTGATACAAGAGCAGTTCAAACTCATCTTGACGGCTATTGCGCAGCACTTGCATCTGAACCTCAGGAAGAGGTAAACCCAGTTTTTCAAACATTTTCCACCTAAGCTTTTGTAGGGGTTTGCTTAAATTTTCTTCAATCAGGTCTTCCCCTATCGTCAACATAAGAGGCACAGCTCCTGGCATCATTTCTTGCTCACCACTGGCTTCAACATTCTCATTAGCAACAAAGCCCTGATGATCCTCTTTGTTTTTCTCTTTTCGAGTTAACCAAAAAGACGCACCCAACACCACTAAACCTAGAGGGCCAAATACAAACCATGGAAAGCCTGGAATGATTGCAAACACTAACATCACCGCAGCTGCCATCTGGAGTGATGAAGGCTGACGGGAAACCTGTTGAACCAGTTCATTGGCAAGGTTGTTTTTGGTTTCACCCGGAATACGAGTCACGATCAAACCCGCAGTAATCGATATAAGCAGTGATGGAATCTGACTAATTAACCCGTCACCAACGGATAAAATAGCGTAAGTATTTAGAGCTTCTGACGCCGACATATTGTGCTGAAGGACCCCAACAGCAATACCACCAAAGATGTTCGTTAAGATCACGATAACACTCGCAATGGCATCACCTTTTACGAATTTCATCGCCCCATCCATTGCGCCATAAAGCTGGCTCTCTTTTTGAACCACTGAGCGCTGACGTTTAGCTTCTTTCGCATCAATGATTCCAGCACGCATATCTCCGTCGATACTCATCTGTTTACCTGGCATACCATCAAGCGAGAATCGGGCACTGACTTCTGCAACACGTTCCGAACCTTTAGTAATCACGATGAACTGAACAATTGTGATAATTGCAAAGACGATAATACCAACGGCCAGATTCCCGCCGACCACGAAGTCGCCAAATGTATACACGATTTCACCGGCGTCATGTTGAAGCAAAATCAGTCGACTGGTGCTTATGGTTAGCGCGAGGCGGTATAAGGTGGTGATCAGCAACATGGAAGGAAACGCTGAAAACTCCAGCGGATCACGAATATAGATTGCAATCATAAGCAGGATGATGGACATCCCCAGATTAACGGCGATAAGTACGTCCACCAAGGTTGTCGGCAAAGGTAGAATCATCATAAATACAGCGATCACCAGCATTGCGCTTAGGATGATATCTTGTCTTCCGGCTACCTTCGCTAACCAACGCGTGGCGATTGACATAGCTACTCTCCTCTACCTAGCTGCGACAGAAACTGACGTTGCTTCTGACACATACGAAACCACTGATGTGCATCAAGCTGCTCAGGGCATAGTACGCTAATAAACAGTTGGCTCTTAATCGGAAAAATACGTTGAGGTAATCCATTGAATCGTTCGGGCTGGTTTCTCTTAAGTGCATTGTCCAAATCATGACCATTACTCTCCAATAGCCACGAAGTCAGCATGAGTCGAGGGCCCTGCACTTCCAGCCTTAAGCCAAAGGGCTTCTGATGAATCTCTATGATGTCTGAAACCTGAACTTTTGGCAGCCTGAGCAACACAATAAGCTGTTCAATTTTTGTCGTGATTTGAAGATCCATAATCGTTGCATAAATTACCTATGGTTCTATGATGCAACGATTATGGTGCTTGGGATATCAGGTCTACACCTGAAATAAGCCCCGGATTGTTCCGAGGCGACATGAGTTTTAAGTGGTCTGCTTGACTATCGCTTGTTCAACTTGCTGGTAACAACTATCCCAATCAATAACGCAATTCTCATCCTTAAGCAGTGTTTCAGGTACATATTGCTGTTTCTATCAGTTCGGCTTTATCGCGTGTATTCTGTTAAATCATCTGCCACTCACGTTCAGAAGCAATACTCGAGATCTGATAACGAAATGATTTTTCTCGTTGGTCTTCACGTAAATGACTAAGTTGTATCAGTTGATCAACATCTTTGCGTGAATAACCTAGTAAGTCTCCTAATAGCCGATCATCTTTGGTTTTGTTTGCAAGCCGCCTTAACACTTCATCGACACGCTGCTAAGTCGTTTTTTCTTTTGCTCTGTTGTGCGCATCATTCATTCCAAGAAAGTCAGTCGCAGCAATTAAGTTCATTGCTATTCTGGAAAAACAAGCACTAATTGGCGTTGTACCAACACCCGCAATAGCGGCAATTGCAAGTCCACCAGTTCTAACAATAGCGAAGACAATTAATGCTACAATCGAAGCCCCACATAGTGTTACTGCTGCTATGGTCGCAACAGAAATAGCTTTCGCTTTCCAGTTCATATCTTGCCAGGTATTTTTAGCATCCTGCCATATCCGGCTCATTGCACCCGCTTTGCTGGTTTCGAAACAATCTCTGGGAAGCGTACCGACATCTTGAAAAGCCTGACATTGCATCGCATACGACGCAACAGCTTGTGCACGATCGTTGAAGCTGCCTTGCTTATGAATACCTTCCATCAAAGCATTGACCATCACTTTGGTGGAAAGATATCGGTTAACTACGTTGGCCATTTTGTGCTCTGACCACGTTTGTACCAAACCTCCAAGGTGCACACATTCGTGGTTAGGCAAAAACTCTCGACGTCCCAGCAGGATGTCTTTAACTTGATTTTCTATGGTGCTCGTTTTCAAGACCGTTGAGTCCATAGCAGCAAGATCATTGCCAAACCAACCACTGTTAGAACTGATTATCTGATAGGCGTGTGTCAGGTTACCAGCAAGTGCTTGTGACTCTACAGGATCTACCATTGCTCAGTTATGCAGTTGTCCAAGTGTTTTCATAACACCCTGATAATTAGAACTAAGTTCACCCGAAGACAAAGTGTTATAAAGCTTATGGTAAGCCTCTGACCAATTGTCTGCTACATTCTGCTTTGCCCACGCAGACCAAGATTTTAGACTGTTCCCACTTACACTAGGGTCGCCTTTTTCCTTTGTTACCTGACAGTCAAAGCGAGTTAGCTCGAGCATGGACTTCTCATACCCGTCCTTCAGATGCGACTATTCTGCTAGCGCGTAAAATCGTTCAAAGGCTGTGTCACCTTCAATTTCTATTTGGTCACGTTTCAATATCGTCCATAATTCTTTACCATGGACGCTAGCTTTCGCTCCCTCCAATTACCTCCGTCCGAGAGCTTGACGGGTTTTCTGATTTACCCAGCGATGACTTTGCTCCACGATATTGTTCAGATATGTGACATTCAATATCTCAATCAGTGACAGCATAAAGAAGCCAGTTAACCAAAGTTGGGCATTTATTGTATCGATTGCTGCCTCATCCCGATTGTAACTGAGGTAGCAATCAATGACGTCGCCAAATTTAACGACAGCTCGATAATAGTAGAGCCATTCTCCTTTTATTTTGATATATTTCTCATCCATACGCCATGAGCTAGATACTGGCTTTTTTCGACGCCTTGCCCTGTGCTCTAGGATTGGTGAAAAGTTAAGAGCCCGACGGTTACTCCACGCTCCCTCTGAATCTCTTCAATTTCACGATAACTGAGTTTGTAAGCTAGGTAATAGCGATTGGTTCCAAGCATAACTTCGGAGGGAAATTGACAGCCTTTAAGCATCAGTACTCTGAGTGGCAAATGGGAGTTGACTAAATCTTAACCGATGATTCGAAACTTTGCGACAGAACCCCTCAATGAGTTATTCGAAAATCTCGTCACTGTTTTGATGAGAATGAATAAGAACCTGATACAGAATCGCGCGGGTGCTCTCCTCATAAAGTATATAATCAATACCCACCCTGCTTAACACATGATTAAGCTACAGTGCTCGCTTAAAAGTTTTACCCTCAAGCTTCTGGTTCTACTGTCGTCAGCATGCATCTCAGCTTCCAATCTTGGTCATTTTGTGGCACCGACACCATAAGATGCTCATCCATCAGCAACATGCATTGGTTTAATTGGTCAAACACCAAAGGCAACCCTCATTTTTCACCAAGGCGGTTTAGCAGTAGTTCATTATTCATTGTCGTTCTCCCCTTAACGGATTGATCATTCATTCCATTCGTCTAGAAGTTCGAGTATCGCTTCCTGAATGTGCTCTTTTTGTTCCGGATCTCGATAGCAGGCTTCAGCCATTACCGCCATTAAGTCCTTCCAGCGTCTTAGGAATACCACTTTACGTTCATCAACCAGCGCTAGCCGATTGATAATCAGTGATAGTGCGGCTGGATATATCCAGGACTGCTCAAGCAATTCTATCGTGGCGGACATAACAGAATGAGGCTCCAACACCATCGCCTTAGCCAGAGATATGCAATGGTCTTCAAATGTAAGAAACAACAATAACCGTTTTAAGTCTTCAATTGTGGCCGCAATTTTGGTCATATCGTCACGTCTTTGACCTTCATCAAGCGGTTCAGCCATAGAGCGAATAAGAATGCGAATATACAGTCGTCTATCTTCATGCTGCTCTAATAGCTCAAACCAATGCGCTAGGCCTTTTTCACCTCGTTTGGCATGTTGATAGAGATGGCGAACTGCACGTAAGCCATTCTTATCAACATTTATCCCTTGCGCGGCAGCTAAGATTTCTAGCTCTACTTCTTCTTCCGCGAGCAGTTCAGCAAGGCGTTTCTTAAGCTGTTTCTTCATCGCTGGGTCTAAACCCTTAAAACCAAGGAGAGACGTCAAAACCAAGGCGACCTTTCCCTTGTCTAAGCCCGACTTTTCTAACGCAGAAAACACCTGAGAAGCGTCTTTCATTTGAGAAAGTTGCTCAGAGATTCGGTTGATAGACTGGAGTGCCATCTCATCCATTTGCTGAAGAAGCTTTTCCATACCATTCATCATCGGATCTTGCACTTTAGCGACTAGGTTTAAGCGCTTCATCATGCTACTCAACCCAAGGCTTAACCCTTCCATTGTTTCTTCCATCGCTTCTGCTCTCACTTCAGCAAGGGCTGCGCTCGCTCGCGAGGCGGTTGACTCGTTGACGGGCGCTGTATTGGGCGTATTTTGAGAAAATGCATGAAGCTCTGCACTGGCGTTTCCATCAACTCTCATTTTCTAAACCCCTCTCTTAAGCTGTCGACTGCTGACTAGGATGGGAGAACGAATCGAGTAGCGTTCGCAATTGCTGGTCGAGATCGATTCTGACAACTAAACTGTTTGATGACAGTTCTGCTTGAGCTCGATTCAACTCAGTGTTGATCTGCACATTTAAATGCTCTCCAAACTCTTGCTCCATCGTCGAGTAATGCTCTTGAGGAACGAAAAGAGTCAGAGCTTGTTTGGTTGTTTGAGTAGCGATTTGGTCGCTTATTCGCTTGACCAAAAATTGGCTGATGTCCTGCTCAACGGACCATTGCTCAATAACATCGCGTACTTGCTGACGAATCCGGCCTTTCAAGTTTTCGATTAGGCTACGTTCAAGCTCCCTTTGTTCGACAAGCCACCTAACCGACTCCTTTACTGCTTGTTGCTGGGCTTGTTCTCGCCATGTCGATTCCAATTGTTCCGCGTTTTGGTGTGCTTCCTGAAGGATACGTTCGGCTTGGTGATGGGCCTCATCCCTTTTCAGACGTGCTTGACGAATGATTGCAGCTATTCTTTGACGGGCATTCAATTCACAATATGTTCTGCGGATGGCTGATTCAATTTGTTGTTTGGCAACCGTGTCACTAGATTTGTCTAAGTCACAATGCCTTACTGATATAGCAAATGGCTTCATAAAAAACGCTCCAATCTGAATATCCAGCTTTCGACGCGCTCTATGTCGTCTTGAGTAAGTGCCATTGGTGTATCGAGTACCGGTAAGCTCAGGCGAAACAGCAACCAAAAAGGCTGATCGCTCCAAAGGTAGTATATGGCGCTGGCACTAAAAAACTCAGCTTGTTCCAGAACATCGTTTTCTGACCATGCTGGAGGTTCGCTACCCGTTGGCCATAGAGCGATCAACTGTTCAATTTGAGGTTGAGTAAATTTCTGTTTTAAGACGCTTCGATAGCTGCTATCCCACAAGTAATCCGGGCAGTTTTGCGACAACAGCCCGGCGGCTGTCGCAATTAGAGAGATTCTTGGCAAAACAGACAGCCACTTATTCATTTCCTCTGAGCATTCACTTAGCCATACTGACTGACACCCTGCTCGGCTTAGAATGACGTTATCAAGTCTCTTGTTCACCAATTGATTATGTTCTTGAACAGAGTGTAGAGTCTCCAAATCCAGCTCTGACCACCATTGAGGGTGCAACCTTGTGGTGGCCTGCCTTAGCATTTTGTTCTGCGATATTGTATCAACAAACATCTTCAACCCTCTTTTCTTCGGCTTAACCCCAACCCAACTACACCGGTAATAACCACACTACCTAAACCAACGGTTACCGGAATTCTGTTTGCGATGAGCCAGTTCTGGACATCCTCCCAATCGGAGTTAGGTTGAACGACTGGCTGGTAACGGAAGTCTGCGGGTTGTATGAACAAACTGATGTTTTCGTATTGCAAATCAGGCACCGCATTTTTAATCAGATTCCGTATCTGAGACTCTGAATTGCCTAAGTTTGCCTCCGGTGAATACTTGATGTACACAGCAGCCGATTTTTTACTGGGTGCTGAACGTCCTGTATTGGTGCTCTTATCGCTTTGAGCAATTGATACTCGTGCGCTGATAACACCATCCATGCTAGATAGGGTTCTTTCCAATTGTTGCTCTTTTAAATAGCTCATCTTGGCGTCTTCCTGAGCAGGGGAAGAGACAAGCTGACCGGAAGGAAATAGCTGCTCGATACCAACGTATTCGGCCTTCGGATATCCATTTTGTCTTAACAATTCAACCGCATTAATAAATTGATTTTTCTCGATCCTCAGCGTTACCTTGCCCGTTTTTGCGTCAGTTTCAGAGCTTGCATCAATATGATTGAGCATAAGCAACGCCATCATTTGGTTGGCTTCAGACTGCGGCAGGTTTTGGTAGAGTTCGACTTTACAACCTGTCAGCAGCAAAGCCATTACCAAGGCTAGCCATTTGAACTTCTTCATTGCATTGTCACCAGCTTGTTGATCGATTGAGACAGGCTACCAGCGGTTTTGGCTGCAAGGTCGACTTCCACTAAAGCTCTTGTCACCATAGTTTGGCTCTGAATAGCCTGATCGGGTGAAATTCCCATAGGAGCGTTTGAGTTAGGCATTGGGCCGACAATGTCATTGAGCTTGGCTGTTTCCTGAGTTCCTTGTTGCATTAACTGGCTGAACTTACCCACCATAGCTTTATCTGGGTTGACTGTTTCAGTCCGCTTATCCAGAGCTAAAGAGGTTGCTTTAGCAATTGCACTCAGTTCCATGTTGACCTCCGGTAATCAGTGAACAAATTTTTCGTGTGTCTGCACTTTCAGTGGTCGACACATACAGATAACGCAAACCCTCAGCTTGAGGTGTATGTAACCCGTTCAGAGAGCGAATTGCCTGAGCTCTTTTGTCGAGAGCAAAGTAGATCAAGCTGGCACAAACTCGCCTGTCTTCTTCATCTTCAATCAGTAAAGGGAAAGCATTTACGATGCTAAGTGCATGTTTTTCTAGCCTATGGTTTGCCGCTGCCAGTGCTGCTTCAACAAGCAGTTGTTTGTTTGAACTGTTCATATCTTCGCTATGATCCCCTGCACCATGTCTTTGACTGCTTTGATCAAGGCACTCTCATACCCTAGAAAGTTGGAATACTGCTGCACTGAAAATTGGGCTTGCAGCATTTGATCTGGGTTGTTGGGGTTAGCTTGTGCCATTTTGGTTTTAATGTCCTGTGCTGATTGAGCAGACATCTGGGACAATTCGTTGATAATCGCATTAAGGTCCATATCGACCTCCTATCTTTTGCTATCCGCACGAAACTCGGATGGGGTGCATTGGTAGCGCTTTTTGAAAGCACCAATAAAGTGGGAGTGGCTACTAAAACCGGCATCAAAAGCGACGTCTGCGATCCTACAATCCGTTTCTAAAATCACCTGTTTTGCATACTTTAGGCGTTGCTCGGTCAGCCAGGTTTTAGTTGATTGGCCGTAGTATTTGTAAAAAGCTGTGTTGAGCTTAGTCACTTCCATTCCAAGCTTTTCGGCGTAGCGAGATACTGTCCATTGCTCGTATAAATGCTTGTTTACAAAATCAAAAACTTTTTCATTAGAATTCGCATATAGGTTAAGAAGATTGGAGAAGTAAGGCTTGTCCATCTCAAGGCAGTAGGTAAAGACGAACCGCAACATCACTGCTTTGTTCACTTTGTGAAGCTGCTGAATGACATTCACCAGTTCATCAAACACAGGAACCGCGTTCACTTCACCAACTGCGGGTTGAAAAGCTGTATCGCTGGATTTAATAAGGTCTGTTAATAATGGATAAACTAAGCAAATTTCACCCGGATAAAAGAATACGCTCATCCAGTCATTGCGGTTTGCCGCATGTATTTCGGCCTCTTCCCCGACCATAACGATCTGGTTCGCTGCCACCTCTGTTCGCTTTCCGTGATAATCGATATGACCAGGCTTATAAAACAACACCACTTGTAATGCTTTCATATCAATGACCTTCTGTTGTTTTTGTGCTCAGTTTGCCTAGGTCAAGGCAAGATCGATATCGGGTGAACACCTGAGTTCTGCTTTAGGGGGGGGTGGAAAGTGTTTATTTATAAGGGGTTGAATGACTTTACGCCGTATCCTTACAACAGAACCTTCTTCATAGATGGAATGAAAGTCTAGATATATCAACACGCTATAGCTCATACTTTTGTTTCATAGTATTAAGTGAATTGTTCAAAAAGTACTTAGTGATTTTATTAGTAAAAATGCTATACATAAAAGATACATCCTATCTCTTATGGATAAAACGTACGTCTGATAAACTTGGGTATGGAACTATAAGAAATAGTTAAATTGTAGATTCTTTTTAAATCACTAAAATGGCCCCCTGAGCTCAAGAGTCAAGTTGTTAAAACGATAACTGCACCCAAACCAACAACATATACATGTTCCAGCCATGCTAGTTGTCGTAGTGGCCTAACGGACAGCTAGATAATTCCGTAGGATAAGTAAGTGTATAGGTTGGAAATATCTTCCTTATTAAATAAAGAAGTGTTGGCAATATAAACTCTATGATTTGCTGCTATCAGAGGTTTTTCCCTCTTTTGGCATAGTTACTATCTTGCGTGAAATTTGAAAAGTAGTAGATTTCGTAGACAGTGATTTATTATTAGATTAGTGGAATAAGAAGAATGCTAAAAATATTAAGAAGCAAGTACTACAATTGGCACAGGGGCAATAAGTTGGTTTCAAACACATTGATTACCATCCTTTTTATTATCTCACTTGCTCTATTGTCATTTTCTTTGAAGTTAATGATGTTGGATATTGCATTAACACTAGTTATTACTGGTTCGATTTTTTTATGGTCTTCTTTCTATCTTCTAGATATTGTTATTCAACAAGAATAAGTAGTATTTTGTAAATTATCTTGATTCGAAAACAAAGTAAAACCGAGCTTAAAGACAACATTTCCCTATTGCTTGTAGGGAGTAAAAACGGGCTTATTGCAAAAAACATCTTAAAGTGAGCTTTAGGCAGGGAGGACTAATTTTAGTTGAAACAATCTCAACATTGAACAAACTAATCATAAAAGTAGATCGCTCCCGTATTAGAATTTTCAGAACACTTTTTCTCAACCAAAAACCTAGTTGACCTTATTCAGCATTCGCAGTGATTCGAATCCTTGAATGGTTAACTAAACTCCCCTCAGACTATTGAATCCACGAGTAAGGGGGTAATTACAATCTTTTTTTTACATATAACTTACGAGCATCGTAGATATAATAGAGTTGGAAGCGTTTACTCCATTCGAGACGTCTAAAAAGCCTTAACGTTCCTTTCCATGTTTACGGATGGGGTTAGTTTTATTGTAGAAACTACATTTAACTTAGATGAATAAGAACAAAGTTTTATTTTTGTAACCGAGGAAAAATCTATGTTATCTAAAACTGCATTAACCCAAATACTCTCTGCAGAGAAGAGTCGTTTGGCAGGCCGTAATATTGTCGAAACGTTTGTTAGAAAAAATTATGAAGTGGCGAAACTTCAAGTATCAGAACGTATGCTTAAAGAAAACTCTAGAGAAGCCTACAAAAAAGTCGTAGCTATTCTTCTTGGAAGAATGCCATATGTTGGCTCGGCGGTCAGTACGATTTTTGAAAAGATCGTACATAATAAAACACTCGGAGAGATACTTGATGAAGCGCTAACCTTTTACTATATCGCCGATATTTATTCCAAAGACATACGCGGGGACACGAATAAAGGAACCTTAGAAATTTATGTCAAGGCTCAGATTTATCTCGAATTAGCAGACGCTTTGATGGAGTACGTAGAAATTCAGCAAGCGTCTTTTGTCAGTGGAGTCAGACTACAATTTTTGACAAAATATGCGGTGGTACAGCGTGAGCTTCAACGAGTATTGACATCGAAAGGTGATATAGAACTCGATACCTTTTCCCAATAGCTATGACTAAAAATGGATGCCTTGGGCGCACTAAACAACGTGGTACATATATTCACGCTCAAGGCTATCACTTTCCCTCCGAAGTTATGCTTGAAACCAATCGCTATTACCTAGCTTACAAACTCAGTTATTGTGAAATTGAGGAGATTCAGAGGGAGCGTGGAGTAACCGTTGACCACGCAACGATTAATCGTTGTACTCTTTACTTTTCACCAACCCTAGAGCACAAGGCAAGGCGTCGAAAAAGCCAGTATCTAGCTCATGGCGTATGGACGAGACCTATATCAAAGTGAAAGGAGAATGGCTTTGATGTGATGGAACTAATTCAAGAAGCTACGATCTGATCGGCTATACCCATCAATCGTTGTAGCCTCATCCCTAAACCTCGTTACAAAACAACTAACTGGAAGGCGTCAATCAACCGTGGTTCTCTGACCTTTTGAATTGATGACGAAGCGATTGCCGAGTGGAAGCAAAAAAAACAATGCAGCGAGGTAGACCACGCCGATTCAGCGACTTAGCCATTACTACCGCTCTGATGGTGAAACGCGTCTTCTCTATGCCATTGGGAGCGCTACAAGGTTTTCTTGACTCCGTATTTGAGCTGGCTAACATCCCGCTTGTTTGCCCGCACTACACATGTGTAAGTCGTCGAGCCAAGGCCGTTGAGGTTTCATTTAAACCCAAAACTCGAGGAGCAATCCAACACCTAGCCATTGATTCCACTGGTCTTAAGGTTTATGGTGAAGGTGAATGGAAGGTCAAGAAGCATGGTACTGACAGGAAACGTAGGGGTTGGCGTAAACTACATGTCGCGGTAGATACCAACACCCACGAAATAGTCGTAGCAGAGTTGAGTTATCTAACGTTACCGATGCCGAAGTGCTTCCCAACCTACTTAAGCAAACACGTCGCAAAATCATTGAGATATCAGGCGATGGCACTTATGACACACGGAATTAACATGGTGCCATACAGTTCAAGTGTGCTGTTCCGCTTATCCCGTCAAGGGAGGGAGCAGCTTTCTGGGAACAAGGGCATCCTCGTAACTTAGCGGTAGGTTGCCAAAAGCTCTACGGCTCCGATAAGAAGTGGAAAAAGCGGTATGGTTATCATAAGCGCTCTCTATCAGAGACTGCAATGTACCGAGTAAAACAGCTGCTAGGCGGGAAGCTAAACCTAAGAAATTACAATGCTCAGGTTGGTGAGACTTTACGCTATGATTAAAGCGTTGAACAAGCTTACAGGGCCTGGTATGCCTAAAACTCTGTATGTTGTTTAAGAAGTGAACAATATGGGGCTAACATGTTTTCTCACCGAATTAAGTAACAAAGCCCCCTTCAATATACTACCTTTCCATTTTTACAACCTACATAAAGTACAACTTTCTGTATCTAGTCTTGCCGTAGTTACCGGCTAAAGTGTAATCTGAGCAGTACACTCATATTAAACTGCAAAATTCCGCCCATGAGTATTCCGTAAAAGAGTAGTTTGATGAGATAGGTTCTAACTTGGGTTAGCCTCAGAATTAGATATACATTCCTGTCTTTATCTTTATGGTAACGAAATCTCATGTTAGACTTAGACGCAACCTATTTTTTTCAACCCGCTTTTACACCATATGGCGTACTCTATAACGAGCTGCTTACACGTGTAACCGACTATGACTCAGATTATTTCTTCGAAAGCGCAGAGGAAAACGTCCTCTTAGAGTTACTCCGAGAACAGATGAACGTGGTATGTATTTCAAGGGCAAGTAGCCCAGTCGGGGTCAATATTGAACCACGATTACTTAAACACAGATCCACTTTTCATATTTTACTCAGAGGTCTTAAAAGCGGAGATTACATAGAAATTACAGAGCGAGGATATGATAGTCTCGATAGTTCATCCTTGAATAATCTGCAGTTGATTAGTGACGCAGGTATTAAATTAGTACTGGATGATATAACATTATCGAACTTTGACAACGGTTTATTAAACCAGATGAATCTCAGTTTTGTGAAGCTAGATAAACATGAGTTTTGGAGCGCGATTAAAAGTGACTCAGTCTTGGAACATTTACATAGGCTTGTAAACCTCTTAACAAAACATGACTGTTCATTAATCGTAGAGGGGATTGAAAGCCTTGAACAATTAATAATATGTAAGAAGAGTGGAGTATATGCACACCAGGGGTTTTATTTAAGTAGACCTCTTAACGCGAAGACAAATATTTATAATAAGGCTTCCTATTTACCTTTTTTCAATTGTGAATAGACTGTTCTGTTTACTTTAGGTAGCGTCTTTGCGTTCTACTAAACATTGTTAAAAAGTATGTTTGCCGCTACTAGGTGCGTGGCGCAGACACCGCTTCAGGAACTGATAGTTTGTGGGAGAAATAGAAGTCTAGCCTCTCTCCTTGTTTGTTAATAGCTCGGTACAGATAATGCCATTTTCCTTTCACCTTTACACAGGTTTCATCAAGCTGCCACGAAGTGTCGTAACGGATGAATTGACGACGACGTAATTTCTTGCGTAGTGCTGGAGCATACTCAATGAACCAACGATAAATGGTCGAGCGGTTAACCGAAATTCCTCGCTCTTGCAGCATGTCGCTGAGGTTAGGGTAGCCCATTGGAATTAAACCATAACAGCGTAGGCACCATAAGGTGATTTCAGGGGCAAAATGTTTCCATTTAAATTCGGGATTAGTCATTGAACAGCAGGATTAGATGGAGAAAGAAGAAATTCTGAGTCTTTGCCCCAAAGTTAGTTTGAGGGGATTCAAATGCATAGTTCTTATGCCCTTTCTATCAAAGTACCATCTTTCTGATAAAACTATCACAAGGAGTTCAAACGCTATCTTATGATATTCGGAACTAGTGCCCTCAGTTAGGTATGACTATGTTATAGGGCTGTTACGAATAAATGCTGCAACTAAAATATTGATTTTGCTTTATTACCCTAGCGAATGTGACGTTTTGCTGTAATTTGTAGTCAGTTTTGGTGTGGCTATGGAACATCCTTTAAAGTTATAGGTAGACATCAAACTTGTGGCATAGATTCCATTGTAAGATAATGTTTTGTTAGAAGTAGATTGTTTCTGGGAGTGGCATTGATGACAGAAGAACTCAAGCAACCAAAAGTCTTTATCTCGTATAGCTGGTCTAGTACACATCATCAAGGGATGGTTAAGCTGTGGGCTGATAGGCTAATTAGTGATGGTGTAGAAGTAATACTTGATATCTATGACTTGAATGAAGGTGATAATAAGTATGCTTTCATGGAGTCTATGGTAACTGACCCAGACGTGACTCATGTTCTAGTTGTATGTGATTCTAAGTACAAAGAGAGAGCTGATGCTAGAGAGAAGGGAGTTGGTACTGAGTCTACTATCATCTCAAGTAAAGTTTACTCTCAGGTAAAGCAAAGCAAGTTCATTCCTATACTGTGTGAATTTGAAGACAATGGTGAGCCTGTTGCTCCTGTATTCATGGATGCAAGAATTGGCATTAACTTCTCTACTCCTGAAGCTGTCAATGAAAACTGGGAGCAACTAGTAAGACTCCTTTACAGTAAGCCTCTTCATGTGAAACCAAAGAAAGGTGCTGTTCCTGCCTACATTACAAGTGATACACCTCTACCAGCTAATGAAGCTAGAGCTAAGTTTGAGTCATTAAAGCAAGCTGTTCTTCAAGAGAAGAAAGGTTTAAGAATGTATAGAGAGGACTTCTTTGACTCGGTGGTGACTTATGTCCAAGAGATTAGAGTGAAAGAACGTCCAGATGAAAGTAGCTTCCCTAGCAAGGTACTCGAAGATTGCGGAAAGCTAAAAGTAGTCAGGAATCAGATATGTGATTGGGTTCTTCTTGAAGGTAATGTAACAAATGAGCAAGAGCTAGCTCAGGATATTATTGGACTTCTTGAGAAGCTTAGAGAGATGAAAACGAGACCACTCGAATTGAGCTACTGGAATGAAAGATGGAGTGATGCTCCTAAAGCTTTCTTATATGAGTCATTCCTCTATATAGTGGCAGCTCTCTTAAAGGTTAGGTGCTATCAAGTTCTTCATGAACTCTTCACTTCTAGCTACATGGCTCCACCAGAACTTGTTCAAAGAGGTACTGAACTTGAGAGCTTTAGCACATTCTATGGGAATGCAGATTCACTACAAGAGGTCTTAAGACCTAATGATAACCTCTTATCTCCAGTGGCAGAGTTATTTAAAGGACAGGCTGATAGACAAGACATTACTTTTAAAAACTTAATAGAGGCAGAAACTCTAGTCTTTATGATGTCTATGCTCCAAGAAGTCCATTGGTATCCCGCAACACTTCATTACGCTGAACACTATGAGAAGTTGCCTTTCTTCTTACGAGCTGCTCAACACAAGAACTATTCTAATCTGGCTGTAATAACAGGCATTCAAGATGCAAATCTATTGAGGCAAAAATTAGGAGACGAGTTACAGAAAAGAAGTCAATATCAAGCGCGTTTCTTTTTCTACGCTCCTGATTTTGGTCTCCTGATGAACTTAGATAAGTTAGATACAGTGAAGTGAGTTCGAGTGCTTAGTTTGTAAGTCTTCTAGAACCGAGAGTACGAATCCACCTAAGAGGTCGATATGACCTCTTTTTGATTTTAAGCAGGGTCACCTCTAACGCACTTTTGTCCAAAAGTGAGTTTCGAACTTTGTTGCCACACGGTCTTTGGATTGCCGTGTTGGTGGAGTCTTAGTTTCAAACTTTAACTTCCTCGATAACAACAAAACAAGAAAAAGTAAAATACTTTGGGGGACACTCAACGTTGGAAGCACCCAAAGAGAATGTGATCTATCAGATATGTTTAAAGATGAGTTTGCTTGAGTGTTTTTGAGATGTGAATCAAAACTATGTCAACAAAATCTATAGCAACTCTATTATTGGCAGTGATTTTCAAGGGAGAGTGAAAGCGAAATTTGTTGTCACTGTTGACATAAAATATATTTTAATAAGGGCTCTCGTTATGCTAAAGTTTATGGGGTCACTCACTTAAGTCAACAAATCGAGTGTACATAATGCCACGACACCTTGCGCGCCTAACTCTTTATAAAAGGGGACATTCGCATCGCCATTAATCGTAGAAACCACCGCCGTTTTTTTACCCTCAGAGCCAAACTTCTTAATGTCTGAAACAATCGACTGCCAATCAGAATGACCAAATGGCGTGTAACTGATCATGATGTCTTTCTCACTGACGCCTTTGTCTTTTAAGTAAGCTTCTAAGATCTTATTCGTCGTGCGCGGATAAACATAGTCCGTCCCTGCCAGCACCCAACGCTCGACGTCCAGTTCGGTCATCAGGTAGTCAACGGCAGGAACGGCTTGCTGGTTCGGCGCGGCACCAGTGTAGAACACATTCTTCGAAGACTCTTCGCCTTCGTACTGCACTGGATAAAATAAGATGCTGTTTAACTCTTCAAAAACGGGCAACATCGACTTACGAGAGACCGATGTCCACCCACCAAACACCACATCTACTTTTTCTTTTTCCACTAACTCGCGAGCTTTCTCCGCAAACAATGGCCAGTTGGAAGCAGGATCGACAACCACAGCTTCTAGCTGCTTCCCGAGTAAACCGCCCTTTTTATTTTGCTCTTCCACCAGCATTAAGATGGTATCTTTTAGCGTGGTTTCACTGATGGCCATGGTGCCAGATAAGGAGTGCAATACTCCGACTTTAATCGTTTCTTCCTCAGCCACTGCTATACCCGATACAAGCGCCATTGAAGCACTCACTGCAGCAAGTTTAAGTTTGAACGTCATGTTCATGTTGGATATCTCCTTATTATGAATAGTTATGTCTAACTTTCATATTTCAAGAAGAATGCCAGATATGATAAGGATAATTACACAACCTCAACCAACTGAATATTAAGGCCTTTATCTCAACCAACTCCAGATTGAAGCTTAATACTCATTCTGGCGCGCTGCATATTGGTGCAATCACAGGTAGAATTTCACCAAGTTAGCGATATCTCTCGCAATATTTATCACCTGTCTTTGTTCTTTAGCCTCAAGCTAGAAAAAGCCTCCTTGGTTAACGCTTCCATATAAGAAAAATTGCGACTAACTCGACATCTCATCTAAGGTAACTGATTGCATACCATGTTGATTCTTATTAATTTAATAAGACAGACAGCAGGGAGAAAGCGATGCAACAACAAACCTTTAGCGAATTTATCAAACGTGTATTGGTGCTCGGCGTGCCTATCGCTTTGCAAAGCTTACTGATGAGCAGCTTGGGGTTTGTTGATAGTTTAATGATCAGTCAATTAGGTACTCAGGAAGTCGCTGCTGCAGGTATTGGTGCGATGTTCTTTGACTGGTCGTTTCCGGTAGTATTGTTAATGATGACATCAGAAGAGATCGTCAAAGCTTTCCCCGCTACTTGGCGTGTTTTCAGCCATCGATGGGTCAACAATCTGACTGATAGCGAAGCACGACCCACCGCTTAACATGAGCTTTCAGGCAACTAACCAATTTCAAAAGAAGTCACACCAAAGGTTCTACCAAGTGCAATATCAGGACTGCCCTTGGTATACATGCGCGCCGTCTCAAAACAGGCGGTCATTTGATGATTTGATGCCAACTCTAGTGCTGCTTTGTTGGTTTCAGGGACATCTAGAAAAACCGGCTGTTCTGGATTAACACTCGAGGTAAGTCCAGTATAGAGCATGTTTGCAATACTCATTGAGTCAGCAAATAACGGTCCTATTTTATACCCGTCTTTGCAAGGCCGAATAACCCCAATACCTTTAATATCAGAAGGTGTACCAGCATACAAAGCCACACTGTTTGGTTGAAACAGCCATGATTGATAGAACGCCTCTCGATGTGACGGGAAAAAGGGGAGCAAGTAATGTTGAGCTAAATCCAAACTTACACTACGCAAAGGCTTGATAGTCTCTTGATTATATGGCGATGATGCGGTCAGGCTTTGATAGCGAATATTACGGTGTGACAAGACAAATCCAGAGCGCTTGTAGTTGTCCTGTTGGTCTACGACGCCATCCAAAGCAACATTGCAACCCTCTAAATAAGCCATACCTTTACGCCAAATTTGTATTCCATATCCTTTCCCCCGATACTCTGGTTTGACGATATAAAACCCCAAGAACCCAAAGCTATGGTCATATTTGATCACTGAGATACACGCTATCGGCTCACCGTCTAAACTCCCTAACAAGAAGCCGGACGGATCAGCAAGGAAGTACTGCTGCGCATCATTGAGCCCTGGGTTCCAGCCTTCTTTCGCCGCCCAATCCACCGCTAACTGCACCTCTTCCAAATTCATTTGTCTAATATGAAATCCCTTCATATTTTCACCTTTCATTACGTCTACTGTTATAAGTAACTTAGTGGGCAATACAAACTTCGACAACAAGCTCATTGGAAGCGACTAAAGGTCGTGCTAGATTTTGTGAGTCATTACCAAAAAGAACGAAAGACATGAATACATTTCCTAACTGGCTTCAAGGTGAAGTCATCAAAGACAAGGTTACTAACCCTAATATTCAGGTTGGCGACTACTCCTATTACTCTGGCTTTTACCACGGCAAGAGCTTCGAAGACATTGCCGTGCGCTACCTACTGGGCGATAAACCCACGAGAGAATTTTGGGAAAGCGGTGCTTATACCGATATTGATAAACTGATCATCGGTAAGTTTTGCTCTTTTGCGTCAGGGGCAACGTTTATGCTCGCGGGCAACCAAGGGCATCGACTTGATTGGATTTCTACCTTCCCATTCTCACAAGAAACCTTCGGTGCAGATGTCAAAGATGGCTTTCAGAAAGCGGGCGATACCGTCATTGGCAACGATGTGTGGATTGGCAGTGAAGCGATGATTATGCCTGGTGTCAAAATCGGCGATGGCGCTGTCATTGGCGCTCGTTCGGTTATCACCAAAGACGTAGAGCCCTATGCCATTGTGGTTGGACATAATACGGTGATCAAAAAACGTTTCAGCGAAGATCAGATCAATAAATTGCTTGAGATGCAGTGGTGGAACTGGCCTCTAGATACACTAAAGCAAGTTATGTCCGTAATGTGTAGCCCTGATATTGATGCGTTGTATCAATACTACCAATCACATCCAGACTTAACGCATTCATGATAACTATTTAAGTAAGCTAACTTATTGTCGCTTCATGTAAAACCTACCAGCTGCTGACAGGCCGTTAACTCGACAATCGTGAATACATAGACAATGACCTGAGAACACACATCTCTTAGGTCATTCATGAACAAAAAATTCTCCCAAAAAGCGCTATTACTCATCTTATTCTTGAGCGTTTTGTCCTCCCCTACCTTTGCTGATCCTTGGCATAAACACTTCGACAAACCGTGGAAAAAGCACAAACATCATAAGAAAGAAGTTCACATTGTACACCACTATGAGCCACATAGATTGCCGGACTCCGCCGTTATGCTAGCCATCGCAGGCGTTACCTATGCGTTGATTGATGGTCACTACTACAAAAAAGAGAAGCACAAATACATTATCGTAGAGAAGCCACCAAAGAGGCGTTATCGACTAGGACAAATGGTGAAAAAGCTCCCTGAAGGGGCGACCGCAGTAAATAAAAGAGGACAACAGTACTTTGTTTCGAGAGGAAATTGGTTTCTTGCGGTGAGCAATGGTAAGTACGTTGTGGTTGAGCCGTAGCTCTTAAAGAAGGGGGGACTTAGGCGATACTCACATGAACTGCTTTAGGGAGTATCGCTTACTTTTCAAATCCTTGAAAGGCTGGTTACATAACCCAAGTTAGGCTAAGTAACAAAACTACAGCTGAAGTCGCAAGGTACATAGTTAGGATAGTTGCGATCTCACCTAGAGTAGAAGTTGAAGATTTTGATGCTTTTTCTACTTCTGTAGTTTTCTCAGTGTCCAATGTTGATAGAAGTGCTGCGTTCATTTTCTCTACCTTATGTAATAACATTTCAAAAGACAGAGCGAATTTTACTCATTTCGTGATGAAGGTCAAATGTTTTAAGTAATTTAATTACGAATAATTTTATGAATTGTCGATTAGTTTATCTAATCCTATCCGGCTCAATCATCGCCATCTCATTGGATGGGCAGACCTCAATTAAAAGCGTCGGGTTAGACTCGAAACAAACTGACGCTTTTTACTTCCATTCTGTCCATACTCCATAGAAATAGACCAATCTCGATTGAAGTTATAGTTGGCACCCACTAGCCCTAACCACTTATCAATATTCTCTTGCTCGACCTTGTAATCAATAGACTCACTGGTTCCTGGGATAGGTTGTGAGCCTGAAATGGTCAAACGGCTATCCAGATAAGTTGCCCCAGCATAAATGGCAATGGATTGAGTGCCTTTAAGTGGAATTTGCTTACCAACACGAGGGGAAATATTAAGAACAAATCCTTCAGCATCACTACGACGCATATCCGCATAAGAGGCCGAAATTGGCACCGTAAAGAAGTAGTCTTTCCATCCTGAAGCTAGGATAGTACCAACGGTATAGTTGGTACCACTCAAGTCAGCCACTACTGGTACCGTTAGTGAGCGCTCTTGGAGAATACAAACAGGTTTATTAATTATTCTTGAGCAATCCTCACCGATTTGATTGAGAAAGTCGTTCCCATCGATAGTAAATTGAATATCGGCTTCACCACTGATTTTACCAACTGTTGCGAAGACATTCATAAACGGGAATACCCAAGCATCTAACTTTAACTGTGGAGTTTGTGTATGGCTGGTATTGTTATCAAACGACACGAAGTCAATCGGTACTTTGTTAGAACCTCGAAAGCCTACTTCTAAATCATTAAGCTGCATTTGTTGGAATGTATCGGCATAAATCACACTAATACCAAATGGCTTAGGCAAGCTAAATCCTTTATCAATAACATTCTGAGCATAGAAAGGTAGCGCTCGGTCCCACTTTTTAGGTGGCACATCGCTGGCAGGAATAGGCTCTTTATTTGGTACTCGATTTTCTCCAAGTCCTGTCTCTGTTAGGTCATAGTTGACCGAAACCGACACAACTTTGGCACTACCGACAGCGCCGCCACCTGAACTAGAAATAAGATAGATAGGTACGTCTTCGTCTCTACCAGCTAAACTCATACTGCTAAACTGGCCATCTTCACCTAAAAACCACTCTGCTCCGACTGAAGGTTCCCAAGATCCACTACGATATTCCTTTAATGTTGAAGCATCATTGAAGATGGCCAACGCTTGAGTCGTGCCCAGTGAAAGGCCTGCCCCCACCTCGTATCGATTAACGTCGATATAGGTGACTAAGCCATCTCGTTGATCATAGATTGCACCAATTCCTGTACCACCACCTAAAACTGGGATCTTTACGTTAGACATAGAGACAGCAGCATAACCATCAGCATAAGCAAGTTGCTCAGGTAAGTCAGGGTAACGTTCACTGAGCTGGTTGATCAGCGTATCTGATGTGGCATTAATCTCTTCGCGGACCGCTTGGCGCTCTTCTGGAGGAATGGAAGAACTGCAACCTGCCAGTATCAATATACTCAATGCAACAATGTATGGATGTTTGCTGTGCATAGCGGACCCCAAGTCAAAAGGAGAGCAGCCTACTTTATTGTGCGCTACGTCTCATCATAAGACACCGATTCAATCAATTGTTAGCATTTATTAATAGCTTTGATTCAATCCTGTAGCCGTTTAGCGGCTGAAACAAATCCTTCTCGAGCGTCTTCTATAATTGGAAAGCCATGTGCTGGTAGCAAAGCATCATAGTTCAACATCGCCTTCTCCATTAGCTCTTTGGTCGTTGGTTTAGCCATTTTCAGCCATCCAGGGCCAAAGTTACTTGAAGAAATGAAACCCATTTTGGGCATCATCCACTTTGCAAGCCAATTGAAATATTCATCAGGTCGGGACCAATTCTGCATACTGTCGCCAGATACCAAAATGCCTTTCCCCCTTTGCAGCAAAATCAAGCCTTCCTTTGGGGTACTGGTGGAAAACTCATGGTAGGACGCACCATTGATAGGAAGATCATCAATCGATTTTAGAATTCGATCAGCACGATAGTATTCTGCACTTTCTTCACTTGAAAACCCTAGTATATAAGGCGCATCCACTGACCATAAGGTTGCTCCAAACGTTTCTTTGTAAAAAGGGTCATCAAAACCATGGAAGGCCGCCAATCGAATAACGTGTTTGACGTCGCCTAACTCATCTAACTCTGCGATGCCTTTGTCACTCAATCTCACCGAGTTTATTAAAATAAGGTCTCCTCCTTGTCTAATCACAATCATATTTCGACTAAAGACGAGATTAAACGGTCCCCATTTAGGGTGTGGCGCTTTCATGGAAACAGACCCTGTGACTAAATAAATATTTTCTAGTACCTGAGTCAATTCACCATGGGGTAACGCTTCTGGGTAGTTCATTAGGTCACCTAAATGTACAAACTTGATTTGATTATAGACAACCTCCGACAAATCACTACGTTACGTGACATCAAGTCAATCGATAGATCTTTATAATTTCATAACCAGTCAGTATTAAACATTCAATATAGGGAATAGTAACTACCAATCAATGGAACGCGCTCTCATCAAGAAATATTAGTAGTACTGACGGTATTCAATGCTTCTCCGAGTCATGTCTTCACTGAACTGCTCGATTTTATATTCATTATAGATTGCCCAAATTACCAATAGGGATCATTGGCAACTAAACGCGAATACTCAAACTATGAATATTGTACCAAGACCGTTATTTTCAGTGCGAATGCTAGCCCCTAAATACTGGGGAATCTGGTGCGCCTTTGGATTTCTCGCTTTCATCGTCAACGTCCTTCCTTACTCCTTTTTGCGCGGACTAGGCACTGGAACTGGATTATTGGCGATGAAAATACTCAAGAAACGGTCCCAAGTTGCCGCCCAAAATCTAGCACTTTGTTTTCCTCATTACACAGCTCAACAACGCGATTTAATACTGAGAAACACCTTTAAACGCACTGGCATCGCACTGTTTGAAACGGGTATGGCTTGGTTTTGGCCTGAATGGCGACTACGCAGAATCTCTTCCGTTGTCGACAGGGAAGTCCTTTTAGAACAAGAGTCGGCGGGGCGAGGAACCTTGGTAGTGTGCAGTCATCACCTAAATCTAGAAATGACCGCTTCAATATTCGGTCAGTTTGCTCAAGGTTTTGGCGTTTATCGACCTCATTCAAACCTGGTTTACGAGTTCGTCCAACATCGAGGTCGCACCCGAAGTGGCCATCAAATGATTGACCGAACAGATGTTAGAACCATGCTTAGAGCGCTTAAAAAGGGATGCCGACTCTGGTATTTACCAGACCATGATTATGGTCATCACAACTCAGTATTCGCACCGTTTTTCGCCGTGAAGCAAGCCGCTGTAACCGCTGGCCCTAGCGTCCTCATTGATGCCACAAACTGTGCCGTAATTTCAGGGGTTACTGTCGTACAAGACAATCATTATACGTTGCATATTGGCGAGGATTTGAGTGAGCAAATTCCAAGACGTGCCCCTGAAACTGCAGCCAAGGTACTAAACAAGGAACTAGAAGGAATGATTGAGCGCGATATTCCCGGCTGGATGTGGCTGCACAAACGGTTTAAGACTCGTCCAGAAGGTGAGAGCAGTCTGTACTCTTAATGATCGATTCCCTAAGAAAACAATATCTAAAGTGAAAGGACATTTGTTGTATGTTTCGACCCCTACTCCTACTATTAAGCATCGCCTTAACCTCACCAGTTAGGTCGATGGAGTATGAAACATTAAGTATCGATCAGCCAGCGATACACTATTCCGAGTTGGCGTTTCCAAATAACGATAACATCCAACCTAATCGCAGTGACTTCTCTGTCAATAACTATGTTCTCATGAGCAGCGAGTCAGGTGAGCGGTGGGCGGTCATTACTGTTACCAATACTTCCTCAGCTAAACGTACTATCAATCAAACACAGTTAGTTGCTATCTTGGCTAATGGCGAACGTATATTTGCTGAAGACTTCCATGAATCAGTTAGTCCGAACAAAACCACTTCTCTCACTATTAACTTTGGTTGGAACAAATTTCCAATTTTATCGATCTATTCAAGACACTAAGCGTCAATTAGCCGCTTGCCTTTTCTAAAAATAAAAAACCAGTCAATACGACTGGTTTTTTTTAACTTTGAGCTCGTGCCCTACAACAAAAATTAAGCGGAGAGTTTCTCGCGCTCTTTAATGATGTTTTTTACCGGGTTCGCATAGCTATCAATTAAGAACGGGTGAGCACCCTCTGGTAAAGCATCCAATTTATCTTGAAGCGTCGCGCGAGTCGTTCCAGTGATAAACTCATCTTCCAAACCTGCAGCCAACTTATTGATTGGAAACAGTGTGTAGTTTTCGTGAATCTGACGATCAATCTCTTCTGCAAGCGCTTCTGGCGTATCAAAATCTTGATCGATTACGTCACCAAACACAACGTGAACACTATCTTTACGGCCTACAATACCTTGAACGATACTCTCGATATCTTCAAATTCTCCTTTCTCGTAGTTACCATGCGTCGCTTTCTCGTAAAGCTCGTTAGCTTTCGCGATGTCACATGGATCGTTTTCATACGAAATCGAAACAGGAACAATCTTTAAAGAACGGATGTACTCAGCAAAAGGTATCTTTTGCTTACGCCCTTCTACGTGGAACATTTTAAGAATAGCCGGATCAGTAAAATCGTTACCATCTTTTGCTCGGCCTTCTTTTTGGGCGATCCAAATGGAATTGCCTGTGTCCAGTGAGTGTTTAATGTATGACGACAAAGTACCCAACGCCTTCATCATTTCACGAGGGCCTTTCAAGGAGCGCTTTACAATAAAGCTCTTGTTTAGACGCATCAGTTCTGTAGCGCAAGGCTTCTTCAACAGGTTGTCACCAATCGCGATACGAACTGTTCTATGGTTCCCTTCATGCAGACCATAGTTGACTAGAGCCGGATCCATCGCAATGTCTCGGTGATTGGAGACAAATAGATACGACGTATTTTTGTCTAGTTTGTCGAGACCTTTGTACACCACGCCTTTCGTCGTCGTATCCAAGGTTTGCTCTAGGTATTTTTTTACCTCTAGTTGAATAGCTTCAACGCTATCCAGTTTCGCCCACTTGAACTTTAAGTACACTTTTACCATTGGGCTCATAAGAGCTTTGAACCAAGGGGCATGATTTGAAAAGCGATGTTGCAAAATTGCATCTATAAACTCTGCATCATTAATCAAACGATCAATCGCTGCAGGAATCTCTTCGTCGTTGTACGGACGAATATCAATATATGGGTCGTTTTGTGTTGTCATGTTTGTTACATCAAATTAAAAGCTGCACTATTCTACGCTTAGTGTATAAAGACCGCAGCTAACTTAAGTCTATTTTTGTTAAGGTCAGACCACACTTTTGCATGATTGTTCAGCACAGCGCACATAAAAGTGCGATCTTTGGTTGGATTTGGGATTCACTCACGGTAATCTACGCGCAGTTTAACTACCAAAGATCATCATGAACCACGCCATAGACTTTCAATCCATCAGCTACGACTTGCTGACCATTACATCTCGTAAAAAGACACTACATAATCAGCTGTTCAGAGTTGAAAGTGGAAAGGTATTGTTGAAGCTTGGAAAAAATGAATATGTCTTTAACGCCGGTGATGCTTTTTGGCTACCTATCGAGTGTTTGATGAGCTTAACCATCCTTCCAAACAGTCAGCTAAGCTTGGTTAAATTATCGGTAAGACTTGCAGATCAGTTTCCTAAGAAAGCTGGCAAGGTTCATTTGAGCCCACTTTCTAAAGCACTGCTAGATAAACTACTTCATGAAAGCGATTTAGCGACCGTTAAAGACTTACTGCAAGTCGTGCGACGTGAGATTATTGAACTGCAACCTAAGCTTGCTCAAACGCCAGAATGCTTGGCGATAAGCAAATGGCAGCCTAAGACCGATAGTATTTCTGGTGAGTTATCACTTGTGCTATTGGTGAGAGAAGCTCGCAAACAACGATTGTCAGGTACAAAGTTAGACGTCATCTGTGACAATCTTTTTGCAGGAAATAGAGAACAATTGCAGCTGCTTTCTCTAAGTCTACTAGGCAATACCGAACTAGACTAACCGATATTACCACCCACAAAATTTATGTTCATAAGACAGTAACCAAAACCGCGAATATTAACGACGTCAAACTCGGTTTTGGACTCCCTTAGAACATTACGGCATTTGTGAATCGTATGCGTTAAGTTATTATCCGTCACCGGACGTTGCCAAACATAGTCTTTGATGTTGTATTTCGAAACTATGTGGTTTTCTCCATAACGAGAAAAAACACATAAAGTACGAACTGTAAGCATCGACATATTAGTGAGGGAGTTCATCTCAACGACTTTTTCCTCATCAATTTTTAGTTTCAGCCCTAAATACATTTGAAGCTTATTTAGTTGCTCACACCCAGTGCAAGAACTCAAATCACACACATGTTCACATTTCACCGAAATATAACCTTAAGCTGACTATTAGCTACCATTTTTATCTTGGTTTTATGATAGCTAATAGTCGATATGCATATCATAGGAGTTATGCTACCTCGCTGTAAGAAAGCTCTCACAAGCATTCACTTTCGGTACAAGATCCATGATATTGGATACGTCAAATTTCTCTAACACTCGCTTTTTATAGGTTGAGACAGTTTTATCACTGATATTCAGTCGACGAGCTACCTCTTTATTTCTATGGCCTTCAGTAAGTAATTTAAGTACTGTTAATTCTCGGTCTGAGAGTTGAACTTCATTAACTTGCTCATGGTTCTGATGTTTTTTAAATGCATAGCCATTGGCCGCAGCCATTAGACAAGCTTCTAGGGTTTCGATTGAGTCTAGACGAGATACGACGCCCATAATCCCCATAGTGTTAAATAGTCGCATGTAAGACATAGACGTATTCATACTATAAGCAATGGTATAAATATGAGGTCGTGATTCTGACAGAAAGGTCATCAACTCAGACGCAGCAGATAGGTCACTCATTGGATCAAACAGGATACAGTGCACCGATTTAGTTTGAGTGAAGGTATGAACATCAGAATAATCTCGAAGACTATAGATGTTACCTGCGAATGACTGATTGGTAATAAGCTCGGTTAATGACTGACGTAATAATGGTTGGGATTCGACAACAATAAAGTTGATAGAATTTTCTTGTAACATGACTACCTCGTAGATTAATTAACTTGAGTAATCCATTACCGAGGCGCCATAGTATTTAAATTTGTTTCACTGCGGGGAAAAGCTAGTTTTCCTAAAAAGAAATCACTTTAAGATATAGCTCGAGTTTTTGACTAGCATAAACACAGAACGCACATCGTATTTGTCCAGAATTCGACGTTTGTAAGTACTAACCGTCTTCTCACTAATGTTCATCCTTCGAGCAATTTCTTTGTTTGTATGTCCATCCAATAACAGTCGAAGCACAGCACTCTCACGAGTAGATAGCTTGATTGTTCCGTTGCCGTGAGAAGTGGCCGTATTAATTTGGCGAAAATAGGTGTAACCACTATTTACTGCTTTAATCGCATCAGCAACTCGAGAAACACTTTCTTTTTTGTCCAAGTAACCGGAAGCTCCTGCACTGACTGCTAAATCAGAACACAATTTTTCATCTTTACTAGAAATAACAATGACTTTACCATCAAAGCCAAACCGTTTTGCTTTGTGAAGTAAATCGAAACCATCATCATCACCCAACTCAATATCTAATACGAGGATATCAATCTTATTCTCAGCCAAAAAAGACAACGCTTTTTTGGCATTAAACGCTTGTTCAACAACAACATTTTCAAAGTTCTCTTCAATTACATTTTCGAGCGCCGCACACACTAGCGGATGATCATCAACGATCAAAATATTCATTCATTAAACCTCTATACTTTTGGGCTTGGTTTACCCAACAAAAAACCCTGACATATATCAAACCTTAGCTCTTGGGCTAATTGAAGCAGGTCATGATTTTCTACTCCTTCTGCCACCGTTTGGATATTCAGTTCTCGACAAACTGAGACTATATTTTTTATCAACGCGTACGTTTTTTCATTTTCATTTCCTGCCAACAAAAGCTGCCTAGATATCTTTAGCTCATGAAACGAAAGATTCGCTAGCTTTCTAAAAGTCGCATGGTCGTCACCAAAATCATCGATTGAGAACTTCACACCCACTAGAGATAACTTGTTGAATGCGTATAGAAATGCACTATCCAACAAGTAACTTCTCCCCTCCGTAATTTCGATAATGATTTTGTTAAAATCAAAACCAAACGATTCGACTAAATCAATGATGGAGCTCACCATTCCTGGATTAGAGAAAATATCCGGCGGTGCATTAATAGAAAACGTCACATCGACATTATTTGATTTCCAGTAACGAATCGCCTTCTCCAAACTGAGTAAAAAGAGTTGGCAATAGAAACTTGTTGGTAGGTCATCCGTTAAGAATCGTGCCGCGGGTATTGTGCCTTGAATAGGATGCTCGAAACGAGAAAGTACCTCATACCCAACGACTTGTTGTGAATCCAGCGCAACCTTTTTTTGGTAGTAATTCACTATCTGGTTTCGGTATAACGCCGTAAGTAACTCATGCAGTTGAAAGTCGTCATCGAGTCCATTAGGCCGGATACTTTCGCTCAACATCAGTGACTGCAGAGTCTCTTCTAACGTATCAATACAAAATGGCTTCTGTAGAAAGTTTACGTGCTTAAACCCTAACTGATTCGCCATTAGTACCACCGATTGAGAAAAACCTTGAGCAATAGAGCTGATCATCAAAATCGGGACAGATTTATCAATCGAAGCCAGTCTTTTTATGAAGTCTAGGCCATCACAAA
This sequence comes from Vibrio sp. McD22-P3, assembly GCF_021568915.1. Taxonomy (NCBI): domain Bacteria; kingdom Pseudomonadati; phylum Pseudomonadota; class Gammaproteobacteria; order Vibrionales; family Vibrionaceae; genus Vibrio; species Vibrio sp. McD22-P3. The sequence goes on from NZ_JAKGTN010000025.1 coordinate 69,117, forward strand.
CAGGCATATCGACATCACAAATGATCAGTTCAAATGTCTCGGTTGCTAAGATTCTAGACGCAACTTCTCCATTTGCTGCGTGCTGTATCGTGTCGGCTCCTAGATCGTTTAAATAAACGCTGGTTACTTCTCTATCGATGTTACTATCGTCAATCAACAAAACGCTGTTATACATTACTACTTCCAACTTCTCTCAATTTATTTGATAGAACCTCGATCAAGACCTTTTTACCCTCAAGAATCTCCTCAATATTTCTCGATTCTAAACACTGACTCTCTAATTGCCCTGCCACATCGCCCACTTCAAACTCCCCTATTGAGTTAGCTCCACCCTTTATTTTATGAGCGATTTTTCTAATTATCTCTTCATCAACTGCCGACTTTAGAAGATATAAGTCGTTGGTCATTGTTTCTCTAAATACTTGGACCAATCGTTTTCTTTTATCATCAGATAACGTGGACATATAACTGGATATTTTCTGGTTTTTCCCAGATGAAGTTTTGTACTTCGCCTTGTTACTTGATATTACTTCGAATAGCCTTTTAACTTCGAAAGGCTTTAAAATAATGTCATCAAAATCGAGCATTTTTCTGCGCAATGACTTCGAATGCTCCGCAGTACAGCCGACGATAGGCTTGTACTTGAATGACGATAAATTCTCTCTCACCCATCTAACTAACGATATTCCATCCATCTTCGGCATGTGGACATCCGTAATCAACATATCGTAGTGCTCTCCATTTACTTGCAACTCCTTTTTTGCCTCAAGGCCATCTGACACAATCACCGCATTAATGCCCAACAGGTCCATTTGCTCACTCAACATATATTGGTTAATAGGATTATCTTCCGCGATTAATACCTTTAGCCCTGCCAAGTTGTTGACACCACCACTAGTAAAGCCTCGATTTTTGGTACCGATTTTCTCTTTACACTTGTAAAACAGATCTGGATAGAAAGGTTCAGTACTAATTTCCCAGATTCCGTACTTTTCGTTGAATCCCATTCCTAAACGTTTGTCATTGATCAGGATGTAGCTGTCTCTGTCATCTTTACTCTTCAATTCATCGATAGAGTCGATTATTTTTATGCATTTATCTTTTTCTTCGCATGAAGAGAACCAGTTACTAATATGGGTATTTTGTCCTGTGTAGTTAAAGCATATTTTCGTTTTCTTATACTCGTAACTTTTCAGTGGCAAAGAGATCATGACACTCGTGCCCTCACCCTCTGTTGAATTAATCGAGATATAGCCTGACATCAACGTGGTGAGCTTTTTAACGATCGCTAAGCCAAGACCTGTGCCGCCATATTTTCGCTCAATTGAATCATCTGCCTGACGAAATGGGTCGAATATCGATTCCAATTTATCTGGACTGATCCCGATACCCGTATCATCAACGATAATACTGATGTTCTGTTTAGTAGCTCGTACCGTTACTTTTATCTTTCCTTGTTCTGTAAACTTAACTGCATTAGAAAGGACGTTGTTGACTATCTGGCTAAGCCTTAAGGCATCCGTTAGGATGAATTCGATCTCACTACTATCCCATTGAGTTTCAAATACAAGACCCCTTTCTCTCGCTGAAGCTTCATGCAATCGAACCAAGTCCCCAAGAAGATCAGTATATGAAACAAACTCCTCGACTAAAGAAATGCCTTGGCTATCTAACTTACTGTAGTCAAGAATATCGTTAACCAATAATTGTAAGTTCTTTGCCGAGGACATAAGGCTTTTGAGCTTATAGTCATCAGCAATGTTTCGATTTTCATAAGACAACAATTCCAATAAACCAATCATTGATGCTATTGGCGTTCTTAGCTCATGACTCATTGTCGCCAGAAAACGCTCACGACTTTGCACAGCTTGCTCTGCAAGCCAGTGTGCTTTTTCAAGTGCCGAGCGCTGCTGGTACTCAGAGGTAACATCGTCAACTACCGTCAGCATTTTTTCACTGTTTGGTATCGTCCGCTTAGTCACGCGGATTTTGTCGATAAAACCAAATTCACATCGTTTTTTATATTGGGCGTTTTTAAGATTGTGAATACTGTCTTCCTGTCCATCTATCTGTTGGTGAATGCCACAACCACCAGACTTTAGACATGAATCATAGTAAGGGCAGTTACACCCCTCTAAACCTTTGTCACTTTCTAGGAATATTAAGCTAGGAAGCTGGGAAATAATATTTTCCGTCCAAGACGGTATTTCATTACGGCCAGTGTCTAATTTCGAACGATTTCTTACCGAGAATACCAATACTGATAGTGCCGAAATTGCTAAACCCAGTGTAATAAGTAGGTACATTCTTACTTCCTCCCGGAGTGAGGACCTTAGACTAAGAAAGTCTTGCCCCAAGAAGCGAATGTAATTTGATTGGCTGAGTCCACTATCACTAGGTTTATCATCTATAGTTAAAGAAAAATCACCAAATGCATATCCTAATGATGGGATAAGACAGACAGCTATAAAAGCTATAGTCTTAAATGAACCGCATGGCTTTCGCATTACATAACGCCTACAAGAAATAATATTCCTTAATCTTATCTTGTTGTGCTAAATTTCGATGTAAGACTGGATGACTCGTCAAGTACGAAATATACTACATAACACTATGTTTTATTATTTGAGAACTCTTAACCTATGAAACAGGTGGAAAACCTTCAGTTACTATATACGCTACTTGAAGTATATTACACGCAGAGTTTATCCGAGGCGGGGCGAAAGCTTGGTAAAACGACGAGTTCTGTGAGTAAGGATATTTCTAAGCTCAGAGAGCAATTAGATGATCCTCTTTTTGTACGCTCGAATAATCGGATGCTTCCTACCGAATATGTCAAAAATATTGCTCCCGAGATAGAGCAAATGCTAAGTGACATACGTCACACTTTAACGTCTAGAAATACTATTTCAAATGAAAATTATCGTAAACCTATAAAAGTAGCTATTACACACATACTAATGGAGCTATATGGTGACGAGATATCACTGCAGTTGTCAAAACAATTCCCCAGTGCAAAAATCGAACTAATGACATGGGATTCTCAAACAAATCAACACCTTCAAGATGAGAAAATAGATTTTGGCATTCACTTGAATCTTGTTTACCACCCGGGAAAAATCCGATACAAGCGCATTACTGCAACTAAACTGGTTGTGATTTGTCCTCAAGAAGATACTAACAAACCTTTGGAGCAACTATCACAAGAACGTGAATTTATGTTTCTTCGACTCAAAGACTGGAATGATGTTGAGTCCAACTTTTTCGATATAGCAGAAAAGAATGGTATTCCAATAAAACATTCTTTCGTCGTAGATAATTTAAGTACTGCGATGAAATTAGTTAACCAACAGAAGCTGTGTTTTATAGTACCAAAAATCATCGCCGACTATTACCGTTCACCATATATATTATGGCAACTTCCTACAAGAGGTATAATCATTGGCCTCTACCATCATGCTCAACAGAATGAAATGTTAACCAATATTTTTTATGACAGCATATCACAGATTCTTAAGTCTCCTCCTGCCACTTGTAGCTTGTTTGATAGTATTTATGAGTAGTATAAGAGTGACGTCATTGAATTTTCTTTAGCGTGTATCCAAAAGGAAGCTATTGGTAAAAAACTCTCTGATATAAACCAAACTATTTCTTATCTATTCTAAAGTAAACTCTCCGAGTTTCAATCAATTATACATCCCCAAAAAACACTGCACACAGTTATCTGACACCTGTGTGAGAATAATACTACACCCAGACACGTCAATTCTCATTAATATCTTTAAACCGTTAAGTAAAATAGAACATGCCTTTGTTATGGGAGGCAGAAAACTATATCAGTGTTATTAGGTATTATTGTAAATTTCAAATTCCAAAAGGATATATCGAATGAAAAAAAGTGTTCTGATTAAAAGTGTTTTAGCTAGCAGCATATTACTAGTTAGTGCAGGTTCTTACGCCGCTGATGGCACTATTACTTTCAACGGTAAAGTAACTGCTGCTTCATGTACCGTTACTGGTGGTGCAACCGGTGGTGGTAGCGCATCTACTAATCTAAACGTGACACTGCCGAGCATTACTACAGGAAGTATTGGCACAACTAAAGGTGACTTAGCTGGTATGACAGCATTTACCATCACGCTAACCGATTGTAAGAGCCAATCAACCACAGCTGAAAAAATGCGTGTTGCTTTTTCCGGTGTTGGTGATCCAGCAAACCAATACGTACTAAAAAACACAGCTAGCACTACTCCTGCTGGTGGTGTGGGTATCCAACTACTCAAGGAAGATGGCGTTAGCATCATCGACATTAACGGTGGTAGCAATAAAGCTGACGAAACAACGCTTCCAACAAGTGCAGAAACTGCAGAATCTTACATCCTCAATTTCAACGCAGCTTATGTCAATGTAAGTGGCTCTGCACCTACTGCAGGTACCGTAACTTCAGTCGCAAACTACACCATCGAATATAACTAAAGCTTACGCGTTCGCATACCACCCGGAGTCAGTTCCTCTTCGGAGCTGACTCCCTGATTTCTGTCGGTACAGCATGAAGAATCATCAATTTTTAAGCTTCATCCCACTATTGTTTTCATATCAAGTATTCGGTTCAGACTTCGACTTGAGCTTTATGAATAGCGATATTTCTGGTGAAAAACTTGATACACGCTGGTTTGAACAAGCTATTGCACCTGGTGAGCACATGATCGATGTTGAGCTCAATGGGCTTAGTTCTCAACGTATGCTTGTCGAGTTCAAACAATCTGCTGCCAACGATATCCAACCTTGTCTTTCGAAAATTCAACTGCTGGATTTAAATATTAAACTGCCGGAAGTTGGAAAAAGCTGCTATACCGTCACAGACATCAGCCCGATGGCGACGGCTAACTATATTTCTTCACAATCGCTGCTCGTGCTTACTGTACCCGACATTAACATCGAGAAGAAAGACGGTAAATTGAAGACACCTCCATCTAAATGGGATCAGGGTGTCAACAGCGTTAAGCTGAATTACAACTCTTATATTAGCGGAACAAGCAATTCATCCGCCGTTAATGGCTACCTCGGTGTTCAAGGGTTGGCAACATTTGGCATGTGGCGACTCAAAGGCGGCGGTAACCTCTATAAGAATGGCGATGCATTTAGCTCGAACTTGAGTGATTTCTTTGTATATAGAGATATAGATAGCATTACTTCTAGAGCCAATTTCGGTGAAATTCGTTCAAGCAACATCTCCGCGATTAACGGCTCACTACCACTAACGGGCCTTAGTCTTGCTAAAGCAACCGGAATGTATAAATCTCACTGGAATAATTACGTTCCCGTTCTTAAAGATGTAGCCTTAAGTTCGGCCAAAGTTACCGTGCTCCAAAACGGACTCGTACTATACAGTCGCGTTGTGCCACCTGGTGAGTTTGAAATTGATGATCTTGACGTTTCAAGTACAGGTGCCGATTTAGAGCTCGTCATCGAAGAAAGTAACGGTCAAATTCGACGCAGAACTATTCCATTTACTAAGCTACCATCCCTACTTCGTGAGGGCAGCTTTAATTACTCCTTCTCAGCAGGTCAATACCGTAATTCGAACTCTTCTGTTCAGCCAGCGGTATTAACAGGCGGTCTAGAGTATGGACTGGGCGTGATTACGCCTAAATTCTCATCATTACTTTCCGAGCAATATTATTACGGCGAACTGGGTGTGACCTATGACTTAGGCCAATTTGGAGCTATGTCTTTCGAAAGTGGCGCAACACGTTATACGAGTTTTGAGGATAACCAACAACACAGCGGATTTATCTTAAAGAGCTTGTATGCGAAACAATTCTACCGTTCAGCAACCAGTTTACAGTTGGTTGGTTATCAATACCGATCGCCCGATTTTCTAAGCTTCGAAGAGTTTGTCTCTACAGCAAGTGACATGGACAGTAATGAACAGATTCGACTTGGACTGCGTAACCGATTTGAGGTATCGGTGAACCAACCCATTAGTGAAGCAACATTGTACTTATCATATAAGTATGACACCTACCACAATTCATCCTTGAGTGGCACATCACTGTACTCATCTTTGAATTTCAATCTTGGTCGCGTTTCCGTTGGTATGAATTACACGATTAGTGACACTGTGCAAACCAATTATGGTGTGAGTAGTGATAAGAGAATTGGTTTATCTCTATCGTTACCATTTGGAGAAAACAACGACTCTAGTGTGGTGTTCTCATCAACACACGAGCAAAACACTGGTGCACTTAATAATCAGTTGTCGTACAACGGTAGAACCGGAAATTACGACTACAGCACGACAGTCAGTCAAACCTCAAATGATACAAAAACTGGCAATACTTCCGTCTCGGCCATGGTAAGAAACTCGACACCTTACGGTCAGTTTTCTGCAAATGTCGAGTCTAATGGAGAGACAACGTCAGGGAGTCTCAGCGCCAACGGTGGTTTACTCATCTATGACGGGGGAATTGTTGCAGCTCAGTATCTAGGGGAAACCACCGCAGTTGTAAAGGTGGATGATGCGGAGAATCTGATTGTTAATCACAACCCAACACTCAGGACAAACAAGGACGGTATTGCTGTTATTCCTTACTCAAATGATTACGGCTCTAATAAAGTCTACATCAATGCAGAAGAGAACTCAGACGTTCAATTAGTGGAGTTCAGCAAAAACTACGTTCCAAGACGAGGCTCTACGGTCCTTATAGATCTGAAAGCTCGTGTAGGTAAACGTGTACTAGTGAAACTTAATACAGACGCAAACCTATTTGGAGAACCTGTTGTTTCACTCGATAACCAATCAGATGAGATGTCATTTGTTGGTACTGACAATATTGTTTATCTGTCAGGGATTAAACCTGACCAATCAGCAACTTTTGTTGTTGGTTCTGGTCTTTGTGAATTTTCAATCAGTGTAAGTCCTGACTCTAAAAGTTTGCAGGACATCGTTGAGCGAAGCTGTAATTAGGTACAAATATGTTATTGAGATCGTTATTAGTCATTGTTGTTAGTCTATTTCCAATTATTGAAGCGCACGCGGGAGTGCGCCCTATTAATACTAGGGAGATAATTACAACAACCAAAGAACATCAAGTTGACATCATCAATGATTCTGCAAGTGAATATCTGGTGCAATCTTGGATTGAGGATAGCGATGGCAACACTCGGGACCTGCCGCTAGTACTTACGCCACCTATCTTTAAGCTAGGCGCTAATGAACAAGGTTTTGTGAGAATTCTACCGATTGAAAACAAACTAGCCAAAGATAGAGAGAGCATTTTCTTCCTTTCGGTACAAGAGATCCCTAAGAAAGCGGAAACTGACCAGAACCAGCTAAATATTGCCGTCAGAACTCGGATCAAGATCATCGTTCGTCCCGACCAATTGGATATGACCGGGCTTCTTGATGCAGCTAAACAGCTGTCTTGGAACATCATTGAAGAAGACGGGAAAAAATACCTTCAATCAACGAACAATACCCCTTATTACCTAAGCCTTGGTCACCTAAAGGTCATTAATGGCAGTGTATCTAAAATACTCGATGATAGGTTCAAAATGACGCCACCTTTTGGTCAACAAAAGTATGCGGTACCTAAGGGAATGGACATTAAAAATATGTCCTTGGAATACGGCATTATCAATGATTATGGTGGTTTAAGTGAAATTCAAACTGTTAACTTTTAGTATCTGTTTAACACTCTCTGCGGGAGCATGGACTGCTCCCGATACCGTTTCTCCCATCAATGACGAGAACGACTATCTTGGGTTTGCCGCGGGCTATCAGCCTACTAATGATTATTTTTCTCCTAACATCACATATGGAGTAAACATAACACCAGACTTGGTAGTTGAATCACGTCTTGGTTATAACAACACACAACTCGATAACAAACACCTGTTAGCTCGAATCTCCTTGTTTGGTCGCTCACAACTCGATTCTGGCACTGCCCTACTATATGGACCATTCATTCAATATGAAGATGAAACGCATCCATTTAGAACCGGCTTTTCCAGTGTTATTAAACATCATTTAGACAGCGATGTGGCCTTGTTTGGCGGTATATCTGCGGTTATCAAAAAAGAATCGGATGTCAAAGTTCTTCCAGAATTTATATTGGGCATTACTTGGGCAATTCCTGGACCAGAGCCAACTCGTGCTAGACCTCTAGATCCCCGACCTGCTGTAATACAGCAAACATCTGAGAAAGTGGCAGTACAATCAACGCTCCCACCAGAAAGAGCCATTGTCGAAGCAACACATGTGTTCAAGGTAAACTCAAGCTATATAAGCAATGAAAAAGTGCTTAAAGAAAGTATCCAGTATCTTCACCAACATCCAGATATGAGTATTCGAATTGTCAACAAGCACTCGATAGGCGGAACCGCGGCTTATAATAAATGGTTGGGGCAAAGAAGAGTTGAAAGATTGCGTGTTTTTTATACCGAAAATGGCATTGATAAACAAAGGATGGTTATTAAGTCTTCATTTAAAGATCAAGATAAACTTGGCCAACCATTGGTACAGTTCTCGTATTTCGAAACAACCAAAGCTAATTAGTACACTCTTCACTACCTCTATTCATACTTAACGTTAAAAGCCTACTTGATAGTAGGCTTTTAATTTCCCCTATGATTTTAGATTCCCAATGTCTTCACGCCAATTACCTGCTATTGGCCAACAATATCGTTGATTGGTTTAGAGGATAGTATAAACCAGACGTTATATGAGAATTAAATTCGATGTAGCCTAAGGATCATAATGACAGAAGATGTGATGATTGAAGCTCTAAAGACCATCAACAATCACTATCCGTGACTGTTGATGTAAGAAAGAAGAAACTAGTTATATCTAACCGTAATTTGCGTTTGAAAGCTAAAATTCCCGTATCCCGATGACGATCCCAATTGGAATTTAGCACGCATTGGAATAGTGAAGCTGTTTCCTTGAGCATCGTTACTAAACTCGTACATTGTAGAGAACAACATCTGCGATTCCGAACCCAGATTATTGAAAATGTTCATTAATACGATCTGACCGTTACCATTATATAGAAGTGAACTTTTGTCCAAGCTTAAAGACACATTAGTCATATTGACTGGAGTAACAGTTAACTGAACGTTATTTTGCATCACAGACTTATCTGCACAGTTTAACGCTATGTTGAAGTAGCTACTAACTTCATCCCTCACACCTTTTACTAACGCAGGGACTTCGACGTTAGTTGGATGGGTAACATTGCAAGAAGCATTATATACCGGGATTTGTTGAGAGTTAGGGACACTAGATGGGCTAACATATGCACTACCACCGGTATTATAAATAAAACTTGCTAGGTTATATTGAGTAGCAAGATTTAGTGTTACTGAACTGGCGTTCTGAATCTCACCAGACTTAATGACGTTGAACATTGGTTGATTGAACGTGCCACTGATATTTTGGTTGTTTCCATATGTTGGTTTTTTGAACTGATTAAAGATTATTTCGTTATTAACACCTGCAACACCTCCAACCATAAAAGTGCCTTCTAATACGATACCTTCTACATTACTTCGAAACTTCTTTTCTCCAATATAGCTTCCAGCTGCCCCTCGGGTACCAACCTGTAGTACAACGCCATTGTTAGTAAAACTTTGAGTTTTGCAGGAGTAATTCGTCGAAAGGATTAATTGACCTAACACCTCGCCATCTTTATAGACTTCATTCGAACTAGGTAGGTTAACACCGGAGTATGTTAGCTTTTGATTTGTAAAAGTGCACTCGCCGCTATTTAAGGCTAAGACTGCTTTGCTAGCGAAGACCAACAGTAGAATTAAAAATCTAGATAGGTTCATTAAATGTCATGCTCAGTTCTATAAAACGCATGCCATTATATATTCGAAATCAACACTTCAAAGTACGATTATTCTTACTTCAATGTAGGCAGAAGGATAATTAGTTATACCTAACAGCAACCTGAGTCTGAAAACTAAAATTTCCATAACCTGATGAAGAACCTAATTGGAACTTTGCTCGCATAGGGATTGTAAAGCTACTTCCCTGACTACTGTTACTGAATGGGTACATAGTTGAAAATTGCATCATCGCTTCTGTACTATTAACACTATTAAAGATGTTCATTAAAACCATCTGATTGCGGTCATTAAAAACCAATGTCGTCTTGCCCCCTCTGGCAGGATTGTTGTCACTGTTAAAATTTAACCAGTATGGGCGGTATTGAGTAAACTTTGTCTCGTATACCAGCAGAAAGAAAAGAAGCCA